>NZ_CP114065.1:3653374-3957821 GCF_027627575.1 Kribbella sp. CA-293567
TGCGCTGGGAGTCGGTCCCCGGGTGGCCGCCTCGGCCGCGCCGGGCGAGGGCAACCCCCTCAACCTCGCCGCGGTACGCCGTACTGCGGAGCAGATCGCCCGCCAGGCAGCTCGTCTGGCAGAGACGCCGGAATCGCCAATCGCGAGCGATGACGGACCGACATCCGCTGCACCGGAGACTCCCGAAGCAACCGGTCAGTCCGGACCGAACACGGCACCACCCGCCAGTCCGAGCACTGCACCGCCGAGACCGGGACCTGACGGGCACGGCCCGACAGTTCATGCTCCGGAGATCCCTGGCACCCGCTTCACTGCCAACGGTCGAGTTGCCAGCACCCACCCTGCTTCGCCCGACGAGGCCGTGCGGGAGGCGGTCCAGGCTGCGCGGGCGGCGGTAGAGGCGGACTTCGGCGGTCTGATCACCGGTCAGATCGACCAGGTCAGCGACGGCATCATCGTCGTCCAGACCGACCGGCACGGCGCGCAGCACTTCAAGGTCAGCTTCGGTCCGGTCTCGCCCCGACGGGTGGCTGCGACGAAGGTTCGCGCCGGCACTGTAGAAGATCCGCATCTCGTACGACTGGCTCCCGGCCTGGCCAGCGATCAGTTCACGCGAGCGTGGGTGCACGAGATCAGCCATACCTTGCAGGAGCTGGCGGCGCCACGCAGTCGCTTACGGCAACTGCTGCGCAGGCCGTCGACTCACACCGAAGACGCCTGTGTCGCCGCACAGTTCAACGAGTTCCGGCTGCTGGCCGGGCAATGGGCAGCCGCGGACGCCGCAGTGCGGGCCGGCCGGACCGGAGCCGCCCAGTCGGCGCAAGCGCTGGCGAACGACTTGGAACTCTTGGCCACGGCGATCGAGGCACGTGGTCAGCAGCCGCCGATCCTGCCCTGGGACGCTCCACCCACCCAATCGCCGTTGCAAGATCCCGTCGAGGGGTTCGTCTCCGACGTCGCTGACCATCTTCGAGAACTGCGGCGGCAGGCCGACGAGCTACGCAAGCGGGTCGATTCCAAACGAAACAAAGCGATCGAGGCAGCGGAGTCCGCGCGGCAAAGCGAGCAGATCGCGGCCGACGCTCTGGCTATGGCGGACTCCGGCCGGTTCGCCCGTGCCCGCCAGGCGATGAAGGATGCCGCCAAGCAGGCCGAGGTACAGGTGTGGCACGAGCAGGTCGCGGCCGGCTACCAGTCGGCGCTGGGTCAGCTCGAAAAAGTTGCCCAGGGCTACGAAGCACTGCTGACCGACGCGCGTTCCATCACGCCGCGCCAACGCGCGACGATCGCGTCCGGGCTGGTGACGGAGCTGACGGCGTACGAACAGAGGCTGGCCGCGGTGGCTCCGTCCCTGATCGCGTTGTCCAGTCTGCTGCCGACCGGCTGGTTGCCGCATCTGTCCGCGCTGACGAACCGGGTGAACGCGGTGCTCGCGGCCAACGGTGTCGATCATCGCTTCACGTCAGGCGCCCTGCAGCACAGGCTGAATGCGGAGTTCGGGCAACTGATCACGGCCGACGGTGCGAGCCTGCGGGTCGGGCACGCCCGCCCGATCGAGCTTCGGCTCCGGCTGACCGTGTCCGAGCTGGTAGAGATACTGGACCCGTCGATCCGGGCCTCCGAGACCATGCTCGGCCTCTTGCCTCAGCCGTCACGCAAGCACGAGATCACCCAGAACGGCAGGATCGGCGCCGGCGGCAGCTTCGCGCTGAACTCCCTGACCCGGCTGTTCGGTGAGGGTTCGTGGCTGAACGCCGTCGGGGAACTGCTCACGGTCAGGGGTGAGCAGGTTTCCGGCCGGGGACGTTCGGTGTCGTCGACCGGTGCGCAGTACGGTCAGGACGGCGCGGTCGAGGACAATCGCGGTGAGTCGCTGCTGTACGCCGCCCACGCGAGCTGGCAGCTGCAGGCCCGGAAGCCTGGCGAACCGGACCAGCTCCTGGCCGACCTCCAGGTCGACAGCGGCCGAGGGAAGGACGTCTCCAGGTTGTACGCATGGGCCTCCCACGCCTACACGGTGCCGGCGCCCACGCAGACCTTCACCAATGGCACACCTCCTTCGGGGCGGTTGCCGAATCACACGCTCACCTCCCTCGACGGCCTGCAACGGCTTACTGACAAGGCGTTTCTCAGATTCCGGGACCAACTGGCCAAGTTCGGTGACGAAGCTTCGCTGCTGCGCGAGCAGATCCACTCGGCGATCAATCACGATCTGCCGTCGCGGCTCCCCGAGAGCACCGAGCGTTCGATCCTGCGACCGCTGCAGGCCAACGGGCGGCCGGTGGGGCACGTTCAGATCAAGACCGTTGCGCGGTACGAACTGACCGAACTGGTCGGACAACCGAGTACGGCGCACTGGCAGGAGCGCGTCCGCGTCGGCTTCAGCAACGCCGGCGGCCAGCAGAACTTCTCCGCCAGCACTTCGTTCAACGCGACTGTCGGGTACGGCGGCCAGGCGTTGACCGACCTCGGCGACAGCTCTGTCGACCTCGGCCCGTCGGCGAGTGGCGGGCGGTCGGTCAGCCGGTCGGAATCGCTGAGCGCCGGGGGAGTCGGCATCCATGTCGGCGTGCAGCGCTACACCGGTACGACGCAGGGCTATCGGCTGGTGTTCGACCACGAAGTGACTGTGGTTCTGAACGGTGTGCCACAGGGCTCGGTGACCGGCGAGACGGTTGGGCTGGCCCGGTTGCAGACCAACGATGCCTACCGTCACGGGCTGCCGGTCGCCGAGAGCGCGTTCGTGCACGACCCGGGCGGAAACCGTGTGCTGGAAGACGGCCGGCCGGTACTGCGCGGCGACCCTCGCGCCGGCGTCCAGGTTCCGGGCCGGAGAGTGGAGTTGGCGAGTTGGCTGACTGATGTCACCGGCCGCGTCCGGACCACGGGCCCTGGCTTGGCTCAGCGGGTGACCGGCGGTGAGCAGGCGCTGGCTGACCTGGTCGGCCCGTTGGCAGAGCGCGGGTTCCTGCCGCCGCTCGATGCGCAAGGGGATCCGAATCTCGGCCAGTTGACAGCCGACCCGCTGGAGCGGCACGCGCAGTTGCTGAATCTGACCGAGCTGCGAACACAGCTGTCGGTCAACCGGCTGGAGGCGGGGTACGACATCGCCGTCCAGCAAGGCATCGTGGTGACCCTGACGAGGCCGAGGACCGGTCTGGGAACCGAAACGATCAGTCTGCGGATCGGCATCCGGCCGGGACCGGTGTCGGCGGTGCGGGTGACCGACGACGAGGCGATGGTGACGCTGAACATCGGCTCCGACTCCGTCGGCAGGTCGACCGGCTGGTCCAAGTCCCTGCCCTGGAACGCGTCACCACTCGGGCTCAGCCAGGACGGTTCGGGCGGCGGGATCATCAGGTCGGGTGTCTCGTACGGTCGGCAGGCGCTCGGGCGGACGATGGGCTGGTTCACCGGCGGAACGGTCAACCAGGTGACGCTGATCGAAAGCAGGTCGGCGGTCGCGGCGTTCGAGGTGCCGCACCGGATCGAGGTGACCGAGCTCGGTGTCCAGGACGTCGTGCTGCACAACGGCGCTCCAGGGACTTCGGCGCGCATCCTGGTCGACACGGATCTGCTGCCTTCCGCCGATCCGGCCCGCGGCCAGGTGTCCGCCGGTCCGCTCAGCGACCAGGTCCTCGACCGGACCACGCTGGTCGCGCTGGACACGCATGAACTTCCCCGGCTGGTCGACGAGTCGATCACTCGGGAGCCGGCGGCTCGTCATCACCTGGCCGCGCTCCTGGACCCGCGGCACCTGCTGGCGCATCCGGAGTGGGCGCGGACGTCGTACCGGAGCGACGCGGTGGTGCGAGGCGCGGGACCGGTCTCGACCCGATCCGGTCTGTCGATCAGCGGAAAGATCGTCGATGTGGTGCTGCTGGGAACGACCGATGCCGTGGTGGGTGACATCAACCTCGCGTTGAGCAGCCATGGGCTGTCCGTCGGGCAGAGCACCGGCGCCTCGGCCGCGCTCACCCTCGGGGCCACCGCGGAAAGCCGGAGCGGGACGGCGTCGGCGGAGTACGGGAACAGCAGTTCCACCTCGCGCACCGGGCAGACCATCACCGGCGTCGAGCGGCTGACGATCGAGGTCGGCCGGCACTACCTGTTCGCCGGAACCGCCGAGCTGGCCGTGACCACGACCGCTGACGGGAAGCCGCTGAAGGTTCCGTCGACGGTGGTGTTCCAGGTCGCGGAGCGAGACGTGCTGCAGTTTCACGTCGACGGTGAGCTGAGCCTGCCCCTGACCCAGGTCGCGGATGCCGTCGAGCGGTATCTGAACGGCAGCCTGGAGCTGAACAGCCGGCTCGCGCTGGGGCTGATCCGGCAGTACCGCGCCACCCTGGCCGGCGCGCGGGCCGCGAACGAGCCCGTGCCGGCGCTGTCCGTCTTCCACACGCCTCGGGCCGTGCTGGCGAAGCTGCAGCGGGGCAGGCCGACGCCGGGAACGAAGGAGGCGCGGCTGGACTCTTTGCTGCAACAGGCCGAGCAGTCGGACCGGACTCGGACGATTCAGCTCCCGGAGCACTACCGGAACAACTTCGGCTCGAGTCTGATCGAGCAGGCGATGGTGACGGAGAACGGTCAGGAGACCACCATGTTCGGCCGGGTCCTCGAGGTGATGACCGAGCAGTTGGGCGCTGCTCCCGACAGCGATCCGATGCTGGCTCGGGCGTTGTTCGCCGACCTCGCCGGAAAGCGCTGGTGGGGCCGGTTCGAGGACATGCGTGGTCCGAAGGGTTTCCAGCGAACGTACGCGATCGGGAAGCCTGGTCAGTTCGGTGCGCAACGGGTCACCTTGACGATCCAGGCGGAGTTCACCGGACCGGCGACCTCGCTCGGTGTGGTCAGGAACGTGATCAGCATCGTGCAGCGCTACCTGTACGACGATCGCTCGAACAGCTCGACCACCGGTCAGTCACTCGGTGCGGGTCTCAGCGGCGGCTTGGAGGAAGGCAGAACGGGCAGTGCGAGCACCGACCGGACCGACTCCACCACGGTGTCGATCGGGGAGCAGACCACCCGGCTCGAACGGATCGCGAGTTTCGACGGGTTGCACCGGGTTCGTCGCGGCGTCACGTACACGCTCGAGGTCACTCCGGAGCCGACCGCGATACCACCGCGGACGCGGATCGGCCAGGCGATGACCCGATCGGAGTCGCCGCTCGTACCGGTGCGTCCGGTGCGGCTGACCGGCGAGATCGTGCAACTGATTCCCGCGCGGATGCTTCCGGAACTCCCGCTGGACGGACCTTCCGCACCGCCGGAGCACAGCTCGGCACGACCGGCCACCGCAGTGGACCCCCGCGGCCTTCCGGACGCGTTCTTCGTGGAAGGTGCTGAAGGCAACGAGTTGCCGGTGGCGATCGCGCGGCGGCTGGCAGAGCCGGATCTGCTCGGCCGGGCCGGGATCGAGGCACACCGGTCGGCGCTGCAGGAAATCCTTGCCACGGCCGCGATGAACGCGTCGTTCAGCCGGATGGCGCGCGACGACGGCTTCGACGTACTCGAACTGTCGTTGCCGGGGTATGCGTCGGGCTCGGTCAAGGTCCGGGTCGCCGCGAACGTGGTGGGCGCGCGACTGATCAGCGGACCGGTCGACGCCGTGGAGATCGGTGAGGTGAACCGGAGCCAGCACACCGTGACGCACACCGTGAACTCGGGCCGCCTGGCACCGGTGGACGGCGGCGCGACGGCCGCGGACGCGGACAGCGGGCTCGGGGGTGGACTGACCGCGGGCGACCAGCTCGCCGACCGGACCACGGACGGCCGGGGCGTACGGCGGGAGCGGAGCCGGTTCGAGCAGGGATCGGTCGTGACGGTTCAGGTCGAGGTCGAGTACGACGTGAAGCTGATCCGGGAGATCGTGCGGCGCAGCGGCGAGCTTCGCCCGACCGAGGTGCTTCGGCTCGAACAGGCGCCGCGCGGTACGGCGTACTTGACGATGTTCGAAGCCGACTATCTGCAACTCCTGGCAGCCGATGGCAATCCGGCGCCTGCAACGGTCGTGCCTGCGGTGCGCCCTCCGGTCGATCCATGGGACCGGCTGTTGACCGCGAACCTGGCGACGGCGCCTGAAGACGATGACGAGGAGTGCGATGACGACGAGAAGCCGGCATGCCTAGGGTGACGGTGCTGCCGATCGCCCGGACCCGGGACGAAGCCTTGGCGTACCTCGACCTGCTGCCGTGTGCCGAATGCGGTTCCGTACAGGCCGAGTGGCAGCACGGCCTCGCGCAGGTCGGTGGGCGACTGGTCACGGCGTACGACGGCACCTGCGGCAAGTGCGGGACAGGCCGAGAGCACCTGTTCGGGCTTCCGGACCGCGAGCACGCCGGCGGCACCCCGAACTTCGGCGGCCCCGAACCCTCGCAGTTGCTGGACCCCGGACAGTGGCTGGACCTGGCTGATCGGCTGATGTCGGCAGTGCCCAGCGATGATCCGGCCGCCGCCGACGAGGCAGCGCGGTACGCCGTCGCCGCGGTTCGGGAGGTGCTCAAGTTCCTTTCCCCTGGGACGAATACCGTGCCGCCGGAGCTGTTCTGGTCCGACGCGGGCCGGCGGGTGTACGACCAGCAACCCGGCCGCTTCCGCCTCGACCGGCTACAGGTCGTGCTGGCCACCTACGAGAACCTGGACCGGCCGGGCCTGCGGCGCCGATGAGCGCTGACGGTCTGTTTCGTAACCCCACTACATCCCGGGCATGCGCCCAAGACAAGCAACCTTGCGAATTCTAGTAGTCCGAGTGGCGGCTGCCCGATTTGGCCAGTCCGCGGCTGACCAGGTAGCCGATGGTCAGGAGGGTGACGTACAGCCAGGCCCGCTCGGCGTCGAAGGCGTCGCGGCCGTCGTTGTCGTCGCCGACGACGGCCGCTGCGATCAGCACGCCGAGAACTGCTGCCACGTAGGCGATCAGTTCTGTGGTCTTGAACGACGCTTTGGTCTCCGAAGCGCCACTCCGGTGGACTGGACCGCCCGGGCCGACAGGACCCGGGCCGACACCGGCGGGTCCGACAGGCGGCTGCCCCTGCGGCATGCCGGGGGCTGGAGAACCTTGCTCGTACGCGGACATCTTTTCCTCCCTAGCGTTGCGGTCTTCGGACAGTCGCTCGGTACCCGCGGACCAATCCATGGCGAACCGTCCCGCGTCACCTGGTCCCTGTGTGTCACGGAGCTTTCTCGCCGCAGAGGTGTCGATTTCTGGATGAGTTGATCGACGCAGAGGTGTAAGAGCAGAACCCCTGTCTCGGAAGGACCCGGATCATGACCACCACCCAAGCCCCAGTTGTCCGTACGACGCCTCGCACCACCACCCGTACCTTGCTCACTGCCGGCCTGGTGGCCGGGCCGCTCTACACGGCTGTCTGGCTCGGACAGGCCGCGACGCGGGAAGGGTTCGACATCACCCGCCACCCGGCCAGCCTGCTCGCCAACGGTGGCCCGGGGTGGATCCAGTCGGTCAACTTCGTGCTCGCCGCTCTCCTCACGGTCGCCGCTGCCGTGGGGCTGCACCGATCGATGTCCGGCCGCGGGAGCCGGTGGGCGCCACGGCTGCTCGGCGCGTACGGCGTCGGTCTGTTGCTGGCCGCGATCTTTCCGGCCGACCCGGGCGCCGGATTCCCCGTCGGCACCCCCGGTGACCACGCCGAGATCAGCGCCCGCGGGATGGGGCACTTCGTCGCCGGAACCATCGGGTTCACCGGGCTGATCGCCGCTTGCCTGGTGATGGCGGCGTACTACCGCAGTACCGGGCAGACCGGCTGGGCCCGCTACTCCACGGTGACCGGCGTGCTCTTCTTCGGCGCTTTCGCCGGACTGATGGCAGGCGCCGGCAAGCCGGTCACGATCACTGTTTTCGGAGTGGCGGTCGTCCTCGGCTGGAGCTGGATCGCCGCCATCTGCGCGCAGCACCGACGGACCACCTGACGAACCGCCGGGGTCAGCGAGAGGATCGGAAGGCGGCACGGAGTTCTTGAGTGAACAGGTCGGGCTCCTCCCAGGCGGCGAAGTGTCCGCCTTGCTCGGGTTTGCCGTAGTAGTTGAGGGTCGGATAGCTGGCCTGCGCCCAGCTGCGCGGTGCCTGGAAGATCTCGCCCGGGAATGCGCTGAACGCGACTGGGACGGTCACCGGGGCAGGAGGCTCTCCCGCGGCGGCGGTCTGGGTTCGCTCCCAGTACACGCGGGCGGCCGACTCGCCGGTGCCGGTCAGCCAGTAGAGCGAGATGTTGTCGAGGATGTGCTCGCGGGTGAGGTTGCCCGCCGGCGGGCCGCCGGCGAAGGCGCGGGAGATCTTGAGGTAGCTGTCGGTGTCGTGGTCGAGCATCCAGGCCGCCAGGGCGACGGGGGAGTCCAGCAGTGCGTAGCCGATCGTCTGCGGACGCGTCGACTGTTCCACCAGGTAGCCCTTGCCGCTCGTCGAGAAGACCTGCAGTGCGGCGAGCGCGGCCTTCTCCTCGTCGGTGTTCTTCGGCAGATTGCTGGTGCCGGCCAACGCCGGGACCAGCAGGTTCAGATGGATGCCGAGTAGCCCAGCGGGGGCCAGGCGGCCGAGGTTGTCGGTGACGGCGGCGCCGACGTCGCCGCCTTGGGCGACGTAGCGGGTGTAGCCGAGGCGGCGCATGAGTTCGGCCCAGGCGCGTGCCGTCCGGGCGGTGTCCCAGCCGAGTTCGTCCGGTTTGCCGGAGAAGCCATAGCCGGGGATCGACGGCAGCACGAGGTGGAAAGCATCCGCCGCAGTGCCGCCGTACGCGGTCGGATTGGTGAGGGGGCCGACCGTCTCGAGCAGTTCGACGATCGAGCCGGGCCAGCCGTGAGTCATGATCAGCGGCAGTGCGTTGCGGTGCGGTGAGCGTACGTGGATGAAGTGCACGTCGACGCCGTCGATCTCGGTCTTGTACTGCGGCAGCGCGTTGAGCTTCGCCTCGAATCGCTGCCAGTCGTACTTGGTGGCCCAGTGCCGGGCGAGGGCCCGGGCGGGTGCCAGTTGGACGCCTTGCGAGCGGTCGGTGACGAGCTCGCGAGTCGGCCAGCGGGTGGCGGCGATCCGGCGGCGCATCTCGGCTACCTGTCCATGCCGAATCGAGACCCGGAACGGGCGAATCGCGTTCGGGCCGGTGGCCGCTGCCGCGCTCGCCGGCGCCTGGCCGAGAGCACCGTGCGTGGCGACGGTGAGGCCGGCGGCGAGGCCGCCCTGCAACAGATGCCGTCGAGTGGGTTGGGATACGGACGAAGTCATGGTTCTCCACCTCAAGGTTCGAATACTTGGATGACCGCCTGCCGGGTTCGGCGCGTGCGGTTATCGCAGTGGACGGAATGCGGCTCGCACCTGCGCCGCGAACAGTTCCGGCTCTTCCCAGGCAGCGAAGTGACCGCCGCGTGCCGCGACCCCGAAATAGTTGAGCGTGGGGTAGGCCTGCTCGGCCCAGCTGCGCGGTGTCCGCCAGATCTCGCCGGGGAAGGTGCTGAACCCGACCGGAACGCGTGGGTCCGGAAGCGGTGGACGTCCCGCGGCAGACGCGTCCGGTCCGTACGCCTCCCAGTACGACCTCGCCGAGGATGCTCCGGTGCCGGTCAGCCAGTAGGCGGTCACGTTGTCGAGGATGTGGTCCCTGGTGAGGTTGCCCGTGGGCTTGTCGTCGACGAATGCGCCGGCGATCTTGTCATAGGCGTCGGTGTCGTGGTCGATCATCCAGGCGGCGAGCGCGGACGGCGAGTCCAGCAGCGCGTACCCGATCGTCTCCGGCCGGGTGGCCATCTCCACGAAGTAACCGTTTCCGCTGGTCTGGAAGACCTTGATCGCGGCGAGCGCGGCGCGTTCCTCCTCGGTGTCGTTCGGCAGCGAGGCGGGGTCGTTGAGGGCCGTCACCAGCAGGTTGGTGTGGATGCCGGCCAGCCCCTGCGGGCCCAGCCGTCCGAGCGCGTCGGTCACACCGGCGCCGACGTCACCGCCCTGTGCCACGTAGCGGTCGTAGCCGAGCCGGCGCATCAGCTCCGCCCAGGCCTGGGCGGTGCGGACAAGGTCCCAGCCGAGCTCGGTCGGCTCGGCCGAGAAGCCGTATCCGGGCAGCGACGGCAGTACGAGGTGGAAGGCGTCCGCGGCGGTGCCGCCGTGCGCGGTCGGGTCGGTCAGCGGGCCGATGGAGTCGATCATCTCGATGATCGATCCCGGCCAGCCGTGTGTCATGACCAGCGGCAGCGCGTCCGGGTGCTTGGACCTGACGTGGACGAAGTGGATGTCCACGCCGTCGATCTCGGTGGTGAACTGAGGCAGCGCGTTCAGCCGGGACTGCACTCGCCGTACGTCGTAGTCCTTCGCCCAGTACCGGCCCAGTGCTCGCATCGTGGCCAGCTGCACCCCCTGCTCGCGATCGCGTACGAGCTCCGGCGTCGGCCAGCGCGTCGCCCTCAAGCGGCGGCGCAGGTCGTCGAGCGCCTCGGCACGGAAACGCACGGTGAACGGCCGGATGGCACGGCTGTCTTGCTGTTCGAGCGTGGTCATAGCACGCGCTGCCTTTCGCAGTCGGAATCCGGTGCCTGACACCGAACCCAGCTCCCTGGACGAAAATCAGCATGGCAACGTCTCGTGCTGTCCGCGCCCGTGGAACACACTGGTCGACCCACGGGGGTCACCCCTGGGTGCCCGGTGTCCGCGCTTGCTCTGCGGTGACTCGTACCTCGCGGGGGGCTCCGAGTCGGAGCCCCCTGGGTGGGCGCGTTCGCTAAGGGAGTCAGCCGAGCTCCTGATCCGTTCGGCGGGTCAGGGACGTGAGGATGATCTCCTGCGCTGCGCGGACGGTGGCTGTGAAGGTGGTCGAATCCCGGCCGATCCGTTCGGCGCCGGCCCGCATGACTCCGGACAGCAGTTCTACCGCGAGATCCACGTCCTCGACGTCGCGGAACTCTCCGCGCGCTATGCCATCGCGCACCACGTTCTCCACTTCGACCACGATCGCGGAGAAAGGGCTGTCCGGCCCTTTCGGCACCTCGGCGACCGGGCCGGAGGTCTGCCGGAAGACCAGCTGCAGAGTCCGGTCCGTGAACGCTTCCAGGACGGCGTCGATGAGCTGACGCAGGCGTTCCGCGGCGTCGTCGGAGGACCGGGCGGCGATTGCGGCCACCCGCTCGACCAAGGGCTGACAGGCGCGCTGGGTCAGCGCCAGAACCAAGGCACTCTTGTCGCGCGAGTAGTTGTACAGCGTGTTGCGCGCAAGCCCGGCCCGGGCCGCGATCTGGCCCATGTTGATCGAGTCGTAGTCGTGTTCGAGCAGCAGTTGCTGCACAGCCTCGGCGAGCTCGGCCCACACCAGCTCGTGGTGCTCCTCGATGCTGGTTCCCCGGATCCGCGGCACGGCCGCCTCCTTCTCGTGTGGTTCTTCCCTGTGCTCAGAGCCGCCGGACCGCCGAGCGGCCCGCCACCTCGATCACGTCGATCAACGTCGGCGTTCGCTGCTACCTTGCCTCGTCGGAAGGCAGCGATGCGCCCGCTAGATGCGCGTTCTCCTGATAGGTCGGCGTGAGCCGCACGCGGCTGAGACGCCAGCCGTCGGCTGTACGGACCGCCTCGTTGTCGTAGAAGCCGACGACCAGCCAGCGATTGGGCCCGCCGTCGGCAGTCTCGTCCGGAACCCAGTGCTCGGCACGGACATGAGCGTGAATCGTCGCCCGGTCGCCATCGAGCTTGATGACATGGCCCGTGATCACATGGTGGGTTGCCATGAACGGCGCGAACGCTCCCCGGAGGACCTCGACGTACGCGCCGAGCGGGGTCTCCATCGGGGGAATGCCGGCGACAGCCGAGAAGTCGAGCGTGAGCGGGTCGGTGTAGACCAGGCCGGGCAGCCGGCTGAACTCCTTCTGATCCGCGATGTCGGCGTACATGCCATGCAGCTGAATGATCTCCGCAAGGTCGGTAGCGGTCATGGGAGAGCTCCTCAGTTCGTTGCGCCGCGCTCCGGTAAGCGACGACCTGTCGTAAACATTACGACGAACTGTCGTAAAAGCAAGGAGTGCTCGGTGTGATTCCTCGACGACGGCGTCTCAGGCGAACCTCGAACTGACCGGCTATCCCTTGTCTCGCCGGCGAAGTTCCTTCCCGATCCGGGCGAGCACGTCCACCTGTGCCGCGTTGTAGATCTCGGTCATGGCGCTGGCGAGGGTGTGAGCCAGGTGCCCGGTTTGCCCGGGCGCCTGCTGCTGGGTGCTGAGTACGTCGGGATGCTTGGCGAGTGCGTCGATGGCGTGGGGGAGCAGCCGCCGCGCGAGGTCGCGGCGGGTGTTCTCGTCGGCGTCGGCAGGCAACTGAGCGAATTCGGCATCGGCGGGTGCACATCGGTACTCGGCCAGCATTCGTCGATAGGCCGCGAGGCCGGACGGGCCGGCCACCCGGCTGTACACCACCATCAGCTGACGATCGGCCTCGGAGAAGTTGCCGGCGGTCGCTGCCAGATCGGCCGGTAGGTCGGTCGGCAGGCTCTGGCGCAGGATCAGGGCCAGTTCGGCCCGGACGCGCTGGATTCGGTCGGCCGCGGCGGCGAGTTCCGCATCCAGTACGCGCAACGCCTCTTCCGGATGTTCGTCGGCGTCGCCCAGTGCCGCGATCTGCGCCAGCGACACTCCGAGCTCGGAGAGGCGCCGGATCCGCAGTAGTCGTACCAGGTGAGGGACGCCGTAGCGCTTGTACCCGTTCGTGTCGCGCTCGGGCCTATCGAGCAGGCCGACCTTGTGGTAGTGCCGCACAGCCTTCACGGTCGTCCCGGCCAGCTCCGCCACCTGACGCGTACTCCACGCCACGGCTCATCCCTCCCGTACGTCGGTTGCCTTCGACGCTACTGGCTCAGCGAAGCAGTCGATCGAGTACGGCGGCTCGCGTCCGTTGGGCTGCCGCATCGAGGTTCAGCCCCGACCGCGTCGATGCCGAGCAGAACGTGTCCCGCCTCGGCAAGGTCCCGTCGACCAGGTAGGTGGTGGTGACGTTGAGCGCGCACGGGTTGTCGTCGTACATGTAGACGCCGTGTTCGCCCCCGTCGACGCTCACCAGCCGGGCCCGGTGCCCGAAAGCCTTGCGCAGCAGCACGCCGCCGAGATGCGGGGTGGCGGGGTCACGCAGGTTCTGCAGGATCAGGACGTTGGCCGGTCCGTCCTTCGTGATCCGCACGGGCGGTTCGGCCGGCCGCGGCCAATAGGCACAGGGACTGATGTTCGCGCCGGCGGCACCGAACATCGGGAAGCGCCGGCGATCCTTGGTGACATCTCGCTGGTACGTCGCAACGTCCGTGGGCCACGCCGTGTCGTTGCAGGTGACCGCAAGGAACGCGGAGAAGGCATTGTCGTTCGGCGACGGGGCCGCGCTTTCGGTGGCTGGGCCGGCGCTCAACCCAGGCAGGGCCGGTGCATCTGGAATCCAGCTGTCCGTCCGCAGGCGCCGTACGCCGGCGTCGTCGGAGCCGGCCAGCGACTGCCAGATCTGGGCCATCAGCGGGAACCTCGAATCGCCGTACGACCCGGCGAACAGGTAGAGCCGGAAGGTCGCGCCGTCGATTCCGTTCACGGGCTTGCGATTCAGCCGCTCGGCAAGGGCGAAGAAGTTCCTTCGCACCTCGGCCGGGGTCCGGCCGAGGCCGTAGCCGGCGTGGCGTTCGGCCGCGAACTTCGCGAAGTCCGGGAACCGCTGTTCCAGGCCCGGCCCGAATCGCCGCACGGCGGCCCGGTCCAGGGAGGTGGTACCGGGGTTGCTGTCCAGCACGATCCGGTCGGTCCGGTCGCGGAACATCGAGGCGTAGGCCGAGCCCAGTGCCGAACCGTAGGAAACTCCGAAGTAGCTGATCTTCTGCTCGCCGAGCGCGATCCGGATCCGGTCCATGTCGCGGGCCGTGTTGGCCGTCGACAAATGCGGTAGCAACCTGTGCTTGTCGTTGGCGGCGCATTGAGAAGCCACCCGCTCGGCGATCTTTGCCTGCCTGGCGACGGCGGCCGAGTTCTCGGCGTACGGCGGGATGTTGGCGGCGTACTCGTCATCGGACCGGAAACCGCAGCTCACGGGTGACGAGTGGCCAACGCCGCGCGGATCCATGCCGATCAGGTCGTACGCCGCGGAGACGGTCGTCGGTAGTCCCAGCGCGACCAGTTCAGCGGGCTGTGCCAAACCTGCTCCGCCCGGGCCGCCCGGGTTGAGCAGCAGAACACCTCGCCGTTCGGCCGGTTTCGCGCTGGCCAGGCGGGAGACCGCGATCTCGATCTTTTGGCCGTCGGGCTCGGAGTAGTCCAGCGGCACCGGCACCTTCGTGCACTGCAACTGCGGAGTCCCGGCCGCCACACCGGTCGGACACTTCCCCCAGGCCAACTCCACCGGCTTGGCAGCGGCAAGGGGAGTCCTGGCCTCTTCAGCGATCGCCGGCCGGGCGATGATCAACGTCCCACCAAGACCAGCCGTGACCACCAACGCCAGACCTGCACGAGCGACTCGTCGACAACGCATCTTCGGTCCTCTCTCTCGTTCGTCCACGAGCCCACTCCAGACCGTGCCCCTAGGGCACGGTCAAATCCCCATCCCAGCCCACGTCAGCGGCCACGTAGTGCCGCCGCCGTGTCAGCCACTCGCTGCGCAGCTGCGGTCAGGCAGCTCCGCAGCCTCCGCTGAGCCCGAAGCCGTTCTGGGCCAGGGACCTCTAGATCTGCTGGACAGGGCTGTGGTCAGGAACACAGCATGCGATATTTAGGTAAGGCTAAGCTAAGGGCTGCCTGACTACAGTGGATGCCGGCCGGTGGGGAGATGGACATGCGCGATCCGGAGGTTGTCGTAGTGGGCGGAGGGAACGCCGGCTACTGCGCGGCTCATGCGGCGGCCGAACGGGGGCGGCGGGTCGTGCTGCTGGAGAAGGCGCCGCGAGAACATGCCGGCGGAAACAGTTACTACACCCTGGGGTCGACCCGGATGGTGCACGACGGGCTCGGCGACCTGCTCGAGGTCCTCGAGCCGGATGAGCGGTACCCGCGCACGGAGGTCCCGCCGTACTCGGCGACGGAGTTCCTGGCCGATCTGGAGCGGGTCACCGGCGGGCGGGGCGACAAGGAACTGGCTGAGGCTGTCGTCGAAGGCTCGCGTGACGCGGTCCGCTGGCTGCACGGCTTGGGACTGCGATTCCAGTTGATGTACGAGCGGCAGGCCCACGAGCTCCCCGACGGGACGTTGGCGTTCTGGGGTGGATCGCACGTGCGCAACGTCGACGGCGGTCCCGGGCTGATGTCGGTCCACGAGCAGATCGCCGCACGGCTCGGAGTCGAGGTGCGCTACGACAGCGCGGTGACCGGGCTGATGACCGACGGTGGTTCGGTCGTCGGCGTCCGGATCGGTGACCAGGAGATTCCGGCGGAGTCGGTGGTGATCGCCAGTGGTGGTTTCCAGGCGAACGCGCAATGGCGTCAGCTCTATCTGGGCGACGGCTGGCAGCACGCGAAGGTGCGCGGCACGCCGTACAACACCGGTGACCTGATCCAGGCGGCGCTGGAGATCGGCGCGGATCGTGGCGGGGACTGGTCGACCTGCCACAGCGTTCCGTGGGACGCGTCGTTCCCCGAGAACGAGAGCAATCGTGCCTTGACGAACCGGCTCAGCCGGTATGGCTATCCGCTGGGCATCGTGGTCAACCGCCGGGGGCAACGGTTCCTCGACGAAGGCGCGGACTTCCGCAACTACACGTACGCGAAGTACGGCAAGGTGATCCTCGAACAACCGGGTTCGGTGGCGTTCCAGGTCTTCGACGCGACCTCACGCTCGATGCTCGCGGCGTACGAGTACGAGATGCCCGGAATCGTCCCGGTGGTCGCCGACAGCCTCGAAGAGCTCGCCGCGGCCATGGATGTCGACGGCGACGGGTTCGTGCGGACGGTTCGGGAGTTCAACTCGTCGATCGACACCAGCCGGCCGCTCGATCCGACGATCAAGGACGGCCGGACCGCGGCGGTGCAGCCGGTCAAGAGCAACTGGGCATCGGCGGTCGAGGTGCCGCCGTACTCCGCCTATCCAGTGACGTGCGGGATCAGCTTCACCTTCGGTGGCCTCCGCGGTGACGTCGACGGCCGGGTGCTGGACCGGTCGGATCAGCCCATCCCTGGGCTCTTCGCGTGCGGTGAGACGCTCGGGGGGCTCTTCAGCGGGAACTACCCGACAGGTGCCGGTCTCACCGCGGGCATGGTGATCGGGCGACGTGCGGGCGCGCTCGCCTGAGCCGCCAACTGAAGTTAGCCTTACCTAAGTTATTGGTGTTATCGTCAGCGCTCGACGAGGGATCGCCGTTCGTCCGCGCCTGGTGACGCCAGGGGCCGGCCGCCGGTCCGGACCGAGCCCCGACAGGAACGACGAGGAGCAGCACTGATGGCCCAGAACCCGTTCGACGACGACAACGGTTCCTTCTACGCGCTGATCAACGGCGAGGAGCAGCACTCGCTGTGGCCGACGTTCAAGCCGGTCCCCGCCGGCTGGAGCATCGCGTACGGCGAACCCGGCGGCAGGACGCGCCAGGAGGTCCTCGACTGGATCGACGAGCACTGGACCGACATCCGGCCGAAGTCGTTGCGCGACCACATCTCCCAGCACGAGACCCCTGTCACCCACTGATTCCGCAGCATCCACGCTGCACAACTCACAAGGAGCCGGACATGCTTCGCGAAGTCCTGGGCGGAAAAATCCACCGCGCCACTGTCACCCAGGCCGACCTGCACTACGTCGGTTCGCTGACCCTCGATGTCGACCTCGCGCGGGCCGCGGGCCTGACCGAAGGGGAGAAGGTGCAGGTCGTCGACATCACCAACGGGGCCCGGCTGGAGACCTACATCATCAACGGGCCGGCCGGCGGTGGCGACATCTGCATCAACGGCGCGGCGGCACATCTCATCCACCCCGGCGACCTGGTGATCATCATGTCGTTCCTGCTGGCCGAGGACTCCGAACTCGTCGGCTACCAGCCCAAGGTCGTCCACGTCGACGGCTCCAACCGCATCATTGCCTTGGGCAACGACCTCGCCGAGCCGGTGCCAGGGGCGGACGACCAGCTCTCCGCTCGCCTGGTGTGAGCCGTCGGCACCGCGATCGAACTCCGCAGAACCTGGCGTCCACCTCCGCCGCACTCACAGCTGCCTGCGATCCAGGACGCTGTGGCCAGGCAACAAGTTAGGAAGGCTATCCAAGATGACTCGAATTGCTGTTGTGGGGGCCCGCGGGCGCATGGGTGTGGCGTCGGTCCACGCGATTGAGGCCAGCTCCGATCTCACCGTGGTTGCCGAGGTCGACATCGACGACGACGTACAGGACATCGTCGACGGCAACGCCGAGGTCGTGCTCGTGTTCTCGCCGCCGGACGTCGCCCACGAGCAGGTCCAGTGGTGCATCAAGCAGGGGCTCCATGTCGTGGTGGGGACCTCCGGTTTCGACGAGCAGTCCGTGGAGCAGATCCGCGCAGCGTTGGCCGACCATGCCGACGTCAGCGTGTTCGTCGTTCCGAACTTCTCGGTCAGTGCGGTGCTGATGGCCAAGTTCGCCGCCCAGGCCGCCCCGTACTTCGAGTCCGTCGAGATCATCGAGATGCATCACCCCGGCAAGGTGGACGCGCCCTCGGGAACGGCGCAGCACACCGCCGAACTGATCGGCCGCGCGCGAGCCGAAGCGGGGTGCGCCCCCTCGCCCGATGCCACCTACCTCGACCCGCACGGCGTACGTGGCGGGCAGATCGAGGGAGTCAACGTCCACGCGGTCCGGGTCCGTGGGTTCATGTCGTCGCAAGAGGTGATGTTCGGAGTCGACGGCGAGATCCTGAGGCTGCGCTACGACTCTGTGAACCGCGAGTCCCTGATGCCCGGAGTGCTCACGGCACTCCGCGCCGTCCCGAAGCTCACCGGAGTGACGGTCGGTCTCGATGCCGTCCTGAGCCTGGGCTGAGCCGAAGCAACGACGCGGTGCCCGTGACGGAGTGCTGATGCCGGTTCTGGCAGTCGGCGGCGTGGAGCTGACGTACGACGTGGTCGGTGACGGCGACCTCGTCGTACTCGTCATGGGTACCGGTGCCAAGGGCAACGTCTGGACCTTGCACCAGGTCCCGGCGCTGGTCGGCGCCGGATACCGGGTGGCGACCTTCGACGCCCGCGGGATCAGTCCGGCGCCGCGGCCGGCCGGCGACGCCTTTCCCCGGATGACGATCGACGACCTGGTCGACGACGTCGCGCAACTGATCGAGCATCTCGGTGGACCCGCGCATGTGGTCGGAACGTCATTGGGTGCACGCGTCGTACAGGAGTTGGCGCTGAGTCGTCCAGAGCTGGTGCGGCGAGCAGTGGCCATGGCGGCGCACGGACGCCTCGACGAGGTGAACCGGCGCCTGAGTGCCGGCGAACGAGAGCTGTTCGATTCGTCCGTGGAGCTACCGGCTGAGTACAGGGCGGCCCTCGACGCGATCTTGTACCTCTCTCCGGCGACGTTGCGCGATCCCGCCAATGCACGCCACTGGCTCGCCGTACTCGCCTTCTCGGCGGGCCCGATGGGTCCCGGTGAGCGCGGTCAACGCGAGGTGTCCGCCCAGCTCGAGAACCGGCTCGCGGCGTACGGCGCGATCACGACGCCACTGCTCGCCATCGGCTTCGCGGACGACCGGAGGATTCCGCCCTTCCTGGGCCGGGAGGTCGCCGATGCCGTGCCGGGTGCGCAGTACGTCGAGATCCCCGACGCAGGCCACTTCGGCTACCTCGAGCAGCCGGAGACGGTCAACCAGGTGATCATCGACTTCCTGGCCGGGCAGTCCTAGGGTGCGGAGACCGGTCTGCTCGGCTGGTAAGCCGCCGTCAGCACCTGGCGGCCCGTGGCTGACCATCGTCCGTCGAACCGGTCGATGACCGTACCGCCGATGCGCGGTCCGGGGACCAGCAGATGTCCGGTGAAGGTCCCGTGCTCAGGGTCGATGACGAGCTCGCAGTCGGTGAAGTCCAACCACGCGTGTGTCAGCGGGAACCAGGTCTTGTAGATGCTTTCCTTGGCGCTGAACAACACCCGCCCCCAGTGAACCGCGGGGTACATGACCGCGAGCCGGGTCAGCATCTGCACCTCGCCGGTCACGGTGACGGCCTTGGCGACTCCCTCAGGAAGCGGCTGGTGGACCTCGGCGTCGATGCCGACCGAGGCGATGTCCGGCGAGTTCGTGACCGCCGCGGCGCGATATCCGTCGCAATGCGTGAGGCTGCCCACCACTCCGTCGGGCCAGACGGGTTCGCGGTTCTTCCCCGCCAGGATCGGCACGGCCGGATGTCCGAGCCGGGACAACGCCCGCCGTGCGCAGTACCGGACCGTCGCGAACTCCGCGCGTCGCGCCGGTACGGCGTGCGCGATCGCCGCGTACTCCTGCGGCATCAGCGTGTCGAGGGGTACGTCGCCGGTCCGCTCGTCGACCTCGACGTCTGCCGGTAGCAGCGCCGCGATCCCGGTTCGGACGTGATCGACCGACACTGCGCGCGCCCCCTGAAGGATCGGATCCGGCCCCACTGATCGTGGGAAATGTTAGGGTAGCCTACCCTTTACGGGCTGGTAGGCAGCTCCTCGAAGGGAAACCCATGAGCATCGAACCGCTGGCCCTCGACGGGGTCGTTCCGTTTCCGCCGGAGACGGCAGCCAGATACCTCGCCGAGGGGCACTGGCGCGATCAGACGCTGCCGGAGTTGCTGTTCGCCACCGCGGAGCGCTTTCCCGGCAAGCTCGCCGTCATCGACCGCAAGGCCGAGCTGAGCTATGGGCAGCTTACGGACGAGGTCCTGCGCCTCGCGGCAGGCCTGCAGGACCTGGGGCTGAACCGCGGCGACCGGGTGGTGGTCCATCTGCCCAACATTTACGAGTACATCGCCTTCGTCTTCGCCTTGTGGGAGATCGGGGCGGTCCCGGTCGTCGCCCCGATCGCGCACCGTCGTTCTGAGATCGAGCACTTCATCGAGATCGCCGAGGCGCGGGCCTACATCACGGTCGCCTCGGACAGCGGCACCGACCTCTCGGCGATGGCAGCAGACCTGAAAGAACGCTGGCCGCAGCTGGAGCACACCGTCGTACTCGAACGGGACGGCGGTGGCGCCGAGTACGAGGCGTTGCAGTCGAAGGGATCGCTCGAGCACGCTCGCCGGTGCAGCCCGCAGGACGTCGCCCTGCTGCAGATGTCGGGCGGTACGACGGGCGTTCCGAAGCTGATGCCGCACACGCATCAGACGTACGGCTACGCCCTGCGGAGAAGCGTCGGGGAACGCGGCATCACCGAGCGCACCGTGCATCTGCTGGTGATCCCGATCTGCCACAGTATGTCGACGCGTTCGCCTGGCTTCCTCGGTGCGTTCAGCGTGGGCGCCACCATCGTGATCGCACCGAACGGCAGCCCCGACACGGCGTTCCCGCTGATCGAGAAGCACGGGGTGACCCGCGTCTCGCTGGTCCCCCCGATCCTGCTGGCCTGGCTGAACTCCTCGCTGCGGAAGTCCTATCAGCTGTCCAGCCTGAAGGTGCTGATGTGCGGCGGCGCGAAGCTGGTCGAAGCGGTGGCGGCGCGGGTCGAGCCGGAGTTCGGCGTGCAACTGTCGCAGAGCTTCGGGATGGGGGAGGGCCTCGTCGTCAGCAATCCTGCCGACGTCGATCGGGCCACCAGCGTGCGGTACCAGGGCCGGCCGGCCTCGGCGGCCGACGAGATCCAGGTCATCGACGACGAGGGCAACGAGGTGCCACCGGGTGCGCCTGGTCACTTGCTGACGCGCGGACCGTCGGTGATTCGCGGCTACTACCGCAACCCCGAGCAGAACGCGCTGGCGTTCACCAGCGACGGCTTCTATCGCACCGGTGACATCGTCGAGCGAGACGAGCGCGGATTCATCAGGGTCGTGGGCCGGTCGAAGGATCAGATCAACCGCGGCGGCGAGAAGATCGCGCCGGAGGAGCTGGAGAACGCGCTGCTCACTCATGCCGGCGTCCACAACGTCTCCGTCGTCGGCGTCGACGACGAGGTGCTCGGCGAACGGGTCAAGGCCTACCTGATTCCCCGGTCGCCGGAGAGTGCGGCCGAGCTCACCTTGGGCAAGCTGCGCCAGTTCCTGCGGGACAAGGGCCTGGCCACGTTCAAACTGCCCGATGTCGTGGAAGTCGTCGACGAGTTCCCGTACACCGCGGTCGGCAAGGTCAGCAAGCGTCTGCAGCGCGAGCTGAGCTAGGCGCATGTCGACCGAGACCACACGGGTCGTCATCGCGGGCGCGGGCCCCGTCGGAATGATCTGCGCGCTGGCACTGAATCGGCGGGGTGTTCCGGTGACCGTCTTCGAGACGGAGCCGGCGCCGGTGCGGGACCAGCGCGCGGCGACCATCCATCCGAGCACCCTGGAGATGCTCGACGACCTGGGCGTGACCGAGAAGATCCGGGCGCACAGCCTGCTCTCGAGCACCTATCGCTTCCACGACCGGCCGACCGGAGAGGTCGTGGCGGAGTTCGATCTCGGCCGGCTGGAGCACGAGATCCGGTTCCCGTACGTACTGCAGTACGAGCAGTACAAGCTGACGGCTGCCATCGCGGCGGAGTACGGGGGAGACCCCGACTTCGACGTGCGGTTCTCCCACACGCTGACCGGTCTGACCGAGACCGCCGGCGGGATCGAGGTGGAGTACACCTCACCCGCGGGCACGGAACGCCTTCCGGCGGCCTATGTCGTCGGCTGCGACGGTGGCCGATCGACGGTGCGCAAGCTCGCCGGCATCGAGTTCGAGGGATTCACCTATCCGGAGCGGTTCATCAAGATCGCGACCAGCTTCGACTTCCTGACCGTCAAGCCGGATCTGTCGCTACGCAACTACTTCTCCGACCCCGACGAGTGGGCCAACGTGTTCAAGGTGCCCGGGGAAGCGCCCGAGGGGCTCTGGCGGGTGATCCTGCCGATCGGCCACGACGAGGACGACGCCACCGCGCTGTCGCCGGCGCGCGTCGAGCAGCGGCTCCAGAAGTTCTTCCCCAAGGCCGGCCCGTACGACGTCGAGTACCGCAACGTCTACGGAGTCAATCAGCGCGTGGCCGCGACCTTCCGGCAGGGGCGCATCCTGCTCGCCGGCGACAGCGCGCACGTCAACAACCCGATCGGCGGGATGGGGATGAACGGCGGCATCCATGACGCCGTCAACCTGACGGAGAAGCTCGCGAAGGTGATCGCCGGGGAGGCCGGCGACGACCTGCTCGACCTGTACAGCCGCCAGCGCCGCCATGCCGCGGTCAACTATGTGCAGGCCCAGACGATCGCCAACAAGCGGCTGCTGGAGGAGCGCGATCCCGCGGTACGGCGTCGCAACTTCGACGAACTGCGCCGTACCGCGGAGAATCTCGACACCGCTCGCGCCTACATGCGCCGCGCCGCCCTGTTCGACAGCCTGCAGGACGCCGCCGCCATCATCTGACCAGCACCTTCGCCAGTCGCGGGCCCCATTTCGGGAGACCGGAAGCGGGCTCGACGATGGACTGGTGGTCTTCGTCTTCAGCGACGAAGAAGGAGTAGTTGGTCAGGTAGCCCTCCCAACCCAGCGCATCCTCACGACCCAGCTCCGCCACGCGGGGCTCATGAGTCGCGGAGGACGCGATCACCAGCGTCTCGACGTCGAGACTGCCCCGGGTCGGAGCAGACGTCATGACATCACAACGAAGTCCGGCCGTCTCGACCGCCTGCAACTGCTTGCTGTCGGCAAGCAACTCGGTGAACGCCTCCTCGCCGAACGCCTTCCGCATCTCGTCCCGCATCGACTCGGCAGAACCCGGGCGTTCGAGACGCTCCGTCGAGTTCTCCGCACCGGCAGGCATGGCATCCACGATCACCAGGGTCTCGACCCGCTCCCCTCGGGAAAGGAGCTGGCGCGCCACGGCGAACATGATGTGCGCGCCGTACGACCAACCCAGCAGTTCGTACGGTCCGGCCGGCTGCAGCCCCTGCACGACATCGGCATAAGCCGATGAGAGCTCTTCCAGATCATCGAACTCGAGGTCCAGGCCGACGATCGCCGGATCGTCGATCCCGACCAGCCCGACACCGTGCGGGAGGTATCGCGACAACTCCGAGTACATGGAGGAGCCGCCGAACTTCGGGTGCGCGCAGAACAGGTTGCGGCCGTTGAGGGACTGCACGAATCGGTTCGCGATCGCGGAGATCCCGGCAGCAGCACCTGCATCCTGCTGCAGCTTCGTGTCGACGACCGTACCGAGTTCCCCGATCGTCGAAGCGGTGATGACGTCCCGCATCGCTGTGTTGACGGGGAACGTGCGGTTCATTCTCGAGGCAAGCCGCATCGCCGCGAGCGAGTGCCCGCCCAGCCGGAAGAAGTCGCTGGCAGCACCCAGGACCAGGCCCTCGTCGAGGTCGAGCACCTCACGGAAGATCGCGGCCAACGCCAGCTCCGTAGCCGACTCGAGTGCGCGGCCGGTGCCGACTCCGGCTGCGGCTACGTCGGCGGGCGGCAACGCTCGGCGATCCAGCTTCCCGGTCGGAGTGAGCGGGAAGGAATCCACCACGACGAGGGCGGCCGGAACCATGTAGTCAGGCAGGTACTTGGCCAGATGGCTCCGCAACGGCTCAGTGACGTCAGCGTCCGTGTTCGTGCTGTAGTAGGCCGCCAGCTGCAGGCCCGTCGAGTGCTCGACGGCGACCACTTCGGCCCGCGTGATCGCGGGGAACTCCTGCACCACGTCGCGGATCTCGTCCGGTTCGATGCGATAACCGCGAATCTTGATCTGCTCGTCGGCGCGACCGAGGTAGTCGATCATCCCGTCGTCGTTCCAGCGGGCGAGATCGCCGGTGCGATACATGCGTTCCGCCGGTTCCCACGGGCAGGCGACAAAACGTTCGGCGGTCAGCGCGGACCGGCCCCAGTATCCGCGCGCGGTGCCGTCGCCGGCGAGGTACAGCTCGCCCGCGACACCGGGAAGGGCAGGTTGCAGGTTCTCGTCGAGGATGTAGGCCCGAGTGTTGAAGATCGGCGTTCCGACACTCGAGGTGGCGCTGTCGGCCAGATCGGCACCGAGGGCGTTGATCGTGTACTCGGTCGGTCCGTAGAGGTTGTACGACTCGACTCCGGGTGCGCCGCGCAGCTGTTGCCACAGCCGGTCGGGGACGGCCTCGCCACCGAGGGAGACGAAGACGACACCGGCCGCGTCGGAGGACACGGACCGGCCGGCCGGCCGGTCCCGATCGAGTAGCCCTTCTTCGACCAGCAGCTGCCCGTACGACGGCGTCACGTCGAACCCGTCCATACACACCTCGTCGTAGTGCGCCAGCAGCCGCTGATGGTCGCGGCGCATCTCCTCGTCGATGACGTGCACCTCGTGCCCGTTCAGCAGCCAGAACAGTTGCTCCCAGGAGGCGTCGAAGGAGAAGGACGTCGTGTGCGCGATCTTCATCCGGCGCCCACGCTGGTGGTCCACCACCCGGTCGAAGATCTTCTCGACGTGGTTGAAGTACATGTTCGTCAGACCGCGGTAGCCGACGGCGACGCCCTTGGGCCGTCCGGTGGTTCCCGAGGTGAAGATGATGTAGGCGAGGTTGTCGAGCGAGATCAGCCCGCCTCGTTCCGCTGCCGTGACCGGATCGGTGGCCTTCCGCGCGAGGCGATCCAGCGTCGGCGCGGAGTCCAGGTTGACCACCGCGCCGATGGCTCCGGTGAGCCGATCCACGTCGCGGTCGGTCACCAGAGTGACGGTCGGTTCGGCGATCTCGATCATGTAGCCGATTCGTTCGTCCGGCAGTTCACTGTCCACCGGGACGTAGGCGGCTCCGATGGCGAACACCGCGAACATCGCGATGACGGTGCGCTCGTCCCGCGGCAACAGCAGGGCGACCCGATGCTCCGGGCCCACTCCCTCTTCGAGGAGAAGGCGGGCGTAGCGATTCACTTCGGCGAAGAACTCCGCGAAGGTGAACGCGCGATCTCCGGCGACCAACGCGGTCTCCGATCCGGACAGCCGCACCTGCCGTTCCAGCAGTTCGCCGACCGTGACCGGTTCGACAGCGCGGTGAAGATCAGCGGCGATCCCCGTGTGCGGGTCGGTCTCGTCCGCCAGCAGGGCGGACAACGTACCAACGGGCTCATCAAGCCGGCGAGTGAGCGAAACGAGCACCTGCACGTAGCGTTCGAGCAGCAGCTCCGCGGCCGGGGCATCGAAAACGTCCCGGCGGTACGACAGGCGCACGTGCACGGTGGCTGCTCCGTCGTGTTCCTCCGGGTCGACCGCGAACGTCACTGGGTAGTGCGTCGCGTCATCGACCTTTGCGCCGACGACCTGCAGCCCGGCGGTGTCCTGCCCGGAAGTCTTGCCGAGTGGCACGTTCTGCACCACGAACAGCGTGTCGAACAGAACAGGCATGCCCGCGTTGGTCTGGATCTGCGTCAGAGTGGCCTGCGGATGGTCGATGACGAGCAACTGCTCGGACTGGACCCGGGCGAGCAGCTGCCGATTCGTCTCGAACGGGGGCAGGTTCACCCGCATCGGAACGGTGTTGAACATCAAGCCGATGATTCGGTCGGCGTCGGGCAACGCCGGCGGCCGACCGGAAACCGTGTTGCCGAAGACCACGTCGTTGGTGCCGGTGAGCCGGCTGAGCGCGATGCCCCACGCGGTCTGCAGCAAGGTCCCCACCGTGACCTTGGCAGCTCGGGCGGTGTCGAACACCAGCATGGCTTCTGCCGGGCTGAGATCGAGGTGAAGTTCACCGGTCTCGCCCTGCGCGTCACCGACGTCGACGAAGTCCGGGCACAGCAACGTCGGGCCGGGCAGTTCCGCGAGGTAGCCGTCCCAGGCGCGATAGGCGGCAGCGGGATCCTGTTCGTCGACCCAGTCCAGGTAGGAGCGGAAGGAGGCCGGTCGCACCCGGTCGACGTACCCGTCGTCACCGTAGATGCTGAGGATCTCGGCGAGGAGCGCGTTGATGGACCAGCCATCCAGCAGGATGTGCTCGAAACTCATCACCAACGTCCACGCCTGATGGTCGTGTTCGAGCAAGGTGAATCGGATCAGCGGCGGGACCTCGAAGTCGAACGGCTCCCCTCGCTCGGCCGCCAGGAACTGCTCCACGTCGATCCCGCGGTGTTCCCACTCGTCCGATCGGATCACCCGCACCGGGACCTCGACGCCGGACGGGACCACCTGTACGTCCCCGGGCGGGACGAACGCCGCCTGGAGGTTGGGGTACCTCTCCATCGCGCCGGCGATGGCAGCCGTCATCCGCCCCGGATCGAGATCTCCCGCGATCTGCCGGGTGATCTGCGAGACGTAGGTGTTGTGGTCGTCAGATTCCTGGGACCGCAGGAGGTGGTAGAACAATCCGCGTTGCAACGGGCCCAGCGGAAGGATCTGGACGTCGTGCCCGTAGCGGACCCGAAGGGACTCTTCTTCGGCGGGAGTCAAGGTGACCCGGTCCGCGCGGCGCAGGGTGAACGCAGCTCGGCGCTCCTGGTGGGGGACCGGGATTCCGGCTCCGCCGATCTCTTCGGAGATGGCGGCGGCCAGCGCCTTCGGGTCGACGTCGACAGTGGGTGCCGACTCGACCCAGACGCGGACGACGTAATCGTCGGGATGACGACCCGCGACGAGGACGTGGATGCCGACTCCGTCCTCCGGTACGCCGGCACCCGCAGCGGGCTCGGTGACCAACCTCGCTTGGCTACGGAACACGCCTACGCGGATCCGCGGAATCGGAAGCTCGTCGAAGAAGCGGCTGAACCGGGGGTGTCCGGCCAGCGCGGCGTACTCGGCGGCTCGCTCCGGGCTCAGTCCGACGACGTCTCCATCATCGAGCAGCACGGGGAATCGACGTGTCGTCAGGGGACCGTCGGACTCGTGGAGCTCCACCAGCAGAGCACCTTCAGCGATCTCGGCCAAGGCCTTGGTCACGGCTGTCAGCACAACGGACCGCACGGGAGTGTCGTCCACGGCGGAGGCTGCCCGTCCGGCGGTGACACTCGACGCTGCGGAAGCTACCGCGTCGCCTCGCTGCCGCAGCACGGTGGCGGGCGCATCAGCGAGCTGATCGACCCAGTCCTCCCAGAACGGATCGTCGAGGACAGCCGTCAGTTCGTCGTCACTGTACTCAGCCGCGGCTCGAGGAGCCGCGGCGACGACCATCGGAATGTTTGCCTGATAGGCGGTGACCAGGTCGGTGAGCTTCTCGCTGACCGCGTCCAGCAGCTCAGGATTGCCGGTCTCGGCGACCAGTTCACCGGCGCCGCTGTCGGGAACCGCCAATCGCAACGCGAGACCTGCTCCCGAAAGGGCGTGATCGACGTGGTCGATCGCCGCCCGCCAGAGCGGAGCCGTGCTGATGTCGAAATCCTCGAGCGGCAACTGGAAGCGGCGTACGTCACGGACGTCGCTGATCGCTGTGAGCCGGCCTCCGTCGCCGGCATGAACGATCTGGGCGAGTTGCTTGACCGTGAGCTCCGGGTGCCGCGAACCGAGCGCCAGGAAGCGCGCGGTGTTCCGCAACAGTCGTGCAGTGGTTTCCGCCGAGAACAGTTCGCGGGCCGCGTTCAGATTCATCCCGAAGGCGCCGCTGTCGAGCCTCTCGATACTCGACACGAGATCGAACAGCGCGGGCTGAGATGCCAGCGGGCCGTCCGCGGTGGTCGAGGCGTAGTTGGTGAGCGGCGGCACCGCACCCGAGTTTCCACCGCGATCCACGTAGGCGGCCATCACCTGGAACAGCGGACTGACTCCGAACCGCCGCGGCGGGTTCACCGCCTCGACGACGTGCTCGAACGGAACGAGTTTGTGGTCGGCGGCTTCGAGCAGGCGATCGCGGCAACGGAGCAGCGTCTGCGCGAATCCGGCGTCGGCGTCGATGTCGGCGCGCACCACGACGGTGTTCACGAAGTAGCCGATCAGGTCCTGCAACTCGGGCTGGTCGCGCAGACTGGCTGGGGTGCCGATGGGGACGGTGTCGCCTGCCCCTTCGTCCCAGAGGGCCAGGGAGAAGGCCGCGATCAACGCTTGTAGCGGTGTCGCCTTGTGCTCGACCAGTAGTTCGTCGACGGTGGCTGTCTCATCGCTGGTGAGGGAGGTGGTTGCCGGCCGGATGGTTCGTTCTTCGGTTCGGTCCCGTGGCTGGTCGAGGGGGAGGACGGTTTCCGTCGGGAGGTCGGACAGCGTGTCCTGCCAGTACCGCAGGTCGGACTGGTAGCGGGACTCCGGGTCCTTCCGGTCTCCCAGCACGTGGCGCTGCCAGACCGCGAAGTCGGCGTACTGGAGCGGCAGGGGTGCGATCTCGGTGGAACTGCCGGTAGTCGCTTCGAGGTAGAACTTGTTCAGTTCGTGAACAAGAACCCCGAAGGAGTCCGCATCGGTCACGAGGTGATGCCCGTACGCGATGAGCACATCGCCGTCGGCATGCCGCAGCAGATGGAACTTCAGCCCGAACTCGGAGGTGAAGTCGAGTGGCAGGGCGGCGACCTGAGCGATCTTGTCGTTGAGCGGCTCGGCACCGACGTGTTCGACCTCAAGGACCTTGGTGTCGTCGTCGGGTTCGGCGCAGACGACCTGGCGCAGTGATGAGGTCTCCTCGTCCGGCACGAGGATCGTGCGCAGGATCTCGTGCCGAGCGACTACCCGGCGGACCGCCGTTGTCAGAGCATCCAGCTCGAGCTGCGCGCCTGCCTGCAGCACGATCTCGGTCCGGTAGATCGAACGCCCCGCGATCTGCTCGGTGAACCAGAGTGCTTGTTGCCCGTAGGAGACCGGTACGGCGACTGGGCGTGGTAGATCGCCGATTCGTGATCCGGGTGCTGCGACGGTAGCGGTGGAGTTGTCGGCGATCCGGGCGAGTTCACTGATGCGGGGGTGGTCGAAGACGTCGCGAAGGGTCAGCGCGATGCCAGGCAGTGCGTTGGCGTGTGCGACCACTCGTGCGGCCAGCAGCGAGTGTCCACCCAGGCGGAAGAAGTCGCTGTCGACGCCGAGGTCGGTGTCGTCGGCGAGGTGGAGCACGTCGCGGAAGATGGCAGCGAGTGCGATCTCGGTGTCGGTCTCCGGTGCCCGGCTGTCGGCTGCGCCTGACGTCAGATCTGGTTGCGGCAACGCGCGGCGGTCCAGTTTTCCGTTGGGGGTGACCGGGAATCGGTCCAGGCGTGTGAACGTGGCGGGGACCATGTAGTCCGGCAGCGACTGTGCGAGGTGCCCGCGGAGAGTGTCGAACAGCGCCGGATCCTCGATGCTGTTCGTGGTGACATAGGCGGCGAGGTACTGCCCGCCGGCGGGGTGGTCGAAGGTGGCGATGGCTGCACCCGTGACCTCTGGGTGTTGCTCCAGGACCGCGCGGACTTCGGCGGGCTCGATCCGGTAGCCGCGGATCTTCACCTGGTCGTCGCTGCGGCCGAGGTACTCCAACTGCCCTTGGGAGTTCCACTGCACTACGTCGCCGGTGCGATAGAGCCGTGCGCCGTCGTCACTGAACGGGTCAGCTACGAAACGGCTGGAAGTCAGGCCCGCGCGAGCCGCATACCCATCCGCAAGCTGCACCCCACCGAGATAGAGCTCTCCCGCGACACCGACCGGCACCGGACGCAACCAGGCATCAAGAACATGCGCAGTGGTGTTCGCGACCGGGACGCCGATCGAGGTGTTCTTGGCGGTCGTGCCGTCGCCGGTGACTTCGGTGGAGCCGTAGAAGTTGTGGAGTTCTGCTTGTGGTGCGGCGATTCGCAGGGCGTCCGTGGTGCTCTGGCCGAGTGCTTCGCCAGACGAGATCCAGTGCCGTACCGAGGTCAACGCCGCGGGTGCGTCATCGTGTCGGATCAGAACGTCGGCCAGGCTCGGCACGGTCAGCAGATGTGTGACGCGGTGCCGGGCGACCGTGGCCAGCAGGGCGGCCGGATCCTGTGCGGTCTCCGCGGGCACCACGACGATCCGGGCGCCGGCGATCAACGGCCCGAACAACTCGGTCACGGCATCGACGAATCCGACGCCGCTCTTCGACAACGCCACATCGTCCGGCTGGTAGTCCAGCACTCGCTGGCCCCACACGAGGCGATTCACCAGTGCACGATGCGAAACAGCGACGCCCTTCGGGGTGCCTGTCGTCCCGGACGTGAAGATCACGACGGCAGCGTCGAGGTCGTTCAACGGCCGGGCCAGAACCGGGGCCGTCTTTTCAGCGGTGGCCAGACGTGGCTGCAGTTCGGTCAGGTGCTGGTCTGTGATCACCACACGGGGTGCGGCGTCGCCGAGGATGTGTTCGATGCGTTCGGCGGGGTACGCCGGGTCGATGGGTACGTAGGCTGCTCCGGCCCGCAGTACTGCGGTCAGTGCTACCACCAGGTCGATCGAGCGGGTCATGGCGACCGCGACCCGGTCCCCGACCCGCACACCGTCCTCGACCAGGAGATGGGCCAGCGCGTTGACCCGCGCATCGAACTCGCCGTACGTGAGTTCGGCGCCGTCCGCGGCGACGACCGCGACCACGTCCGGACTCGCCGCCACCCGCCGGCGTACCAACTCATTCACCGTCGCCGGTGCGACATCGAGCACCGTGCCCCGTGCCCACGCCGGATCCGGGCCGTCGGCGGCCGATGTGAGACCTGTACTCAACGTGTGCAAGGTCTGGGCGCCGGACCCGTCGAGGACGGCGTCGAGGAAGCGGCTGAACTGTTCGGCGTGGAGGAGCGGATCGCCGGTGGCGGAACCTGCGGACACTTCCAGCCGGATGCCGGAGTCGGGGTCGCGGTAGATCGCGAGGTCGAGTGATCCGACCGGGCCGGTGCTGATCGTTTCACTGTCCCCCAGGCGGGGCGCTGATTCGAAGAGTCTGATGTTGATGGTCGGGAGTGTGAGGTAGGAGGCTTGGCCGGCCGGCCAGGATCGGGCGATCTGGTGGTCTTCGGCGGTGGTGTGGCGTCGCGAGGTTTTCAGTTGGTTCGCGACGGCTTCGAGGATGTTGCCGAAGGTTTGGTACGGGCTGATCTGGGTGACCACGGGGATTGCTCTTGAGATTGCGCTGGGTGTTTTGAGTGATTCGCGGTCGTCGCGCAGCATCAGAGGTACGCGGACTGCTACGTAGTCACGCCGGTCGATCAGAGCGGTGTAGACGCCCCAGACTGCGATCAGGGAGTCGGTCCAGGAGACCCGCGCGGTGCGAGCGAACTGCTGAACCCTGGAATAGGTGTCGTCGGGGACCGGGACCGCTACTGGCCGGCTCGAGGACACGAAGACCTCGGAAAGGTCTTCCACGCTTTCGTGCCCGGCGCTTTCGACCGCGAGGATGCTGCTCCAGTAGGTGGCATCTTCTTCGGTGCCGGAGTCGCCGTGGGCCGTGACGTCTTCCAGGCTGCCGAACCAGCGGTCCGGGACCGGATCGCCGGCTTGTGTGGCCGAGTGGATCTCGGCGACGCGGCGGATGAACAGCGAGATGCTGTAGCCGTCGACGAGCAGGATGTCGGTCACCAAAATCCAGGCCCAGCTACCGTCCTCGCGACGGACCAGGGTCGAGGATGTGGCCGGTTCTGGTGCTGCGGTGAGTCGTTCGCGGGCGATGACCCGGATCTGATCGTCGCCGTGACCGGCGTCCAGGATCTCGGTCGGAAGGGTGGTCGCGGTGTCGACGTACTGGAGGGGAACGCCGTCCTCGTCGCCGAAACGGACCCGCAGCGCATCGGTCTCGGAGAAGGCGGCACTGACCGAGGAGGCGAACGAAGCGGGATCGATCAGGCCGTCCAGCCAGATCAGCTGACCCGCGCAGAACACCGAAGACTCAGGAGCAAGGCTCCGTGCCACCCAGTTACCTCGCTGGCTCGCAGTCAACTCCACGCGTACACCCACTTCTCTTGAGACCCGGTCGAGCAACTTTAATGAAGGTTAGGCTAACCTTTCAACGTGCCGCCGCCCATCTCACCACCCCACCGAGCCTCCGACCCGACCGGGTGGGGCCGCGGACGTTCGACCCGTCGGTCACCTGTGTTCTGGCAGGCGCCCACCGAGCCGCCCGAGGTGCAGCCGTTCGAGGCCGCCCCGGGGACCACCGCCGGACGATTCCTGATGCACGTGATCCTGTCGGCGCGGAGAATCACCGTTCCTGCGGCACTGGCGGCGACCGTCTGGCAGGTGGGCGAGGCAGCGGTCCCGGTGGTGATGGGCGTCGCGATCGACCGAGCCCTGGCAACCGGGGACGTGGGGCAGTTGGTGCTGTGGATCGGCGCACTGGTGTCCTTGTACGTCGGCTTGACGGTGGCGGCGAAGTTCGCCACCCAACTGACCGCGTATGCGGTGCAGCTGCTGCAGCACCGCCTCCGAAGCACCCTCTCGATCGGCGTACTGCATCCGGTCGGCGGCGCCCACGCGCCGGACGGAGGCGTCGTCTCGGTGATGACCAACGACGTCGCCCGCCTGGCCAACGGGGTTCAGCTCGTGATCATGCCGATCGCGAGAATCGTGACCATCGCATTCATCGCCGTCTCACTGCTGACGACGCATTGGCTGCTCGGGCTGGCGGTGCTGGTGGGAGCACCGGTGGCCGTGTGGTCGATGGGCATGCTCAGTGAGAGGGTGTCCCGGGACACCCGGGAGTACCAGGGACTGCTGGCCTCCACCGTCGGACTGGCCACTGATGTCGTGGCCGGATATCGAGTGGTCAAGGGCATCCGTGCCGAGACCGAGGCGACCAGAAGGTACCGGCAGGCCAGCCAGGAGACGCTCGTCGGCGCCAAGCGCAACGCGGGACTGCTGGGCAGATTTCTGATGGGCTCCGGCGTCGTCACCGGCATCTTCGTTGCCGCGGTGATGGGGCTCGCGGGCTGGTTCGCGGTGGATGGGCAGCTGAGCATCGGCGAGCTGATCGCCGCCGTCGGCCTCGCTCAGGCACTGCTGCCGCAGATCCAGTCGATCGCGAACGATTCGATTCCCAACCTCGCCGGATCCCGCGCCTCGTCCGCGCGGGTCCTCGATGTCCTGAAGATCGACGCCGGCGTGGCGCCCGAGCCTGTCGACGCGACCAGGCAGGAGATTCCGCAGCTACCGGTGCTGGAGGTGTCCACGCCCAGCGCGACGATCCGGGTGGAGCCCGGCGAGCTCGTGGGTGTGCGCGCCGACGACCTGACCGCTGCCCGCCTCGCGGAGGCGGTGCTGGATCCGCGTGGGCGCGGCGGCGAGGTGGCGGTGCGGCTGAACGGAATCGCTGCGGGGGAGCTGACTGCGCAGGACTACCGCTCCCGGGTCATAGTCACGCCGCACCGGGTCATGCTGTTCAGTGGGACGATCCGCGACAATCTCACTGCCACCGCGGCCACACCCGAGCTGGTTGCAGCTGCGGTGCGAGCCGCGGCCTGCGGCGATTTCGCTGCCGATCTCGACCTCCCGGTCGGCGAGGACGGCAACCGCCTCTCCGGCGGCCAGCTTCAGCGACTTGCGCTCGCCCGCGCCCTGGCGAGCGACGCGCCGGTGCTCGTGCTGCACGACCCGACCACGGCTGTCGACTCGGTCACCGAGCACACGATCGCGGAGCGCCTGCGCGACGTTCGCGCAGGCCGCTCCACCCTGCTGATCACTTCGTCGCCCGCCTTGCTGGGCAGCTGCGACCGCGTCATCGACCTGCTCGAGGACGCACTGGCGCCCGCAGGGACAACGCTGTGAGCGGGACATCTTTGGCAACCGAGCACGCACTGCCGGTCGCGGGTGGCAGAGAGACGGCCAGGGAGGTCTGGCGACTCAGCCGCGGGCACAGGCTCCGGCTCCTCACTGTCGGAGCGCTCGGGATCGTCAGCACCGGCGTCAACGTGATCCCGCCACTGATCGTCGGGTTCCTCGTCGACCGAGTGCAGGCAGGTACCGCTGACCTCGGCACCGTACTGACGGTCACGGCGGTCATGGCACTCTCGGCAATTCTCGGCGCGGCCGGTACCGCGGTGACGATCGTGCTTGCCACTCGCGTCTACCACACCATCCTCGCCGCGTTGCGCGAACAGCTCGTGGGCCGCGCCATGACGCTCCCGCAGCATCTCGTCGAGCGCGCCGGGACCGGGGATCTGATCTCCCGGACCAGCGACGACGTCACCGCCGTCGCCGATGCCGCCCCCGCGGTCATCCCCGCGCTCACCGTCACCGCGTTCACCATCATCGTGTCGCTGGGCGGGCTCGCGGCGCTGGAGTGGCCGTACGCCGCCGCGTTCGCCGTCGTACTGCCTGTCTACGTACTCGTCATGCGCTGGTACCTCCGCATCGGTCCGCGGGTGTACGGCGCCGAACGAGCGGCGATGAGCGCCCGGGCGCAGCAGATCCTCGAGTCCCAGCGCGGCCACGCCACCGTGCTCGGGCTCGGGCTGACCGAGCAGCGGCACCACAGCGTGATGGCCGCGTCCTGGGGAGTCGCGGTGTGGACGCTCCGCGCGCGCGCCGTGCAGGTCATGCTCAGCATCCGGCTGAACTTCGGCGAATGTCTGAGCCTGGCCACCGTGCTCGTCGTCGGTTTCGTTTTGATCGAGGCGGACGCGTCCACCGTCGGTGGCGCCACCGCCGCGATGCTGCTCGTCCTGCGCCTGCTCGGCCCGCTCAACGAACTGGTGTTCGTCATCGACGACCTCCAGTCGGCCCTGGCATCGCTGAGCCGGATGATCGGGGTCACCACCATCCCGGAGGAAGCGGGCGAGCCGGCCGCGACAGCGGACGCGGACATCGCCGTGCGGCTGAACGACGTCGCCTTCGGCTACGGCGACGGCCCTCGTCTGTTCGACAACCTCACCCTCGACATCCCCAGTGGTCAGCGCATCGCTGTGGTCGGCGCCTCCGGGGCCGGCAAGACGACGCTTGCCGCCGTCATCGCCGGCATCCATCGACCCGACGCGGGGACGGTGACCCAGCCCGTCCGTACGACGTTGATCACCCAAGAGACGCACGTGTTCGCCGGCAGTCTGCGGGACAATCTCACGCTCGCCGCCCCCAGTGCGACCGACGACGACATCCACGCGGCGCTGGACGCCACCGGGGCAGCCGGTCTGCTCGACCTGCTGCCGGACGCTCTCGACACGATGATCGGCACCGGCGGACATTCGCTCACCGATGCACAGGCTCAACAGCTCGCCCTCGTCCGGCTACTGCTCGCGGACCCTGAACTGGCGATCCTGGACGAGGCGACCGCCGAGGCCGGCTCCACCCATGCCGGGCTGCTGGACCGCGCCGCCGATGCGGTCCTGCGTGGGCGGACCGGGTTGGTGATCGCGCATCGCCTTTCCCAGGCCGCGACCTGTGACCGGATCGTCGTCATGGAGCACGGCCGGATCATCGAGAGCGGAACACATGACGAGCTGGTCGCCGCTGGTGGCGTGTACGGCGGGCTGTGGAGCGCGTGGGAGGCCGGACGGAGCATGAACAACAAGTGAGGAAGGACTCGGTCATGACGGGAAACGTTGTCGGCACGCCGGACAACACGGCGGTACGGACCGCGCTGTGGCGCGCCTTGCACACCCAGGTGGACGAGCCACCGCATGTCCTCGAGGACGTGCTGGGTGCCCGGCTGGCGCAGGACGGCGACGGCTGGCGCGAGCGCGGAGACATGGTCCCCGGTGACTCGCGGGGAAAGCGAGCCACGATCGTCGGCCGGGCGCGGCTGACCGAGGACCTGGTGGCGGAGGCCGCGAGCCGCGGCGTGGATCAGTACGTGATTCTGGGTGCGGGCCTGGACACCTACGCCCAGCGTCATCCCGCCGCGGGCTCGACCATGACCGTCTTCGAGATCGACCAGCCGGAGACGCAGGGCTGGAAGCGGAGCCGGTTGATCGAACTCGGCTACGACATCCCCGAGTGGTTGCGCCTGGTTCCGGTCGATTTCGAAGCGAACGACGACTGGTGGGATCGACTGCAGGCAGCGGGATTCGATCCCGCGCGTCCCGCGGTGGTGTCCTGGCTGGGCGTCACCATGTACCTGACCGAACAGGCCACGACGGCGACCCTCGAGCGGGTGGCGAGCCTGCCGGCCGGCTCGTCGCTGATCGTCACGTTCTTCCTTCCGCTCGAGGATCTGCTGCCCGAGGACGTACCGATTCGGCGCGCCTCCAGAGAGGGTGCCCGGCGGTCCGGCACGCCTTTCATCGGCTTCTACACGCCCGGCCGGATGATCGAACTGGCACGGCAGGCAGGCTTCGCGGACGCCGAACACGTCTCCGCGGCCGGCCTGGCCGATCGCTACTTCGCGGGCCGGACCGACGGCCTGCGGCCCTACAGCGGCGAGGAAGTGCTGATCGCCACCGTGTGACCCAGCGACGGGAACCATCGAAGACAGGCTGGCCAAGCAATGGACGAGGAGTTCTGATGAGACTGAGCACTGAGCAAGTGATCGCCGACGTCGCCGACGTGTTGTACCTCGAGCCCGCGGCGATCGACTACGAGTTGAGCCTCCGCGACCAGGGGATGGATTCGGTGCGGCTGATGGATCTGGTGGAGCGGTGGCGCACCGCGGGAGTGGCCGGGATCGACTTCATCACCCTGGCCGAGGACTCGCGCCTGGGGCACTGGATCGAGGTCCTGGAGAAGCTCCAGGCCGGCGAAGAAGTGGCTTCCTGACCGTGCGGTAGACGTGCTCGGCGCCGTGGGCCTACCGCCTCAGTTCACGGTGCCAGCACTCGCAACGTGTTGCCCCAGCCCACCAGCGACGTCGCGATGACGGTCAGTCCGGCATCGGCGACGACGGCCTCGAGTTCGTCCTTGGTGCGATATCCGGAGCCGTGCAGCGCCAGCTGCAGGAGGTCGCGCTCTGCGTCGTGTTCGTCCAGCTCGCCGGGATCGAAGGTGTCCTCCACCAGCAGTACCCGGCCACCGGGGCTCAGGCTCGCGGCGGCCCGCTGAAGAACGAGCCTCGCCTCCGCGTCGCGGTACTGCCCGAGCGTGTCGATGATCAGTACGGCGTCCGCCGGTTCGGTCTGCTCGAACACCGACTGCTCGACGATCCGGATCCGGTCACGTCTGGTCGCGTCCGCGATGCTGATCGGAATGTCCCTGCGGAACCAGTCCGCCGCGGTGGGGAGCGCCACGATGGTCACCCTCGCGTCCGGATGGCCCGCCGTGAGGTAGTCGGCGTGGACCCCTGCACCAGGTCCGTGCACGACCACCTCGCCGACGCCGTCGAGCACGGCTGACTTCGCGAGCGGATCGGCGAGCACCCGCGCGAACCGGGACTTGTTCTCCAGACGCTTGTGCTCGAAGGTCAGATCGCCGCGGAGGCCGTCCCAGTCGGTTCCGGTCACCGACCCCAGCACCGGACGATCGTCGCGGACCGCCGCTTCGAGGCCGTGGAAGGCCTGCGACATCCGGAACTCGACCCCGCCCGACACCAGGTGATCGAGGACGGACTCGTCGGTCAGGAACTCGCCGGTCTCACTGAGCTTGTACTCGTCGCCGTCCAGTTCCAGGAGTTCGATCGCCTGCAGGTACCGCAGGAACTTCGCCAGCGAGCGTTCGTTCGCTCCGGTGTGCCGTGCGAGCGCGGGTACGGTGCGCACTCCGCGGCTGATGCAGTCGGCGATCCCGAGGTTCGCCGCCGCCCGAACAGCCAGCGTTGGCAGCAACTCCGACATCTGATGGAACTTCTCGAAGGCCTCGTCGTTGCGCTCGAGGTCCGGCATGGCGGGGTCGGCGTCCGACGCGACAACCTCCGCGCGCCGCCAGTAGCCGGTGAAGTCGATGTCGGCCTTGTCGACACCGCGCTCCTCGACAAGATACCGCCGCAGATCACGGACCACGGCCTGTTCCCCGGCGAGCCAGGCGAAGATCGAGCCCTCTCGCCGGCCGGCCTCGCGCACTGCCCGCAGCAGCAACGGCTCAGTGCCCGCTGCCTGTCCGTGCCGCACGATCCAGGTCACCTCGACACCGGGGCGTGCTGGGAGATCGATCCGGTGCGACTCCTCAGCGACCTCGATGTAGACCTCGGCCTGCGCTTCGCCGGGCAGTTCCTTCAGCAGCCGGTCGATCGCGGGGACGGCCGTGTCGTCACCGGCAACGAGGAACCGGTCGTAACCTTCAGGCCACCCGTCCGAGACCGACGGTCCGCCGACGTGCAGGCGATCGCCGGGCTTCGCCCGGTACGCCCACGTCGTAGCGACACCCACGCCGTGTTTCACGAAATCGATGTCGAGCTCGCGGGTCTGCGGGTCGTAGCGGCGTACCGTGTAGACCCGCCACAGCGCCGGCGGGTCGGCCGGCCACCTGTACTTTCCGTCCTTGTAAACCGGGAGCACCGGCTCGCTCTCGCCGGGGTACGGGAAGATCAACCGGACGCTGTCGTCGAAACCGTGGCTGGCGAATTCGGGGAACGTCGTACCGTCGCTGCCGGTGAACGATCCCAGCTGATCGCCGGTCAGAGTCACCCGGCGCATCCCGGGCGTGACATCGACAACCCGCGCCACCTCCAGCTCCCGCAGGACGATGGTGTGTACGACGGTGGGGCGGGCGCGACGCGGCACGGCAACTCCTCATCGGGCGGGTCAGAACCACAGAACCTTAGCATTGCCTAACCTAATGACCTCCGCCTGTCAGAGCTCCTCGCAGCTCAGTGACCGCCTGGTCCGGGAAGCCGAGGAAAGTGATCGTCGTCGTGTCCGGGGCGAGGTGATAGCGGATCACCGCGCGGTACAGCTGCTCGGTGCCCTCGGGGGTGGGTGGTCCGCTGTCCGGCCCATAGGTCCGCGTGAGGAGCACCGCGGGAGTGGGTACCCGCCGCAACGCTCTGCGACCGGCCTTGTTGTGGTAGCGCAGCAAAGCCAGCTCGGCGGTTCTGGTCGGCTCGGTCTCGTCGAGAGCGACGGTGGCGGCCGCGGTGAACGGACCGGCAGGCAGCGTGGTGATCTCGGGAATCAGCGGGACATCTTCGTCGACTACGCCGCCGATCAGTCGTGCAATTCCCGTTGCCTGGAGCGCGTTGCGGATGGCCTTGCGGACGACGTCGTCAGCAGGGGAGCTGTCCCAGTGGAGGACCGAGGCGGTGCCGGCGGCAAAGGCGAGTCCGTCGATCGTCTGCGCTCCGGCGAGCAGGCCCTTCCATCGATCCAGGCCGTCCGTTGCGACCGCATCGCCGGCTGCCTCGATGGCTTCGAGTGCAGGGACGAGCGCTTGTGGGCGGGACACTTCTGCTCCGCCGGACACCGAATGCTGAAGTGCCTCCGCCAGCCGGTGCAGCGAGGCCCGGTCGACAATTCCCGCGTGGACGGCGAGCACTGCAACCGTCTGTTCGGCGTTGTGTGTGTAGGCGAAGGCCGCCGGGCGGCCGGCCGAGAGGTCGACGAGCTCAACGGCGGCCGACCTGATCGCGTCAACGGTCCCTTTCGTCTCCACGATCTGGGGCTGGACCGACTCTGCGGGCAGGAGATAGGTGAACCAGAGCCGTCGGCTGGTCGCGTCAACCGACAGGCGAAGCGCGTCCGTGTCAGCGACGAGCGAGCGGAAGGCCGATTCCACCGATTCGCTCGTCGACTGCGCAGGCAGGCTGACGAGCTCGGTGAAGACGTACTCATCGGGGGCGGTGTCCACCTCGCGCAAGCGTTCGAGGGCAGCAGACGTGGGAACAAGAACCGGCTCGGCCGAAATGGGGTCGGGCATCGACGGTGCGAGCAGCGCGGCGAGGGCGCCGATAGTGCGCCCCACGAACACCTCGGACAGCTTGAACGGCAACTGGTGCTCACGAGCGTAGGCAACGAGACGTGCCGCGGAAATGCTGTCGCCACCGATGCGGAAGAAGTCGGTGTCGACGCCCAGGTCGGTGTCGTCGGCGAGGTGGAGCACGTCGCGGAAGATGCCGGCGAGGGTGATCTCGGTGCCGGTTTCCGGTGCCCGGCCGTTGGCCGCGGCTGCTGCCAGGTCCGGTTGCGGCAACGCGCGGCGATCCAGTTTCCCGTTCGCCGTCACGGGGAATCGGTCCAGGCGCGTGAACGTGGCCGGCACCATGTAGTCCGGCAGCGACTGCGCGAGATGCTCGCGGAGCGCGTCGAACAGCACCGCGTCCTCAGTGCTGGTTGTGGTGACGTAGGCGGCGAGGTACTGCCCGCCGGCCGGGTGCTCCACAGCGACGATCGCCGCACCCGATACCTCTGGATGCTGTTCGAGGACGGCCTGGATTTCGGCGGGCTCGATCCGGTGACCGCGGATCTTCACCTGGTCGTCGCTGCGGCCGAGGTACTCCAACTGCCCTTGGGAGTTCCACTGCACCACATCGCCGGTGCGATACAGCCGTGCGCCGTCTTCGCTGAACGGGTCAGCTACGAAGCGTCCGGCGGTCAGGCCCGCGCGAGCCACATACCCGTCCGCGAGCTGCACCCCACCTAGATAAAGCTCACCCGCCACACCGACCGGCACCGGACGCAACCAGGCATCAAGAACACGCGTCGTCGTATTTGCCACCGGAACACCGATCGGCACGCCTGCCGCATCTACGAGCTCGGCCTGAACCACCGGGTGAGCGGTGACATCCACGGCAGCTTCAGTCGGCCCGTAGAGGTTGTGCACCTCCGCGTTCTCGAACAGCGCGACGGCGCCGGACGCGGCCACCACGGGCAACGCCTCGCCAGAGCAGAACACCCGTCGTACCGAAGCCACCGACTTCGGGTCCGGGGTCGAGGTGAGGAAAGCCTGCAGCATCGACGGCACGAAGTGAGTGACCGTGACCGCGCGACGATCGATCACTTCGAGTAGATATTGGGGATCCTTGTGTCCGCCGTCCTGCGCCACGACCACCGCCGCGCCGGTAACCAGCGGCAGGAAGAACTCCCAGACCGACACGTCGAACGTGAACGGGGTCTTCAACAGCACCCGGTCCGGCGTACCGATGCGGTAGACCTCACGCATCCACCAGAGTCGGTTGACTATTGCCTGGTGGTCGATCTGAACGCCTTTGGGGCGCCCGGTCGTGCCGGAAGTGAAGATCACGTACGCGGCGTCCGCCGGGAGCAACGGACGCGAGTACTGCGGTGGGTCGATCACGCCGGCATCGAGGTGGTGCTGCACGGATTCGTCGTCGATGCAAAGAACGCGCACGGTGTCTTCGCTGCGCACATGACGCCGAATGTCGTCGGCGGTTTGTCGGTCGGTGATCACGGCACGTGGCTCGGCGTCCGCCAGGATGTGCTTGACGCGTTCGGCGGGATAGTCGGGGTCGATCGGCACGTACGCCGCCCCGGCACGGATCACTGCCGCCAAAGCGACCACCAGTTCGGTCGAGCGCGGAAGTGCGACCGCGACCCGGTCCCCGACCCTCACTCCGTCCGCAACGAGAAGGTGGGCGAGCGCGTTGACCCGCGCGTCAGTCGCGCTGTAGGTGAGTTCAGTGCCGTCATCAGCGATGAGCGCGACCAAGTCCGGAGTCGCGGCGACCTGCCGGCGTAGCAACTCGTCAAGAGTCGCCCCGGGAACGGCGGGCGTCTCACCGCGCGACCAGGTTTCGAGCTGTTGCAACTCCGCTGCAGGCAACAGGTTCAGATCACCGACCCGCGCCTCTGGACCGGCAGCGATTGCCTCGAGCACCGACTTGAGGACGGCAACGAATCGGTCAGCAGTGGCGTCGTCGAACAGGTCGGTCGCGTAAGCGAGTTTCCCGCTCAGCTCGTTGAGCGAATCGAAGATGTCGAGGTCGAGGTCGGTCTTGACCGCGCCGACCGCCGCCGGAGTCGCTGTCGTCTTGGCACCCCCGAGCTGCAGGCCGCCCGCGCGGCGGCCTTCGATGACGCGGTGGGTGAGCATGATCTGGAAGAGGGGGTTGCGGCCCACGGAGCGCTCGGTGCCCAGCGCACGGGTGACCTCTTCGAAGGGCGCGGCCTGGTGCTCGAACCCGCCGAGTACCGTTCGTTTGGTGTTCTGCAGAACGTCGGCGATCGAGTCACCGGGCTGGAACCGATGGCGGATCGGCAGGGTGTTCACGAAGTAGCCGACCTGGTCTTCCAGGCCGTCCTCGGTGCGTCCACCGACCGGTGAACCGATCACCACGTCGGCACCGGCGCCCAGTGCCGAGACGGTCAACGCGGTCGCGGCCTGCAGAGTCATGTACATGGACACGCCCTGCTCGTCCGCAACCTGTCGCAGGCCGGTCGCCACGGCTGGATCGACGGTGAACCGTAGCTCCGCACCGCGGTGGCTCGGCGCCAACGGCCGGGCCCGGTCCGGAGTGATCGTGGACTCTTCGGGCGCATCCGCGAGGACCTCACGCCAATAGTCCAGATGCTTGGAGAGCAGCGAGTCCGGATCCGACGCCGTACCCAGGACGTTGCGTTGCCAGATCGCGTAGTCGGCGTACTGGGCCCGCAACGGCAGCCATCCCGGCTCCTGCCCCGCGGCCCGCGCCTGATAGGCGGTCGACAGGTCGCCCAGCAGCGACGGAAACGACCATTCGTCCACCGCGTGGTGATGTACCGCGACAACGAACACCCAGTCGTCGTCGCCCGTGCGTAGCAGCGCGACCCGGATCGGGAGATCGACCGCGAGACCGAACCGGGCCTGCACCACCGCGCTGACCCGCTCCTCCACGCCGGCCTCATCCACCTCCTCGACGAGCAGAGTGAGCCGGTCGGCCGCTTCCTCGGCCGGTACGACGACCTGCCGGAGCGTGCCGTCCTTCTCCACCAACAGCGTGCGCAGCGCCTCGTGGCGAGAAACCACGTCCCGTACCGCCGTGATCAGCACATCGGGGTCCAGCTCGCCCTGCAGGCGCAGCACCACCGGCACCACGTACCGTCCACCCGGCCCACCCAGCTGATCGATCAGCCAGAGCGCTTGCTGTCCGTAGGAGACGGGGAGCACGGCGGGGCGGGGTAGTTCGCCGACGCGTGTCCCGGCGGTTGCAGTGGCGTTTTCGGCTAGGTGGGCGAGCTGGCTGATGCGGGGGTGGTCGAAGACGTCGCGCAGTGTCAGCGCGGTACCGAGTCGTGCGTTGGCTCGTGCGACGACTCGTGTTGCCAGCAATGAATGTCCGCCGAGGCGGAAGAAGTCGCTGTCGACGCCGAGATCGATGGTGTCGTCGAGCCGCAGTACGTCGCGGAAGATGGCGGCGAGGGTGCTCTCGGTGGCGGTTTCGGGCAGCCGGCCGTCGCCCGCACTGGCGGCCAGGTCTGGTTGCGGCAGCGCGTGGCGATCGAGTTTCCCGTTCGGGGTGACGGGGAATCGCTCCAGGCGCATGAACGTCGTGGGCATCATGTAGTCCGGCAGCGCCTGCGCGAGGTGTTCGCGAAGCGCGTCGAACAGCGCCGGATCCGCGGTGCCGGTCGTGGTGACGTACGCGGCGAGGTACTTTCCGCCGGCCGGGTGATCCAGGGCGGCGATCGCTGCACCTGATACTGCCGGATGCTGTTCGAGGACCGCGCGGATTTCGGCCGGCTCGATCCTGTGTCCGCGGATCTTGACCTGGTCGTCGCTGCGGCCGAGATATTCGAGCTGGCCTTGCGGGTTCCACCGGACCACGTCGCCGGTGCGGTACAACCGGGCGCCGTTGTCGCTGAACGGGTCGGCAACGAATCGGTCGGCGGTCAGGGCCGCGCGGTTCACGTAACCGTCCGCGAGTTGCACGCCACCGAGGTAGAGCTCTCCCGCCGCTCCAGCCGGTACCGGACGCAGCCACGCGTCGAGCACGCGCGCCGTCGCGTTCGCCACCGGAGCACCGATGGGGGTGGCATCGATGATGACGGCCGCTGTGGCATCGCCGGTGACTTCGGTGGAGCCGTAGAAGTTGTGCAGTTCTGCTTGTGGCGCAGCGGATCGCATCGTGTTCGCGGTACCCGCTGTGAGTGCTTCACCGGACGAGATCCAGTACCGGACCGAGGCCAGCGCCGTGGGTGCGCCGTCTTGCCGCACGAGGACGTCGGCGAGGCTGGGCACGGTCAGCAGGTGGGTGACGCGGTGGCGGGCAATCGTGTCGAGCAGGGCGGCCGGGTCCTGGGCGGTTTCCGCGGGGAGGACGACGGTTCGGGTGCCGGCGACCATGGGTCCGAACAGTTCGGTCATGGCGTCGACGAAGCCGATGCCGCTTTTCGACAGCGCTCCATCGCCTGGTCCGTAGTTCAGCACTTGCTGACCCCAGGTAAGGCGATTCACCAGTGCGCGATGCGAGAGCGCGACGCCCTTGGGGTTACCCGTCGTTCCGGACGTGAAGATCACGACGGCAGCGTCGAGGTCGTTCAACGGCCGCGTCAGGACCGGGGCCGTCCTCCCACCGGTGGCCAGGCGATCCTGTACCTCGGGTTCGTCGATCCGGAGGACGTGACCAGATGTCTCCGCGGTGTGCTGATCTGTCAGGACCACACCGGGCGCGGCGTCGTCGAGGATGTGTTCGATGCGTTCCGCGGGGTATTTCGGATCGATCGGCACGTAGGCCGCACCTGCCCGCATCACTCCGGCCAGCGCCACCACCAGGTCCACCGAGCGTGTCATGGCGACCGCGACCCGGTCCCCGACCTGCACGCCCTGCTCAACGAGGAGGTGGGCGAGAGCGTTGACCCGCGCATCGAACTGGCCAAAGGTCAGTTCGATGCCGTCCTCGGCGACGATCGCGACCCTGTCCGGGGTCGCCGCCACCCGGCGGCGTACCAGCTCGTCGACAGTCGCCCGGGGAACCTCGAGCGTCTCGCCTTGCGGCCAGGACGGAGCGGGGGTAAGTCCGGTGCTCAGTTCGTGCAGGGTCCGGGCCGGAGACCCGTCAAGGACAACGTTGAGGAAGTCGCTGAACTGCTGGGCGTGCAGGAGCGGGTCGCTGGTGTCGGAGCCTGCGGAGATCTCCAGCCGGATTCCGGTTTCCGGGGTGCGGTACACGGCGAGGTCGAGTGATCCGACCGGGCCGGTGCTGATCGTTTCGGGGACCGAGATGAAGTCGCCGAAGTCCGGCGTTGATTCGAAGAGTCTGATGTTGATGGTCGGGAGTGTGAGGTACGAGGCTTGGCCGGCCGGCCAGGATCGGGCGATCTGGTGGTCTTCGGCGGTGGTGTGGCGTCGCGAGGTTTTCAGTTGGTCCGCGACGGCTTCGAGGATGTTGCTGAAGATTTGGTACGGGCTGATCTCGGTGACCACGGGGATTGCTCTTGAGATCGCGCTGGGTGTTTTGAGTGATTCGCGGTCGTCGCGCAGCATCAGAGGTACGCGGACTGCTACGTAGTCACGCCGGTCGATCAGAGCGGTGTAGACGCCCCAGACTGCGATCAGGGAGTCGGTCCAGGAGACCCGTGCGGTGCGTGCGAACTGCTGAACCGTCGAGTAGGTGTCGTCGGGGATCGGGACGACAACTGGCCGGCTCGAGGAGACGAAGACTCCGGAGAGATCTTCTTTGCTCTCGTGGCGGGCGCTCTCGATCCCGAGGACGCCACTCCAGTAGGCGGCACCTTCTTCGGCGTGCGAGTCGTCATGCGCCGTGACGTTCTTCAAGCTGCCGAACCAGCGGTCCGGGACCGGATCACTCTTCCGCGCTGCGGAGTAGACCTCCGCGACGCGGCGGATGAACAGGGAGATGCTGTAGCCGTCCACCAGCAGGATGTTGGTGACCAGGATCCAGGCCCAGGTGTCGTCACTGCGACGGACCAGGGTCGAGGACGTCGTCGGCTCTGCGGTGATGGCCGCAGCTCCGGTGAGCTGTTCGCGGGCCATCGCCCGGATCCGATCGTCGTCCGCGCCCGCGTCCACGATTTCTGTCCGGAGTGTGGTCGCGGAGTCGACGTACTGGAAAGGAACTCCGTCGTCGTCGCCGAATCGGACCCGTAGCGCGTCGGCTTCGGTGAACACGGTACTCACCGAGGATGCGAACGCGGCCGGGTCGATCGGGCCGTTCAGCCAGATCAGCTGGCCTGCGCTGAAGACCGAGGACTCGGGAGCAAGGCTGCGTGCTACCCAGTTGCCCCGCTGGCTCGCAGTCAACTCCACACGCTCAAAAGCCGTCAACGGAAGCACACCCACTTCTCTCGAGTCATTTCGGTTCGGTTGGGCGCGCCACCGCTGGGCGTTCACGGCCCAAGGGCACGACGGACGGGGTGCCGGCGACCGGATCGGGCACGACGAGGCAGCGCAGTCCGAAGACCTCGTGCACGAGGTCGGCGGTGACGATCTCGGCGGGCGGGCCTTCGGCGACGACGCGGCCCGCCTTCATGGCGATCAGATGGGTGCCGTAGCGGGCGGCCTGGTTCAGGTCGTGCAGCACGGCCACCAGGGTGTGGCCGACGTGGTGCAGGTCGGTGAACAGTTCCATCAACTCGATCTGATGGGTGATGTCGAGGAAGGTGGTCGGCTCGTCGAGCAGCATGATGTCGGTGTGCTGCGCGAGTGCCATGGCCACCCACACCCGCTGACGCTGACCACCTGACAACTCGTCCACCAGGCGGCTGGACAGCTCGGTCACCGCGGTCTGGTCCATCGCCCGCAGTACGGCCTGCTCGTCGGCTTCGGTCCACTGCCGGGCGAATCCTTGATGGGGATACCGGCCCCGGGCCACCAGGTCGCCCACGGTGATGCCGTCGGGGGCGATGGAGGTCTGCGGCAGCAGTCCGACCCGCCGGGCCACCTCCTTGGTCTTGAAGGAGTTGATGTCGGCGCCGTCGAGAACGACCTGCCCGGCTGACGGTTTCAGCAGCCGGGACAGGCCGCGGAGCAGGGTGGACTTGCCGCACGCGTTCGGACCCACGATCACGGTGAACGACTCGTCGGGGATCGCCACAGACAGCTCTCGGGAGATGACGCGTTTGTCGTAGCCGATCGTCGCCGCCTCCACCTGGAGGCGTGAGCTGTTCGGAGGCCGAGCGGAGCTGGGTGCATCCTCCGCTGTCGTCAGACCGTCGGTGCTGATGTGGGTGGTCACAGGCGTCTCCTGGCTTCGGTGATCAGCAGCCAGCCGAGGTACCCACCGCCGAGCATGACGGTGACGATGCCGACCGGCAACGGGGTTGGGGCGACGTGCTGGGCGAGGTAGTCCGCCGCCAGACAGAGCAGCGCGCCGACCAGGGCGGCGGGCGCGAGGGTGATCCCCGCGCTGCGGGTGAGCCGGCGTCCGATCTGCGGCGCGACCAGGGAGATGAACGCGATCGGCCCCGACGCGGCGGTGACCGTCGCCGTCAACGCAACCCCCAGCACGATCAGCCCGAGACGAGCCGTCGAGACCCGCACTCCCTGGGCGGCGGCCGCATCGTCGCCCAGCTCCAGCTGCCGCATCGGCCGGCTCGACATCGCCGCCAGGAGCAGGAGTACGGCGATGCAGATGCCGCCGATGGCGACCTGGGTCCAGGAGACGCCGTTGAGTGACCCGGCACCCCAGGTGGCCGCGGCCATCGCCTGATCCAGGTCGGCTTTGAGGATCAGCCAGGTGTTGATCGAGCCGAGCATCGCCGAGATGCCGATGCCGACGATGATCAGGCGGAACCCCTGGACGCCGCGCCGGTAGGCGAGCAGGTACACGGCGACGGCCGTGGCGATTCCGCCGATCAGCGCTCCGCCGACCAACTGCCAGTAGGTGCCGTTGACGAGAAGGATCACGATCAGCGCGCCGGTGTAGGAGCCCTGGGAGAACCCGATGATGCCGGGGTCGGCGAGCGGGTTGCGCAGCGTCGACTGAAAAACCGCCCCGCTCACCCCTAGCGCTGCGCCGAACACCAGCGCCGCCGCAACCCGAGGCAGCCGCCATTCGACCACGATGTCGTGGACGAGCCCGGTCGTTCCGCCGGTCAGCGCGGAGACCACCTGTCCGGGACCGAGCTGGAACGAGCCGGTCATCAGCGCGAGCACCGCCATACAGGCGACCGCCAGCGCGAGGACCGAGCAGATGATGACCGACCGCCACTCGAGCCGTACTGCGAACCCCCGCCGCCGCAGTACCAGCATCTGCCGTCCGAAGTCCACGCGGCGCGTCCCTGGGGACCGGGCGATCCGGGACGAACTGGTGTGCGGATCGCGAGCAGTGCGCGTGCTCATAGGCCGCTTGCTTTCTTCTGCCGCACCAGCGCGATCAGCACGGGCGCGCCGACGAAGGCGGTGACGATGCCGACGGGGATCTCGCCGGGCCGCATCACGACCCGCCCCAGGATGTCGGAGGCCAGCAGCAGACTTGGAGCCAGCAGCACGCTGTAGGCGAAGATCCAGCGCTGGTCCGGACCGACGATCCAGCGGGCGACGTGCGGGACCATCAGCCCGACGAAGCCGATCGGCCCGGCGATCGCGGTGGCGCCACCGGCGAGCAGGGTCAGCGCGATGATCGCGAGGATCCGGGTGCGGACCAGCCGGACGCCCTGGGCGACGGCCAGCTCGTCACCGAGAGCCATGGCGTTGAGCGGGCCTGACACCGCGATGGCCAGGACGAGCGCGATCGCGAAGAACGGCAGGATCGGCCACACCAGGTCGAGCGGGCGGCTCACGACCGAGCCGGCGTTCCAGGATCGCATCGCGTCGAAGGCGTCCGGATTGGTCAACTCGAGGGCTGAACCAGCGCCACCGAGTACCGCCCCGACGCAGACCCCGGCGAGAACCATCATCACCGGCGACTGGCCGCGTCGGGTCGACCCGAGGGCGAGCACCATGAGGGTGACGATCAGCGCTCCGGCGAACGCGAACCACATGTAGTTCTGGATGTCGCGGACTCCGAGCAGCCCCACGGCGACTGTCACCGCGAAGGAGGCGCCCGCGTTCACTCCGAGGATGCCCGGATCGGCCAGCGGATTGCGGGTCAGCGCCTGGATCAACGCCCCGCCGACCCCCAGCGCCGTACCCACGACCAGCGCGACGACGGTGCGCGGCAGCCGGAAGTCCCGGATCGCGAACTGATCGATGTCGTTCGCCGGATGGAACAGGGCATCCCACACCACAGCGGGCGAGATGGCCGTCGACCCGATCAGCACGCTCGCCACCAGCAACGCCAGGAGCACTGTGAGCGCGACGACCAGGCCGATCAGACGACGCCGCGATCCGGGCACCGTCACGGTGCCCGGATCGGCGGGTCGTCGCAGAGTGAGAGCTGTCACTTCTTGGCGGGGAGGGTCGCCAGAGCCTTGTCGAGCGAGTCCAGGTAGCGCAGTACGGAGCCGTAGGAGTTGTTACCGGGACAGAAGATGCCGAGCGCGTGACCGGAGCTCACGGTCGGCAGAGCCTTCCAGGTGTTGGTCTCGACCACCGGCGCGAAGACCTCGGTCGGCTGGCCCTTGTCGTTGGCGGGGTAGGTGATCACGTCGTACTTGGACAGTTTCGACAGCTGCTCGAAAGGCAGGTTCTCGTAGGCCAGGGGGTCGGCGCCGGCGGGCGCCTTGGGGAAGTTCAGGCCGACGTCGTCCTGGGCGATCTCGACGCACCCGATGTCCGCGACGACGAACGTCCCGGCATCGGAGTTGGCGTAGCGGTCGAGATTGACGAACTTGGTGGTCTTGATGACGTCCGCGTACGTCTGCTTCATCTTGGCGACGTGGCCCTCGAAGTCCGACTTCTGCCGGCTGAGCTCGTCCTTCACGTTGCCGGCCTCCGCGAGTCCCTCGGCGAGTGCCTTCCACTCGGTGTCGAGCCCCCAGAAGACCGTCGGGGCGATCGTCCCGAGTTGCTTCTCGATCTTCTTGAACTCGGTGTCGGGAATCTGGACCAGGATGAGGTCCGGCTTGAGACTGGCGACCTTCTCGAGGTCCACCTCTTCGCCGAGGCTCGTGGCCTTCTTGAACTTCGCCTGCTGTTCCTCCGGCAACAAGCCGAGTTCGGAGTCAGCCACCCCGGTGACGCCCACCGGCTGGCCACCCATGTCGATGAACGGCAGATCCGTGTTGCCGATCGTGACGACCCGCTGCGGGGCGGCGGGGACCTCGATGGGCCCGTTGCCGGCCGTGACGGTGCGGGTCTTGGGTGCGTTGTCACCGGTCGCGCCGACGGGGTTGTCGTCGCCGCTGCCGCAGGCCGTCAGGACGAGCGCGATGCTCAGGACCGCTGCGGTCAGGGCTGCGCTGCGCCGCGTCAGGGGTGTCGTGGTCATGGTGTGCTCTTTCCTTCTGCTTTCAGGGGATCTGGAGGTCATCGGGGTGCCGGAGTGGGCCACCGGACGGATGTCGTTATCGAATCCGGGGGAGCCGAAGGCCGACTGGGGGGAAGCCATTCGCCGAGGTGTACTCGCGCAGCCGTACGCCACCCAGCGTGACCTTCGCATACTCACTGTCAGGTCCACCACCCGAACAACCTCGACCTCGACCTCAGGCAGGGTCAGGGGATGCACCGTGAGACGGCGCAAGGTCTTCGGCATGCTGAGAGCGGGCCTTTCCGGTCTTCTTCCGCGGTGAGCAGGCCGCGCTCCATCGACGCTGGGGCCTTCGGGTCATATTAGGTAACCCTTACCTTAAAAGCCAGCGGCAGTACTTCGACCGTGTGGAGAGCGTCCTCGGCCGGTTCGTTGGTCACGCGGCCTTCGTGCCCAGGAGGGCTCGCACCGGGACCTGCTCGATGTACGGCCGATAGGGATGGAGCACTTCGCGGAGCTCCGCTGCGATCTGTGGACGCTCGCTGGGCGGGGGAAGGCGGTCGACCGGTACCGCGCTGTAGACCCCGCCGAGTAGGTGATCGAAGTCCAGCTCGTCGGCATAGTCCAGCTCGACCTTGCTGACCTCGAAGCCATTGGCCGTCAGGCTCTGGCTATAGCGCTGTTGTGTTGCTTTGTCGGTACCACAGCTGTCGACTGGACGCGCGCCCAGCCAGTCGGACAGCCATTCGCGTAGCGCTCGTGACCAGTCCGAGTCCTGCAGCCACAGCGGGATTCCGTTGGACACCACCATCACACCACCGCCAGGACGCAGGAGGGGTCCGACCGCGGCGAACAGCGCCTCATGGTCCATCCAGTGCAGTGCTTGCCCGATCGCCACGGCACCAATGGACTGTTCAGCCAACAGCGATCGCAGCAGTGGGAGGTCGGAGTCGCTGCCGACCATCCACGCCACATTCGTGACGCCCTGGTCCTGGGCGGCTGAGCGGGCGCGGGACAGCATGTCTGGTTCGGGATCGACCCCGATCACGGCCCGAACGTGCGAGGCGATCGGTGTCGCCAGTTGCCCCGTGCCACACCCGAGATCGATCACCAGATCGTCGCCCGTCAACGAGAACGCGTCGACGCACCCGCCGATCAACCCTGACGGATAGCCGCGGCGGTATCGGTGATACAGGTCAGAAACCTCGCCGCCGAACCCCAGATCCATCGTCTCAGAATGCCTCTTCACCTCGATGATCCGACAGGGCTTCTGCCGCCGGCATAACGCCTTTTGCCGTGTTGGAAGCTGACCGCTGACGCATCGAGACATCCTCAGGAAAGGTCGAATGGGGTGATCGACAGGGCGGTGACGTCGGCGTTACGGAGTGCGGCAACTACACGGTCGCTGGCGGCGAAGTCGAAGTTCTGTGCGCCGTGGGTGAAGTAGAGGTCGTGGGACGGGTTTGAATCGAGGACGGCGAGGCCTGCGAAGTCACCGACGGGGCTGCCGTCGCGGTACTCGACCGTCACGGGGAAGATTCGGTAGCCGGTGGCGCCGAGTGATTCGAGGACGTCGATGAAGCGGCGCGAGGCGATCTTGGCGCCGCTGCCGGTGGTCCAGAGGAGGTCACCCACCCGCCGGCCGCGGTTGCCGTGAACGTAGCGGGGGATGAAGCCGACCCGTTCGACCTCGCCATCGGCGACGAGGTCGTACACGTCGGCTCCGTCAGGCATCAACCATGGACCCAGTTCGGGTTCGCCTGGGAATCTGGACGAGACCCAGATGTCTTGTGTGGCCGATCTGGCCTGCAGCACGTGTGGGATGGCGTTGTCCTGTCAGCAGCTGTAGGTGAACATGCCTTGTATCGAGGTGCGGTACTGGAGGATCTCAGCTTTCGTGGCGTTCGGTTTGCCGGCGAAGAACGTGTCCCACAGCCTGTTGTACTTATAGGCGTTGGACGAATGGTTGGTCGGTACGCCTACCTTGGAGCACCACCAGCGGAGGTAGACGGGGTCGTGGATGTTGAGGCCCCGGGCCTTGAACTTCGCTTCGAACTTCTGCGGCATGGTGTGGTGCGCCTGGTAGGGCGACGGCCGGCCTTTGGTCTTCAGGGTCAGGTTGTGGATCTTGTTCGCGTTGGTGAACGGGAGCCCGATCCAGAAATGCGAGAACTTCGTTCCGATCGGGCTGACACCAGGCGACCCGAAATCGCCGAGGAACTCACCATCGATGGCGCGGGTCGAGTCGTGGACGCAGGTCGCCGGGATGGTCACGACGCTGCGGACCAACCTCAGCGGGGCCACGCCTTTGACGCGCTCCGGGTCGCCCGGGACCGTGACGACTTGGACGGCCGCCTGGAAGTCGGCTCTCGTGTGAGCACTGGTGTAGCAGTAGCCGTAAAGCTGTGCCCGGGCGGGCGCCGGTGTGGCTGTCAAGTTTCCCAACCACATGGACAGCACGACAGTTTTCCCCGGCAAGGCAACGACGGGTGAGTTCACTGTGAAGCGGTTGGCCGCGGTGATGGGGGTTGGCGCGGCCGAGGCCGTCGCCGGGGCCAGGATCCCGGGAACGGTGACCACGGCCAGCGCTGTCAGGGTGGCCAGGATTGACTTACGCATCAAAAGACATCCTCAGGGGGTCGGACAGACCTGCAGGGATGTGGATTCTGGCGACCGCCCCTGCCGTGCCACTGCCCGTACTCCGCCCGTACCACCAAGGCTCCGCAGCGATGTTCATTCGGCGACGCTGCCGCGAAGGCGTCAGCGCGTGGCCGCATCCTCGAACTAGGCAACCATCGTTCGCGCGGCGGGTCCGATGGCCGAGCACCTCCGCAGCCTTGCTGTGGTTCTGATGTTACTTAATGACTGGATCGATAGAAGAACTGGAAGATTACTTCCTCCCTGGCGGAACCCGGCTGCTGGTGCGATCGTGCTTCGGAATGTGCCTAGGGGAGGGGAATCGGACAATGCTGTCTCGAACTAGGAAGTACGGCGCCATGCTGGCCGCCGGGGTGGTGATCGCTTCGATGCTGGGGGCAACGCCCGCCGCGGTCGCGGCGAAGGAGCCCAAGGATCTTGGCTACGGCGACAAGGTGCTGTTGCAGAAGGCACGGACCAAAGGCCAGAAAACGGTCACGCTGCTGGTCGCGGCGGACCGGGGGAAGAGCAACCAGGTTGCCGCGAGCCTCAAGAAGCTCGGCGGCACCGTTGAAGCGCGCACCGACTCGGTGGGTTACCTGCGGGTGAAGATCAGCATCGACAAGGCGCAGGACGTCGCGAACGTCGCGGGCGTGACCACGGCTGACGTCGACGATCTGATCCAGCTCGACGATCCACGGCCGCAAGGCAGCGAGGATCCCATCCCGCAACAGGCGCCGAACGCGTCGACCGAGCGGGCCAACCCGTACCTGCCGACGCAGGACACGGGCGCGGCACAGTTCGTCAACACCAACCCGACCTGGGACGGCCGCGGTACCACGATCGGCATTCTCGACAGTGGCATCGACTTGAGTCACCCGGCGCTGAACACGACCTCGACCGGCGAGCGCAAGATCGTCGACTGGGTCACCTACACCGACTCGGCCTTCACCGGCGGCGTCAACAACGACAACGACCCGACCTGGCTGTCGATGACCGAGTCGGTCGACGGGGCGACCGTCGGTCTGCCCGGCCAGCCCGTCCGGACCGCCACGTTCAACGAGCGCGACCCGCGGCTCGGCGGCGAGCTCGGGAACGACGTCAACCGCGACGGCAACCCGGCCGGGTCGTCCGGGCTCTTCCCGGTCGCGTGGAACAAGGACACCAGCACCGTCTGGGTGGACACGAACCAGAACGGCACCTTCGCCGACGACCAGGCGATGACCGACTACAAGGTCAAGTACGACACGGGCGTGTTCGGCACCGACAACCCGGCGACTCCGGTCAACGAGTCGGTGCCGTTCGTCGTACAGACCGAGCCGGCCGACAATGCGGTCAACATCGGCATCGTCTCCGGTGCGCACGGTTCGAACGTCGCCGGCATCGCCGCGGGCAACAACATCTTCGGCGGGAGCGCCGACGGCGCCGCGCCGGGCGCGAAGCTGGTGTCCGTCCGGGTCTGCCTGTTCGTCGCCGGCTGCACCAACCACGCGCTGCTCGAAGGAATGATCTACGCGGTCACCGTCGCGCGCGTCGACGTGATCAACATGTCGATCGGCGGTCTGCCCGCGCTGAACGACGGCAACAACGCCCGCGCGGTGTTGTACAACCGGCTGATCAACGACTACGGCGTCCAGATGTTCATCTCTGCCGGCAACAACGGCCCCGGGATGAACACGGTCGGCGACCCGTCCGTGGCGACCCAGGTCGTCAGCGTGGGCTCGTACATCAACAAGGACACCTGGATGTCGAACTACGGGTCGCGGACCGGCCAGTACGACAACATGCACGCGTTCTCCTCCCGTGGTCCGGCCGAGGACGGCGGCTTCAAGCCCCAGATCGTCGCAGCGGGCGCCGCGGTCTCGGCCGTACCGACCTGGCAGAACGGTCAGCCGGTGGCCGGAACGTACGTGCTGCCGCCGGGGCTGGGCATGTTCAACGGAACCTCGATGGCCTCACCGCAGATGGCGGGCGCCGGTGCGTTGCTGCTGAGCGCCGCGAAGGCCAGGGGGATCACCGTAACGCCGGCCCAGTTGCGCAAGGCGCTGCTGTCGACGGCACGGTTCATGCCGGAGTACGGCGCCTACGAGCAGGGCAACGGTCTGGCCAGGGTCAGCGCCGCCTGGGACGACCTGAGGAAGAGTCCGCGAACCGACACCATCACCGCTTCGGTTCCGGTCAACACGGCGCTGTCGAGTTTCCTCGCCACGCCTGGTGTGGGCACGGGCATCAACGACCGTGAGGGCGTCACGCAGGGCGTCCAGTACACCCGCACGTACACCTTGCGGCGCACGTCCGGCCCAGCCGGACCGGTCAACTACAAGCTGTCCTGGAAGGGACAGGGAAGCATGTTCCAGGCGGCGGACAACGTCACGCTGCCGCTCAACACGGACGTCACGTTGCCGGTCGTCGTCAAGCCCACGAACGCCGGAGCACACTCGGCGATCCTGAACTTCGACGATCCCAGCTCGCCCGGTATCGAGTTCCAGACACTGAACACATTCGTCGTGCCGTACAGCCTGACGCAGGCAGCGGCCTCCAAGACGATCACCGGCAAGATCAACCGCAACCAGTTCCAGAGCTACTTCTTCCACGTCCCCGCCGGGGCGCCGGCCTTCAAGGTCGACCTGACGGGTCCGAACGGCTCGCCCGGTGACGGCCAGGCGCGTTTCCTGCGGTTCCACCCGTACGGCACGGCCAGCGAGGGCACCGTCAACAGCCTCTACTGCTACAACCCGCCAGTACCGGGTGGGACTTGCCAGGGCGATCCGGCCAGCCGCACGGTGGCCAACCCCCAGGCGGGTGTGTGGGAGATCGCGGTGGAGGCACGGCGTACGTCGGACCGCACCCAAACTCCCTTCGTCCTGACGGCGACGGTGCTCGGCGCGTCGGTGTCCCCGAACCCGGATGTCATCGCGTCGGCCACGCTGGGAACGCCGCTGAACCGCTCGTACACGGCGACGAACTCGTTCGGGCCGTTCGTCGGGCGGGCGGTGGGAACCGCGCTGGGTAGCGCGAAGATCGCCAGGCCGACGATCGCGGATGGAGCACAACAGCAGTTCATGATCCAGGTACCGGCCGGTACGACGTCGCTGCGCGCCACGATCGGCAATGCGAGCGACCTGGCCGCGGACCTCGACCTGGTCGTCTACAACTGCACGTCCGGAAGCTGTGTCCTGGCAGCACAGAGCGCGGGCGGCAGCGCGGAGGAAACAGTCACGGTGAACAACCCGGCGGCAGGAACGTGGATCGCGCTCGTCGACTCGTTCGCGGTACCGGCGGGATCTACGGCGTACGACTACCGTGACGTGATCAGCAGCCCGGCCTACGGCTCCGTTGCCGTCGCAGACGCCAACGCCTCCCGAGCCGCGGGCGCGCAATGGACCGTCCCAGCCACCGTGACCGCCAACACTGCACCCGGAGCGGGCCGAGTCCTGCTGGGAGCAGTCGAGGTCCGCACGGACTCCAGCATTCTGATCGGAAAGGGAGATGTCATAGTCCAGTCAGTGAACTGACCCCAAACCCTGACCGAAGGAGGGCACCCAACCCGGGTGCCCTCCCCGGCCAGGCCGATACGGCGGTGGTGGCCCCGGAAAATCCGCGGTACATGGGGTACGCGGTCCATGGGCGGTGGCAGAAGGTCGAGGAGTTGCTCGATCTGGAAGATGTTGCTGCGGGCTACATCACGAGGTTCGGCGGTCGCGGGAGCCGGCGCAGGTTTATCTCCGTGAGGATCTTGTCTCAACTGCAACATGTCGGTGGATTGGGCAGTTGTTCGATCCGCAGCATCGACGAGGCACGACGGATGTACTTCTTGAGGCCGATGACGGTGCAGCAGGCACGCAGATCACCTTGCGCAGTTGAGAGATCGGTTGGTGGCGGCTGATCTGGTGATGGTCGAGCATCCAGCGCGCTGGATGCTCGACGGGATCCGGCGAGAGCAGCGCGATGCAGCCGAGGTGAGAAGCGTTCTACCGGGGCTGCCTTCGGGCAGTTGCGTCAGGAAGCGATGCTGAACCGTGACGAGGTGGGTAGGCGGTGTGTCGAGGGGCTCGCCGGAACTGGGGCAAACAAAAAGCCGCTGACCTCTGGTCTGCGGCTTTGTCTGTGTCCGAGGGGGGACTTGAACCCCCACGTCCCGTAAAGGACACTAGCACCTCAAGCTAGCGCGTCTGCCATTCCGCCACCCGGACGAGTGGTCTGCCGCACTGTGGTGCGTTGTGCGGCGCCGACTGGTGAACCTTAGCAAACCCTGCGGGTGAATTTCACATCGGGCCCTGGCAGGGTGGGGGTATGACTTTTTCGAGCCCGGATGACCGGTCGTCGTACAGCCCTGATGCCGAGGTGGTGGAGCTGTGTAGTGAGCTGATCCGGTTCGACACCACGAACTACGGGAACGGGAAGAGCAACGGGGAGCGGGACGCGGCGGAGTACGTTGCGGCGAAGCTGGACGAGGTGGGAATCGGGTCGACGATCTACGAGTCGGAGCCGGGGCGGGCGTCGTTGGTGGCGCACTGGGAGGGGGAGGATCCGGACGCGGATCCGTTGCTGGTGCACGGGCATCTGGATGTGGTGCCGGCCGATCCGAAGGACTGGAAGGTGGATCCGTTCGGGGGTGAGATCTTCGACGGGTGCGTGTGGGGGCGTGGCGCGGTCGACATGAAGGACTTCGACGCGATGGTGTTGTCGGTGGTGCGGGCGCGGCAGCGGGCCGGGGCGAAGCCGCGGCGGCCGGTGCGGCTGGTGTTCACCGCCGATGAGGAAGCCGGCGGCGTGTACGGCGCGCAGTGGCTGATCAACAACCACCCGGAGCTGATCGCGGACTGCACCGAGGGGATCGGTGAGGTCGGTGGGTTCTCGCTGACGATGAAGGACGATCTGCGGCTCTACCTGATCGAGACGGCCGAGAAGGGCATCAACTGGATGCGCCTGAAGGCTCGCGGTACGGCGGGGCACGGGTCGATGGTCAACCACGACAACGCGGTCACCAATCTGGTCGAGGCGGTCAACCGGATCGGGAACCACGAGTGGCCGCTGCGGTTGACGCCGACGGTCAAGGAGTTCCTGGCGACGCTGGAGGACGTGCTCGGTACGGAACTGGATCCCGAGGACATGACCGAGACGCTGGCCAAGCTGGGCAGCTTCAGCCGGATGTTCGGGGCAACCATCCGCAACACGGCCAACCCGACGATGCTGAACGCCGGCTACAAGGTCAACGTCATCCCGGGGGACGCCGAGGCGCACATCGACGGGCGGTTCCTGCCGGGGTACGAGGAGGAGTTCTTCGCCACCATCGACGAGTTGCTCGGCGACAAGGTGACGCGGGAGACGGTGATCGAGGACATCGCGCTGGAGACCAGCTACGACGGGCGCCTGGTCGAGACGATGAAGGCGGTGCTGCTGGCCGAGGACCCGCAGAGCCGTACCGCGCCGCTGCTGATGTCGGGCGGGACGGATGCGAAGTCCTGGTCTCGGCTCGGGGTCCGGTGTTTCGGGTTCGTGCCGCTGCAGCTGCCGCCGGATCTGGACTTCATGGGGATGTTCCACGGGATCGACGAGCGGGTGCCGACCGCGTCGCTCGAGTTCGGGTCCCGGGTCCTCGACCGGTTCTTCACCGACGCCTGAGCGCCCAGGCCGGTCAGAGCTTGAAGCCACCTGAGACTTCGAGGTTCTGGCCGGTCACCCAGGCGCTGTCGCCGGAGAGCAGGACGGCGATCATCCTGCCGATGTCATCGGGCTCGCCGATCCGGCCGAGGGCGGTGCGGGACGCCAGCGGTTCGATCAGTTCCGGGTACTTCGCGAAGGCGTCGCCGCCGAGCCGCGTCCGAGTCGGACCGGGCGCGACCGAGTTGACCCGGATGCCGCGCGGTGCGAGCTCCTTGGCGAGGTAGCGGGTCAGGACCAGGACACCGCCCTTCATCGTCGCGTACGCCGAGAAGCCGGCCTCGACGCCGACGTCGAGGGCGGAATGGCTGGTGGTGTTGACGATCGCCCCGCCGTCGGCGATCAGCGGGAGCAGCGTCTGGGTGAGAAAGTACGGGCCCTTCAGCAGCACGCGCATCAGTTCGTCGAAGAACTCTTCGGTGGTGTCCTGGAAGGCGGCGCCGCCACCGAAGCCGGCGTTGTTGACCAGGAAGTCGAGCGACTCGGCCTCCCAGTTGGCTCGGAGGGCGTCGGCCACGGAACTGCGGAAGCCGGGGAAAGTGCTGCTGTCACCGACCGAGAGTGGTAGCGCGACGGCCTTGCCGCCGAGCTTCTCGATCTGCACGATCGTCTCGTCGGCGCCGTCCTTGTTCTTGTCGTAGGTCAGGATCACGCCGCTGCCCCGGCGGGCCAGCTCGATTGCTGCGCTCCGGCCGATCCCTGAACTGGCTCCGGTAATCAGTGCTGTTGTCATGTGTTGCAGTCAACCGATCCGCGCTGCGTGACGGTAGACCAGTCGTCTCACATCATTGCCTGATCCTCTCAGGTCGTACTGATTTGAGGTGGAGGGCATCACGTAGCTGGGGGAGCAGCGCCACCAGTCGTCCAGGTGGCGTGGCGGCAGTGACCATGCTCAAGGTGAGGCGGTAGCGAAATGGCGCCGGTACCAACTGCTCGCCCGGTGCCAGTTCGTGGGAGAGAGCGCTGCGGGGGATCAGGGCGAGTTGGGAGCGGCGGCGGGCCATTGCGACGGTGGTGGCGAGGGTTACGCCGCGGCGGGCCCGGGCGCCCAGGGCGATCAGGCGGGCGCGGATCTCGTCGGCGCCGCGATCGTAGGTGGAGAAGGGGAGATCGCGCTCTCTGAGCGGCTGGCGGCCGGTGCCGGGTAGGGCCACGCCACGCGGTACGAAGAGGACCAGTTCGTCGCGTCCTACCGGGCGGGCGACAGTACCGCGGGGGAGCACCATCTGGTCGGCGATCGCGATGAAGGCGGCGTCGATGGTGCCCTCGGCAACCATCGTGGCGAGTTGCCGGCCGTGGTCGACGTGCTGCTCCAGCGGGAGGTCGGCCAGTTCAGCGTCCAGTACCGGGAACAGGATCGGTGCGAGGCTGGCGAAGGTGCCGACGGCCAGGTGCTGCCCCGCAGCGGCGGCACGGGTGGCGTCGTACACCTCGTCGAGGTGGCCGAGGATGTGTTCGGCACGGCGGGCGAGCTCCTGCCCGGCTGGAGTGGCGCGGGCTCCGCGGGTGTCGCGGAGGAAGAGTTGGGTGCCGCAGGCCCGTTCGAGGCGGGCGAGTCGCTGGGACGCGGACGGCTGGGAGACGCGCAGTTCCCGCGCGGCCGTGCCGACCGAGCCGGTGCGGTTGATCGCCCGGACCAGTCGCAGGTCCTCGACCGAAGGTGATGAAGCCATAGGGGCAGCCTATGACTGCTGCCCAGCCGCCAACGGCTACCCGTCGCGGCGTGGATGGCCGACGATCGGTTGGGTGACGGCACGTCGGGATGCGGTGTTCCTGTTGGCAGGCGGTGGGTTCGCGGATCTCGCATTCCGCATCGCCCAGATCGCGCTCCCTCTGGTCGTGCTCCAGGAGACCGGATCAGTGGCAGCGACCGGGCTGGCGGGTGGCGCTGCCGGCGTACCGGTGTTGCTGTCGCCGTGGTGGGCTCGGCGGGCGCGGCAGTGGGTCGACACGGGCAGTCGCCTGGCAATGGTCGCGGCGGTGCAGGCGGTGGCGTTGGCGATGGTTCCAGCAGCGGCCGCGCTCGGGCAGCTGCACGTCGAATTGCTGATCCTCAGCGGCCTTCTGCTGGGGTGCGGAGACGCGTTGTCGAATGCCGGAAGGAGCGCTCTCTTGGCCGATACCGGTGACCGCTGGGGACCTGACAAGGCTGTGGTGCTGCTGACCTGGCAGGACGGGTTCAGGCGTCTTGGCATGGTCGTGGGTCCGCCGATCGGGGCACTCGCGGTCGCGGGCGGCCTGACCAACACGCTGTTGTGGATCGAGGCAGCCACGGTCCTCGGCGCGGGCTTGCTCGCAGTCGGCGTGGTGGGAGAGCGATCCCAGCACCCGGACTCGGCGATGCCGTCGATCCGGGGCAGCTTGGTGGGGCGGCCGGATGTCCTCTACGGCTGGATCGCCCGAGGGACGGGCTGCCTGACCTGGTTCGCCTTCACCCTCGGTCTCTCGGTCGTCGGTGCCGAGCGAGGACAACCCGGTGTCTACCTGGCAGCCGGCATGTCCGGGTACGGCGTGGGCTCGGTCGTCGGCACCTTCTTGACCCTCGCAGTGATCAAACGCATCGCGCCGGTGCCCTGCGCAGCGCTCTCCTGGGCCGTGCTCGGCCTCTGCTGGACCGGGATGGGCCTCTGGACGACTCCGGTCGCCATCGCGGGGCTGGCGTGCCTGGCCGGTCTCACAGTGGCGCTCGGGATCGCTGCGATCTCCATGCTCATCACCAGGTCGTCCGCGGGGCCCGAGCGGCGGGCGCTGCTGTCAGGGCAGTCGGTGGTCGTCAACGCGAGCAGTTCCGCCGGAATGCTGATCGGTGGCCCGCTGATCGCGGCAGCCGGCGCTGAGAACACTCTGGTCGGCGCTGGAGTCCTGACCACCGTCGTTGCGCTGGGCGTCCTGGTACGCCGAAATCAGGCTGTGCGGGACAACGCTCGCCGCGCTACCGCGGAGCAGGTCCGACAAGATGGTGCCGTCGTTCGGCCGCATGGATGAGGGGGTCGTCCGAAGGCGCACCTGCCCGGCGCTTCGATCAGAGCGTTCGCATGACCTTGATGATGCGCCGGCGGAGCCAGACCCGGCGGGTGCCGTCGGGGTAGCGCCTGAGCCGGGCGAGCTCCCAGCCGCCGTACTCCGCGTGCTCGGTGAGCAGCCTGCGCACCGCCCCGCGGGTCTCGGTTCTGGACACCTCGAACTGCTGCAACTCGTATTCGGCCATCGGCACCTCCGAATCCTCCGGAACAATTCCTACCTCACGAAACATCCTCCAGCGCCGCCACGATGGCCGGCGGGAGAGTGAGTTCCTCCACACCCAGGACCGACTTCAGTTGCATCGCCGTCCGGGCCCCGACGATCGCCGCGGTCACCCCGGGCCGGTCCCTGACCCAGGTGAGCGCCACCTCGAGCGGGGTCCAGCCCAGCCCGTCAGCGGCCCGGGCGACCGCTTCCACGATGCCCGAACCTCGCCCGTCGAGATAGGGGTCGACGAATCTGGACAGATGCTGAGACGCCGCGCGCGAGTCCGCCGGGATACCGGTGCGGTACTTCCCGGTCAGTACACCGCGACCGAGCGGCGACCAGGCCAGTACGCCGATCCCGAGACCGCCGGCCGCGCGGATGGCATCCGCCTCGGCGTCGCGGGCGAGCAGCGAGTACTCCACCTGGTTCGACACCGGTACGGCGCGCCCCGGCCACGCCTGCTGCCAGGTGACCGCCCGGGCCGACTTCCAGCCGGCGTAGTTCGAGACGCCGACGTAGCGGACCTTGCCGGAGCTCACCGCGTGGTCGAGCGCCGACAGCGTCTCCTCGAGCGGTACGTCGTCGGACCACGTGTGCAACTGCCACAGATCGATGTAGTCGACATTGAGCCGGCGCAGCGACCCCTCCAGGTCGCGCAGCAGAGCGCCCCGGGAGGTGTCGGTGATCCGCTCGCCACGCCGCACGCTGAACCCGGCCTTGGTGGCGATGACCAGGTCGTCGCGGTCGACCACGTCGCCGAGCAGCGACCCGATCAGCCGCTCACTGTCACCGTCGCCGTACGCCGCGGCGGTGTCGACCAGGGTGCCACCGGCGGCCACGAAAGCGGCGAGTTGCTCACGTGCTTCGTGCTCGTCGGTGTCGCGGCCCCAGGACATCGTCCCCAGGCCGAGTCTGCTCACCGTGAGACCGCTGTGACCGAGATAGCGTTGCTGCATGGACCGAGCCTATTGCGGGTCGGCGGGAACGGCTCGTTAGGCTCGCCTGTCATGCGACTCGGACTCAACATCGGCTTCGTCTTCGGTGGCGACGACCACCTCGATCATCTGAGGCTGGTGAAGGAGGCCGAGGCACTCGGTTTCTCGGTCACCTGGGCCGCGGAGGCGTACGGCTCGGACGCCGCCACGCTGCTCACCTGGATCGCGGCGCAGACCTCGACCATCGACGTCGGCGCCGCGGTGTTCCAGATCCCGGCCCGGACGCCGGCGATGACCGCGATGACCGCGGCCACCCTGGACCGGCTCTCCAACGGCCGGTTCCGGCTCGGGCTGGGCGTCTCGGGCCCGCAGGTGTCCGAGGGGTGGCACGGCGTCCGCTTCGGCAAGCCGCTGGCCCGCACCCGCGAGTACGTTGCCATCGTGAACTCGGCGATGCGCCGGGAGACCGTCGCGTTCGAGGGGGAGCACTTCACCCTGCCGCTGCCCGACGGACCCGGCAAGCCGCTCAAGCTGTCGATCCGCCCGGTCCGCGACCACGTGCCGGTCTACCTGGCCGCCGTCGGACCCAAGAACCTCGAGCTGGCCGGCGAGATCGCCGACGGCTGGCTCGGCATCCTCAACGACCCCTCGTATCTGGGAGAGCAGTTGAACCACATCAAGGCGGGCCGCGCGGCCCGTCAGCCCGAGCTCGGCTCCGGGGCGGACCTGGACGGTTTCGACGTGGTGGCGTCGGTACCGGTCGTGACCGGGGACGACCTGGAGGCGGCCGCGGACCCGATCCGCGGCTACACCGCCCTCTACATCGGCGGGATGGGCAGCCGGGAGAAGAACTTCTACAACGCTCTCGCGGTCCGGATGGGCTACGAGAAGGAGGCCAAGGAGATCCAGGACCTGTACCTGGCCAAGAAGCACCGGGAGGCGATGGCCGCCGTCCCGCGGGGCTTCATCGACTCGATCTCGCTGCTCGGCGGCAAGGAGCGGATGGCCGACAAGCTCACCGCGTACGCCGAGGCCGGGGCGACGACGGTCGCCCTGACCCCGTTCGAGCCGACCGTGGAGGCGCGGATCGCGACCCTGCGCACGGTCGCCGAGGCCCTCGAGCTCGCCGGGATCGGTGACTGAGCCCCGATGACGATTTGGGACGCCATCATCCTCGGCATCGTCGAGGGTCTGACCGAATTCCTGCCCGTGTCCAGCACGGGGCACCTGACCATCACCTCCAAGCTGCTCGGCCAGAAGATCGACGACCCGGCGGTCACCGCGTTCACCGCGGTGATCCAGTTCGGCGCGATCGCGGCCGTGGTGCTCTACATGTGGAAGGACATCAGCCGGTACGCCGTGGCCTGGTTCCGCGGCCTGCGCCACCCCGAGCACCGCGGTGAGTTCGACCACCGGATGGGCTGGTTCGTGATCGTCGGCTCGCTGCCGATCTGCCTGGTCGGCTTCCTGGCCAGGGACATCATCTCCGGCCCGCTGCGCAGCATGTGGTGGGTCGCGGGCTCGCTGATCGTCTGGTCGTTCTTCATGGTGGCGGCCGAGAAGCTGGGCAGCAAGGCCCGGCCGCTGACCCGGATCACCCTCATCGACGCGATCGTGATGGGCCTGATCCAGTGCCTCGCGCTGATCCCCGGCGTGTCCCGCTCCGGCGCGACCATCACGGCCGGCCTGTTCCGCGGCCTCGACCGGGTCGCCTCCACCAAGATGGCGTTCCTGCTCGGCATCCCGGCCCTGGTCGGCGCCGCGGTGTTCCAGCTGAAGGACGCCCTCAGCGGCGACATCGGCTGGGCGCCGGTCCTGGTCGGCACGGTGGTCAGCTTCATCGTCGGCTACGCCTCGGTGGCCTGGCTGATCCGCTTCGTCGCCAAGCACTCCACCTCGATCTTCGCGCTGTACCGCGTGCTGCTCGGCGTGGTCATCCTGATCCTGCTGGCCACCAGCACAATCACCGCGACCTGAGCGCGGCACGACGCAGTACCGGGCTCGCCTGTGGAGGCGAGCCCGGTACCGGACTTTACTTGCAGTAGCCGGCGCGGATCTCGGGGCTCAGGGCCTTGCCGGTCGCCATGGTGTCGGCGGTCGCCCAGATGTCGTCCGGCCAGCGGCTGTTCTTCATCTCGAGCAGTACCTTCCACGACCTGCTGCTCTGCATCGCGGTCACAGCGTCCCGTACGCCGGCGGTGTCACCAGCCGACTTCGCCTTCTCCCACTCCTTGATCCAGGAGCAGCTGACCGCGCCGGTCACCTTCGCGCCGAGTTCGTTGCGGTCCGACAGCCCGCTCCTCTTCAGTTGTGCCGGGTCGAACCGGGCCGGAACCTTGATGTCGGCCAGCATCTCGTCGACCACCCGCCCGGTGTCGGTCGCGCGGATCGCCGAGGCGGGCAGGGCGTCGAGCCAGGTGTTCACGTCGACCGGCTTCAGCGCGGCCAGGAGACTGCGGTAGGCCTGCTCGGAGCCGCCGACCGCGGTGATGTCCAGGAAGTTCACTCCCCGCACCGGCAGGACGGTGGAATAGCTCGAGTAGGCGACCTTGACGCCCTTGGTGACGAACAGCTTGCCGCTCTGCCCGAGCAACTCGATCGGTTGCTCGGTGGTGTCCTTGCTGTGACCCGTCGTGAACCCGGCGTATTCCTTGGCCGGACGCCAGTGCACGGTCAGCGACTCGTTGCCGTTGCCGATCTGCAGCTCGCCGGCTTCCTTGGTGAACTGGCCGATCGCGATCACCTTCCAGCCGGGCTTGTCGAGCAGGAGCCGGGGATTGGCCTCGGCGACCGCCACCACTTCGGCCGCGTACGCCGCCGGGGGCGCGGCCGGGTTGCCGTCGGGGAAGAGGGCCCCGCTGATGCCGATACCGGCCACGATCGCGGCAGCGGCCGCGGCGGCGAGGATGCCACGCCGGCGCTTGGGCCGCTGCGGCAGCGGGGTGGGAGCAGTGGGTGCTACGGACGTGGATGCGGTCATGATGTCCTTCAACAGGTCGGACTCGGCTCCGGCCACCGGCAGTTGCCGGACGGTGTCGGCGCCGAACGGGTTCGCCTGCGCGATCAGGCGGTCGAGCTCCTGGTCGTTCATCGCTCCTCCTGAACTGATTGCGCTTGCTGGTCTTCCCGTTCATGTCCGCGATCCTCGAAAGCGTCTCCGAGCAACTTCCGCAGTCTGGCCCGGGCCCGGTGCAGCCTGGTCCGGACGGTCCGGGCCGGTACGCCGAGGACCAGGGCCGCCTCGCTCGGCTCCAGCCCCTCCCAGGTGGTCAGCATGATCAGCTCCCGATCGTCGTCGCCGAGCTTCGCGATCGCGGCTCGCAGTACGGTGCCGGACTCGGTCGCGTCGGCGGGATCCGGGACCACCTGGACGAGTTCGTGGCGCAGCCGTTCGCCGAGTCGCTCCCGGCGTACTCCGCCACGTCGCTGGTTGGCGAGGACCCGGCGGGCGACGCCGTACAGCCAGAGTTTGGCGGTTCCGTCGGACGGGACCTCGCCGAGCCGGCGCCAGGCGACCAGCATGGTGTCGCCGACGACGTCCGCCGCGTCGTCCGGCGATCCGCAGCGGCGCAGGGCGTAGCCGAGCAGTTCGCGCACGTGACTCTCGAAGAGTGTGCGGAACCTTTCCTCGTCATCGCCCTGGACCGCGCGCAGCGCCGGTTTTGGGATAGTGGTCATACCTGGCCCATGTCCACCAGGATGCGGGGCGTTACAGGTCAACTGGCTCGGTCTCAGCCCACGTCGCGCCTCTTGCGTCGCGGCTCCGTGAGGAGCGGAGAAAGGCCAGGCGCGCCGGAGTATTCGACCGGTCAGAGCCAGCCGGCCTTACGGAAGCCGGCGTACATCGAGCCGCAGGTGACGAACATCAGGGCGAGGACGGCGAAGTAGCCGTAGTGCCAGTGCAGCTCGGGCATGTTGTCGAAGTTCATCCCGTAGACGCCGGCGATCATCGTCGGGGCGACGGCGATGGCGACCCAGGCGGAGATCCGGCGCATGTCGTCGTTCTGCTGCACCGAGACGCGGGCCAGGTGGGCGTTCAGGGCCGAGCTGAGCAGGGTGTCGAGCGCCTCGGTCTGGTCGGAGACGCGGATCACATGGTCGGCTACGTCGCGGAAGAACGGCGCGGACTCGTGACCGATCCCCGGTACGCCGCCGTGCGCGAACGCCTCGATCGGCTCCCGCAGCGGGCCGATCGCCCGGCGCATCTCCAGCACCTCGCGCTTGAGGGTGTAGATCCGGGCCGCGTCGGAGGTGCGTTCGGGCGAGAAGACCGAGCTCTCCACCTCGTCGACGTCCACCTCGACCGAGCTCGCGACCGCCTCGTAGCCGTCGACGACGGAGTCGCAGATCGCCCAGAGCACCGCGGCCGGACCGTGGCCGAGCACCGAGGCGCGGTCCTCCAGCTCCTGCCGGGCGGTGGACAGCGGGGCGCCTTCGCCGTGCCGGACGGTGACGACGTACCGCTTGCCGACGAAGATGCTGACCTGGCCGGTCTCGACGGCGTCCTCGGCGTCGACGTACCAGAGGGTGCGGAGGACCATCACGAAGGAGTCGTCGTACCGCTCGACCTTGGGCCGCTGGTGCGGCGACAGCGCGTCCTCGACCGCGAGCGGGTGCAGGCCGAACAGCTCCTGGACCCGGCTCAGCTCCGCCTCGGTCGGCTCGTACAGCCCGACCCAGCCGAACGCCTGGCCGTCGTCGTCGATCGCCCGCGCCACCGTCTCGGGATCCTTGGGCAGGTCGTGCCGCTCGCCCTCGGAATAGACCCCGCAATCCACGATCACGGTGACATCATGGCACCGCCGGTTTGCCCGACCGGATAACGTGCGGTGCATGCCCACGGTGATTCTGGTCCGGCACGGACGCAGCAGTGCCAACACATCCGGCGTACTGGCCGGCCGGACGCCCGGGGTGAAGCTCGACGACACCGGCGTACAGCAGGCGACAGCGGTGGGTGAGCGGCTGGCCGGGCTGCCGCTGGCCGCGATCATCACCTCGCCGCTGGACCGCTGCAAGCAGACCGCTGCGGCGATCGCCAAACACCACTCGACGTTGCGTCCGGCAACGGACCGGCGGCTGACCGAGTGCGGGTACGGCGACTGGACCGGCCAGAAGATCGCGACGCTGGCCAAGGACCCGCTCTGGGCGGTCGTCCAGGCGCATCCGTCCGGCGTGACGTTCCCGAACGGCGAGTCGATGCGCGGCATGCAGCAGCGCGCGGTGGACGCGATCCGGGCGCACGACGCGGCGATCGCGGCTTCGCACGGCGAGAATGCGGTCTGGGTGGCGGTCTCGCACGGCGACGTGATCAAGGCGATCGTCTCGGACGCGCTCGGCCAGCACCTGGACAGCTTCCAGCGGATCGTCGTCGACACCGCCTCCACCACCATCATCACCTACACCCGGACCCGGCCGTTCCTGGTCCGGCTGAACGACTCCGGCAGCGACCTCAGCTCGCTCGTTCTGCCGCCGCCCGCGAAGGCCAAAGGACGCGCCAGGAAGTCCGCGGTCCAGTCCTCCGACGCGGTAGTAGGCGGACGGTAATAGGGTCGAGGCATGGCGCGCGTAGTGCATTCGTATGACGATCCGGACCGGTTCGTCGCCGGCACCGTCGGTGAACCCGGTGCCCGGACCTTTTTCCTGCAGGCCAGGACGGGGAACCGGCTGACCTCGGTGGCCTGTGAGAAGGAACAGGTGATGGCGCTCGCGGAGCGGCTGGACGTGATGCTGGACGAGGTGGCGCGGCGGTTCGACCGTGAGCCGGCCGGCCAGACCACGCTGGAGGACACCGATCCGCTGGAGCAGCCGATCGAGGAGGAGTTCCGGGCCGGCACCATGACGCTGGCCTGGGAGGCCGACGCCGAGAAGGTGGTGATCGAGGTCTTCGCGGTGGTGGCCACCGAACAGGCCGAGCTGGAGGAGACCGATCCGGTCGCGGCGGCGCTGGAGTCGGAGGACGCCGAGGTCTTCATCGTCCGGATCAGCGAGGAGCAGGCTCGCGCGTTCGCCCGGCGGGCGGTCGCGCTGGTCGCCTCCGGCCGGCCGAGCTGCCCGTTCTGCGGCCGCCCGATCGACCCGGAGGGGCACATCTGCCCGCGGGCCAACGGCTACCGCAGGCACGTCCGCGAATGATCGATCCGGACCTGCTCGCCCGCGGCGAGCTGGATCTGCTAGGCCGGCTGATGGCGGCGTCCAACGGAACCTTCCAGGGCACGGTCACCCTCGGCGGTGAGTCGGCGACGGTCGTGTACAAACCGGTCGAGGGCGAGCGCCCGCTGTGGGACTTCCCGGACGGAACCTTGGCGCAGCGGGAGTACGGCGCGTACGTCGTCTCGGAGGCGCTCGGCTGGAACGTCGTACCGCCGACGCTGCTGCGCGACGGGCCGCTGGGCCTCGGCATGGTGCAGTTGTGGATCGACGAGGTGGAACTGCCGGCGGGCGAGACCGAACTGGTCGACATCGTTCCGCAGGGACGGGTGCCGAAGGGCTGGGTCGGGGTGCTCGACGCGCTCGACGGCCGGCACAACCCGGTGACGCTGGTCCATGCCGACAACCTCGCGCTGCAGCGGATGGCCGTGTTCGATGCCGTGGTCAACAATGCCGATCGCAAGGGTGGGCATGTGCTGAATCCCGGCGACGGGCGGGTGTTCGGGGTGGATCACGGGGTGACGTTCAACGCCGACGACAAGTTGCGGACGGTGCTCTGGGGATGGGCCGGTACGCCGGTGCCGGCGGAGCTGCTGGAGGACGTGCGAAGGCTCGCGGACGGGCTGGCCGGCCAGCTGGGGGCGGAGCTGAACGAGCTGATCACCGCGGTGGAGTTGACTGCGACCCGCGAGCGGTGCGCGACGATGCTGAAGACAGGCACGTTTCCGCTGCCGAGTGAGGACTGGCCGGCTATTCCGTGGCCGGCATTCTGACGGTCGCCGGACGAATTTCCAGGTGGCGGTCCCGCGGGGCGCCGACGGGCGGGCCGGTCAGACGGTGGCGGGTTGGCTGAGGTTGCTGGGGCTGATGCCCCGTTCACGTTTGAAGGCGGCGCTGAAGCTGAACGCGTCGGCGTACCCGATGCGGCGGGCGACGGCTGTTACCGAGGCGCCTGGTTCGGTCAGGAGGTCTGCGGCGAGGGTCATTCGCAGGTCGGTCAGGTAGCCGAGGGGGCTTTCGCCGGTGAGGTCGGTGAAGCGACGGGCGAGGGTGGTCCGGGAGACGTTGGCGACCTCAGCGAGGGAGGCGAGCGTCCATGGGTCGGCGGGGGAGCGGTGCATCGCCTGGAGGACCGGGCCGACGACGCTGTCGCTGAGGGCCGTGTACCAGCGGGGTGAGTTGCGGTCGAACCATTCGCGCAGGGTGCAGACCATCAGCCAGTCGACCAGCCGGTCGAGGCTCACCTGCCGCCCGAGCTTGCCGGTGGCGAGACTTGCTTCGAGGTAGTTGAGCAGTGGCGTGCAGTCCTCCTCCTCGGCGATCACCAGGACCGGAGGGAGCGCGTTCAGGAGGCGTCTGGGCATCTCCTGCCGGACGGTGAAGGCACCGGCCAGCAGCACGGTACCGCCGGCCGTTTCCGCTCCGATGCTCCCGTCGCAGCGGACATCGATCGGGTCGATGGCCAGGCCCGGGTCGGTGGTGAAGACGAAGGGCTCGGGGCCACGGACGACCGCGGTCTGACCAGGTACGAGGTGCACGGACTCGCCGTCGACGAGCAGCCAGCCTTCGCCGCGCAGGGGTGAGCACAGGGTGAGCGCCGGCGCGTCGGTGAAGCGCAGCGCCGAGCCGGCGGACAGGGCCGGCGTACCGAGGACGGCGCCGTTCGCGCGGACGGCGTACAGGAGCTCGTCGAGGGGATCCATGGGCCCAAGCTAAGGGGTGGGACCAATGGACAGGTGCGTGGTGTTCTCGCACATGGTCCGGGCGGCCCGAGGACGGTTGGGTGATGGGTATGACGATTCTGGTGCTGGCAGCGACAGGGAAGACGGGCCGCCGACTGGTCCCGCAGTTGAGGGCCGATGGCAACGAAGTACGGGCGGCGTCGCGGTCCGGGGAGGCGCGGTTCGACTGGAACGAACCGGAGACGTGGGCGGCGGTGCTGGCCGGCGTACGGGCGGTGTACCTGGTGGCGCCGGAGGATCCGGAGCCGGTCGAGGCGTTCGTGGCGCAGGCGGTCCGGGCCGGGGTGGAGCGGTTCGTCGTGCTGTCCGGGCGTGAGCTCGAGCAGGCCGAGGGGCGGTTCGGCGGCGAGATGCTGGCGGCGGAGCGAGCGGTGGCCGCCTCAGGTGTCGGCTGGACGGTGTTGCGGTCGAACAACTTCAACCAGAACTTCGACGAGTACACCTGGCGCGAACCGTTGCTGGCCGGGCGGCTGGGGCTGCCGATCGGGGCGACGGGGGAGCCGTTCATCGACACCCAGGACGTCGCCGAGGTCGCGGCGCTGGCGCTGACCGAAGCCGGGCACTTCGGCCAGGTGTACGAGTTGAGCGGGCCGGAGTCGCTGACCTTCGGCGAAGCGGTCCGGATGATCTCCGCGGCGCTCGGACGGCCGATCGAGTACGTCGAGCTGACACCGGCGGAGTACGAGGCGGAGTTGCTCGCCGAGGGCTTTCCGGCCGAGGTGGCCGGTGCGCTCGGCGGGATGTTCGAGATGATGCGGGAGGGGCTCATCACGACGCCGACCGACACGGTGGAGAAGCTGCTCGGCCGGCCCGCGACCACCTTCGCGGAGTACGTCGGCCGCGTCTGGCCACCGCACTAGCGCATCCTGGCCGGAACCGCGCGGGAGATCGGGGAGTGAGCCAGGTCGTGGCGCGAATTCGCTGACTGGATAGGCTCCATCTCATGCAGGCGTGGACGAAACCAGAAATCCCGGTGGTAGCCGGTCCGGCGCGGCGTCTTCGCCTCTACGACACAGCGTCGGCGGGGCTGGTCGAGGTGACCCCGGCAGGCGACGGGCCGGCCCGGATCTACGTCTGCGGCATCACGCCGTACGACGCGACCCACATGGGCCACGCTGCGACCTATGTCACATTCGACCTGATCAACCGGCTCTGGCTCGATGCCGGGCACGCCGTGCACTACACCCAGAACATCACCGACGTGGACGACCCGCTGCTCGAGCGCGCGGCCGCGACCGGCGTCGACTGGACCGAGCTGGCGCTGTCGGAGATCCAACTGTTCCGCGACGACATGACCGCGTTGCGGGTGATGCCGCCGCAGAACTACGTCGGCGTGGTCGAGTCGATCGATCTGGTCGCGAAGGCGGTCGGGGATCTGCAGCGGGCCGGCGCGGTGTACGACGTGGACGGCGATCTGTACTTCGCCGTGAAGGCCGACCCGGCCTTCGGTGGGGTCTCCAACTACGACAGCGAGACGATGCGGGCGCTGTTCGCCGAGCGGGGCGGCGATCCCGATCGCGAGGGCAAGCGCGACCCGCTGGACAGCCTGCTGTGGCGGGCCGAGCGGCCGGGCGAGCCGGCTTGGGAGTCGCCCTTCGGCCGCGGCCGGCCGGGCTGGCACGTCGAGTGCTCGGCGATCGCGCTGGAGTACCTCGGCATGACGTTCGACGTCCAGGGTGGTGGCACCGACCTGATCTTCCCGCACCACGAGATGTCGGCCAGCGGCGCGCAGGTCGCGACCGGGGAGCACCCGTTCGCCCGGGCCTACGTGCACCAGGCGATGGTCGGGCTGGACGGCGAGAAGATGTCGAAGTCCAAGGGCAATCTGGTGCTGGTCTCCAAGGAGCGGCAGGCCGGCACCGATCCGATGGCGATCCGGCTGGCGCTGCTCGCGCATCACTACCGCACGGAGTGGTTCTGGACGGCGTCCGATCTCCTCGATGCGCAGGAGCGGCTCGACGTGTGGCGGGGCGCGGTCGGCCGGGGCTCGGGCCCGGACGGTGCCGCCGCGGTGGACGCTCTGCGTGCGGCGCTGACCAACGACCTCGACACGGTGGCCGCGCTGGCGGCTGTCGATCAGTGGGCCGAGACCAACGGTGACGACACCTCGGCGCCGGCGCTGGTGGCGCAGGCGGTCGACGCGTTGCTGGGGGTTGCGCTGTAGCGGAGTACTAGCCGGTTACGGGGTGGTGGGTTTTCACCGGGGTGGGGACCGGGGCGGCGGGTGCTTCGTTGGGGGCCTGGACCGGGAAGGTGGGTCTTGGCTGGGTCGGCTTGGGCGTCGCCTTCGCGGCGGGCTTGGCGCAGGTGGCGGAGGCCAGGCGGATCACCTGGGTGCCGCCCAGGTTGATGGTCAGGCCGGTGATGGTGAAGGCGCCGTCGGAGTGGTTGGTCTGGTTGTTGACGGTGATGGTCGCCAGGGGAGCGGCTGGGATCGAGGCGCCTTGCTTGACCGTCGGTACTGCGATCCGCTGACCCAGCAGGGTCAGGGCGCCGATGTCCACGCCGCCGGTGTTTCCCGTGCACCAGACGGTGACGGACTCGATGCCGAGCAGCGAGCTCGGCGGGGTGAGCAGCAGCTTGCACAGGTCCGGCAGGTTCTTGACCGGTAGGTCGACCGTGCTCAGGTCAGGCAGGGGAATGCCGAGCTCGGGCAGCGGGAGCTTCGGGATCGGCAGGTCGTCGGCGCCGGTCGGAGGCAGGGTGTCGCAGCTCTTCTTCAGGTCCGGCGGCAGCTTCACCTGGTTGAGGATGTCCGGCCCGACGACGAGGTCGAACAGTTCCACCGAGGCGGCGTCATTGCCGGCCGTCACCGTTCCGGCCCGCACGGACAGCAGCGGGTTCTTCGGCAGCTCCAGCGCGGACGAACTGTGCCGCTTGCCGTCCAGCGATTCGGTGTACGGCGTTTTGGCGACCGGCACCTGTCCTTCGGCACTCACCGCGTACGCCGAGGAGGCGCGGGCCGCCGCGTTGCCCACGGGCGCACTGGCGACCAGCGTGAACGCCACGACCCCGGTCACGGCCGCGAACGTCGTGATGGTCGGAACCAGCTGTCGTCGCATCGGAGTCCTCACTTTTCTGCGGAGCGGTGCATGGGCTACTTGCCGTCGATCAGGACGAGGGTCCCCAGCGGAACCTTCTGAAGCTTGCCGAGGGCGACCTTCGGCACCCGGACGCAGCCGGCGCTGATTGCCGCGCCGAAGACCTCCGAGCGGGGCCAGCCATGGATCGCGACGGTACCAGGACCGCCACCGAACGTGTCCAGAGTGGGACTGTGCGCACCCAGCGGCAGCACGATCGGCGAGGCCGACCGCTTGCTGTCGATGATCGACCCGAGCAGAAAGGTGCGTCCGGACGGGGTCGGTGTCGCCTTCGCGCCGACGCCGGCCTTCCAGTTGCCGAGGCTCTTGCCGTTCTCGAACAGCTCGATCGTCCGCGACCCGGTGTGCACGCGGATCAGGTACGGCGAGGTGGCGCGGTCCAGGCCGTCGTCCCGCAGCCAGCCGGTGGAACGGTTCGGCTTCGAGGGCAACAGCACCTGCACCCAGCCGTCGGCCCGCCCGACCACCGGCAGCCAGGTCGGCCCGAACTGGGTCGGCCCGATCTTGGCGAACGGTTCGGCGTCGGGCGCGGAGTACAGAGCTGTCTGAGTGCGGGGATGGACGACGAGCCCGTCGGTTCCGCCGAACGGTTCGGGATCGAGCGGCGCGGCGGCGATCGTGGTGTGCGTCGACGAGCCGGGCAGCACGGTCAGATCGACCACGGCCGCCGCGTCCTTGCGGTTGCCGAGGAAGCCGACGACCGCGACGGTGGCCAGTACCAGGAGCACGGCAAGGGCGCCGATCGATCCGCCACCGCGCTCGTCCGCGCGTACCTTGCGCATACCAGCTCCCCGTGTTTCCCCGTCGGTCGAGACGACGATAAGCCGCCTCCACCGAAGAAGCTACTCCTGGGTACGCTTTTTTTGGGTCAGCCGGTCACTCAGGGCGATCGGTGTTGCGCCGGCGCAGGTACCGCTCGAACTCGGCGGCGATCGCGTCTCCGCTGGCCTCGGGCAGGTCGGTGGTGTCGCGCTGCTCCTCCAGCGAGGCGACGTACTCCGCGACCTCCGGGTCCTCCTCGCTCAGCTCGTCCGCGCCGCGCTGCCAGGCCCGGGCCAGCTCGGGCAGCTCGCCCTCCGGGATCGGCAGGTCGAGCAGCGCCTCGACCTTGCTGAGCAGGGCCAGCGACGCCTTCGGGCACGGCGTACCGGCGATGTAGTGCGGGATGGCCGACCAGATCGAGACCGCCGGTACGCCGAGGGCGCCGCACAGGTCGGCGAAGACGCCGGTGATGCCGGTCGGGCCTTCGTAGCTCGACGGCTCCAGGCTCCAGGAGGCGGTCAGTTCCGGATCCGAGGAGGACGCCGAGACCGGGATGGGCCGGGTGTGCGGCGAGTCGGCGAGCAGCGCGCCGAGGACGACGACGAGTTGCGCGTTCGACTCGTCGACCACCTCGAGCAGTTCGCGGCAGAACCCGCGCCAGCGCATGTTCGGCTCGATGCCGCGGATCAGCAGCACGTCGCGGCCGGTGTCGTCGGGACGCGCCAGGAAGATCCGGGTGGTCGGCCAGGTCAGCCGCCGGACCCCCTCGTCGTCGAACTCGACCTCGGGCCGTTTCACCTGGAAGTCGTAGTAGTCCTCCGGGTCGATCGCGGTGACCAGTTCGGCGTCCCACTCCTCGATCAGGTGATCGACCGCTCCGGTGGCCGCTTCGGCCGCGTCGTTCCAGCCTTCGAACGCGGCGATCACGACCGGATCCCTCAGGTTCGCGAGATCTACCACTCGCCACCCCCCGTCCTAGTCGTCTGTTGAGCCCGTTGAACGAGCACTGCCGGACTGCCCAGCCTACGTCCAACGCCCGGTCGGCGGCGGTCGTTTCACGGCCGGCGGAAAGGGTGTCGGCCGGAGTACGTAGGATCTTGCTATGACCCTCCAAGCGGTGCTCTGGGACATGGACGGCACGTTGGTCGACTCCGAGCCCGAGTGGGCCCGGGTGCAGATCGAGCTGCTCACCGAACTCGGCGGGACCTGGACGGTCGAGGACTGTATGGCGCTGGTCGGCAGCGACCTGTCGCACGCGGTCGAGGTGTGGATGGCACGGCTGCCCGACGGCGCGATCGAGCCCGATGCCCTGGCCGAGCGGATGTACGGCGAAGTGGTGCGCGCGTTGAAGGAGGGCGTCGTGATGCGCCCTGGCGCGCTGGAGTTGCTGACCGGGCTGAAGGCGGCGGGGATCCCGTGCGCGCTGGTCTCGGCGTCGTACCGGGTGATGATCGACGCGGTGCTGTCGCATCTGCCGCCGGATCTGTTCGACGTGATCGTGGCCGGCGACGAGGTGCGCAACGGCAAACCGCACCCCGAGCCGTACCTGAAGGCCGCGGCCGAGCTGCAGGTCGACCCGGCGAACTGCGTGGTGATCGAGGACTCGCCGGGCGGCACCCAGGCCGGTACGGCGGCGGGCGCGTTCGTCATCGCCGTACCGCAGTGGGTGCCGATCCCGGAGGCGCCACGAAGGCTGGTGCTGAAGTCACTGGAGTCGCTCACTCCGGACGCGCTGCGCGACCTGCTCCGCTGAGGCGATACCTTCTTCAGGTGCCTGCGGGGGTGTTCTGGGGGAGGGTTGGGATGGTGACTGTGCTGAAGCGTCGCGCCGCGTGGCTCGCGGCGGTCGGTCTGCTGGCGGGTTCGTTCGCGGCCTGCGGCAAGTCCGGGCCGGACCGTCCGAACGAGGGCGGAGCGACGCCGAAGGACCTGGTCATCAAGGTCGCGACCACCGACGCCGTCGGCTCGCTCGACCCGGCCGGACCGTACGAGATCGGCTCGCGCACCTTGCAGTCGAACCTGTACCAGACACTGCTGACGATCATCCCTGGCAAGCCCACGCCGGTGCCGGAAGCCGCCGACTGCCAGTACGACGCGCCCACGACGTACACCTGCAGCCTGAAGGACGACCTGACCTTCCCGAACGGGCACGAGCTGACCTCGTCGGACGTGAAGTTCAGCTTCGAGCGGATGCTGAAGCTCAAGACGCCCGGTGGACCGGCCGGACTGTTCGCTTCGCTGGCCTCCGTGACCACGCCGGACAAGTTGACCGCCGTCTTCACCCTGAAGAAGCCCGACGCGCGGTTGCCCTACCTGCTGACCACGACGGCGGCTTCGATCGTCGACGAGGAGTTCTACCCGGCCACCAAGTTGCTGGCCGACAAGGCCATGGGCAGCGGGCCGTACGAACTGAAGTCGTACCAGCCCGGCTCGGCCGCGGTGCTCGGCAAGTTCAAGAAGTACCGCGGCTCGCGCGCCGCGCAGAACGACTCGATCGAGGTCAGCTTCCTGACCGACGCGGCGTCGTTGACGCAGGCGCTGACCAGCGGCAAGGCCGATGTCGGCTTCCACGGCTTCGGGCCGGGCACCCTGGACCGGCTCCGGGCCGGCGGCGAGGTGCAGGTGGTCGACGCCGGTTCGGCGGAGATCCGGTTCTTCAGCTTCCACATGCGGTCGGTGGTGGCGCGCAATCCCGCCGTACGACGGGCCGTGGCGCAGCTGATCGATCGGCCGGCGCTGGTGAAGAAGGCACACGGCGATCACGTGACGCCGCTCTACTCGGTGGTGCCGGCCGGCTTCGCGGGGCAGGTCGACGCGTTCCGGACGCAGTACAAGGAGCCGAACAAGACGGCCGCGGCGGCGATCCTGCGAGAGGCCGGGTTCACCACGCCGGTGACGCTGAACGTGGGCTGGACGCCGTTCCAGTACGGCGCGGGCGCGAAGGCCGAAGTACTGGAGTTGAAGCGCCAGTTGGAGGCGTCGGGGCTGTTCAAGGTGGTACTGCGCAGCGCGGACTGGCCGAAGTACCTGCAGCAGGCGCGAGCCGGGGCGTACGACCTCTACCAGGCCGGGCTGTTCCCCGACTACCTCGACAGCGGTGACTACCTGCAGCCGTTCGTGCGCGACGGCGGGATGTTCCAGAACGGGTACCGCAGCTCGGCGGCGAACAAGCTGATGGATCAGGAGATCGCCGAGCAGAACCAGATCGAACGCGAAGCGTCACTGACCGAGCTGCAGGTCCTGCTGGCCGCCGACGCCCCGGTGATTCCGAGCTGGCAGGGCCGGTTCACGGTGGTCGCCGGCAAGAGCGTCGAGGACGTGGACAAGGCGCTGAGCCCACTGTCGTTCCTGTACTTCTCCCCGCTGCGGAAGTAGTTCCGCGGGCAGCACCGCACTGGCCCGTCGGTGCCAGTGACAGCGCGTCGCCAGCGACCCTGAGTAGGTGCATGCTGTACTGCGAGTTGTCCCACGATACGGGACGATTTCCTACGCATCACGATCGGGCAACGCAGCACTTTCGCCGTTTGACTCCGGCGAGTAATGACGGCAGGTTGAGTCGGCAGCCAAGAGCCACTCCATCAAGGCAGGGGAACATATCGCGTGACGACACCACTCGAGGTCGAGCCCGGGGCGACTACGGCAGATCCTGAAGCCGTCCTCAAAGGTATGGGCAAGATCGAGGGACGCTCACTCGGTCAGATCGCCTGGATGCGGCTCAAGCGGGACAAGATCGCGATCGCCGGCTTCGTGATCATCGTGCTGCTGATCCTGATGGCGATCTTCGCGAACCTGATCATCAGCCTGATCGGCAGTCCGCCGAACGAGTTCAACCAGGACAAGATCGACACGGTCAACGGCACCCTCGCCCCGATCGGCAAGTTCGGTGGGATGAGCTGGGAGCACCCGTTCGGGGTGGAGCCGGTGAACGGCCGCGACATCATGAGCCGGGTGATCTACGGATCGCGGATCTCGCTGCTGATCGCCTTCTTCGCCACCCTGCTGTCGGTGGCCATCGGTACCACGATGGGCATCGTGGCGGGCTTCTTCGGCGGCTGGGTCGACGCGCTGATCAGCCGGTTGATGGACATCTTCCTGGCCTTCCCGCTGCTGGTCTTCGCGATCGCGCTGGCCGGCGTCATCCCCGACGACGCGTTCGGGCTGCAGGGCGACTCGCTGCGGATCATGCTGCTGATCTTCATCATCGGGTTCTTCAACTGGCCCTACATCGGCCGGATCGTCCGCGGTCAGACGATCTCGCTGCGCGAGCGCGAGTTCGTCGACGCGGCCCGCAGCCTGGGCGCCCGCCGGCCGTACATCCTGTTCACCGAACTGCTGCCGAACCTGATGGCACCGGTCCTGGTTTACGCCACGCTGCTGATTCCCACGAACATCCTGTTCGAGGCGGCGTTGTCCTTCCTCGGCGTCGGTGTCCGGGCCCCCACGGCCACCTGGGGCGGCATGTTGTCGGACGCGGTGACCTTCTACACGATGCCGCACTTCATGTTGTGGCCCGGCCTGGCCATCTTCGTCACCGTCCTGGCCTTCAACCTGTTCGGCGACGGGCTGCGCGACGCGCTCGACCCGCGGTCGCGATGACTTCGACTTTCTCCACCTGTGGTTCTGACAAGAAGGGGTGCACCACGACGATGAGCATCAAACGACTGAGAACGGTAGCCGCGTTGTCGGCGGTCGTTGCTCTGACGCTGTCCGCCTGTGGCGGTAGCGACACGAGTAACGACAACGCCACCGGTGGTGCCAAGAGCGAGTTCAACGGCGCGGTGGCGGGCGTGCTGAACCCTTCTGACAAGAAGGGTGGCACCGTCAAGCTGGCCCACTCGGACGATTGGGACACCCCGGACCCGGGGGAGACCTACTACGGATACGCCTGGAACTTCGCCCGGCTGTACGGTCGCTCGCTGCTGATGTTCAAGCCGGCCCCGGGCAAGGAGGGCAACGTCCTGGTCCCGGACCTGGCCGAGGCGCTGGGGGTGCCGACCGACGGTGGCAAGACCTGGACCTACAAGATCCGCAAGGGCGTCAAGTTCGAGGACGGCACCGAGATTAAGGCCAAGGACGTCAAGTACGCCGTCCTGCGGTCGACCGACAAGAAGACCTTCGCCAACGGACCGGCGTACTTCGAGGCGTTCCTGAACCTGCCGAAGGGCTACGACGGCCCGTACCGGTCGAAGGGGATGAACACCGATTCGGCGATCTCCACGCCCGACGACTACACCATCGCCTTCCACCTGAAGAACGGCTTCGGTGGCTTCGACTACCTGGCGCAGCTGACCCAGACGATGCCGGTTCCGGAGGCCAAGGACACCGGCGCCAAGTACCGCGACAAGATCGTCTCGAGCGGCCCGTACAAGTTCGAGACCGTGGCGCCGGGAAAGCAGTACACGCTGGTCCGCAACGAGCAGTGGGACCAGGCGACGGATCAGAACCGCAAGGCGCTGCCGGACCGTTACGAGGTCGCGCTCAAGGTCAACGCCGACGACATCGACAACCGGGTCATCTCCGGCGACCTTGACATCGACGTCGCGGGCACCGGTGTGCAGCCGGCCTCGCTGAGCAAGGTGCTGACCGACCCGGCCCTGAAGGCCCAGGCGGACAACCCGACCCTCGCGCGGCTCTGGTACACCTCGGTCAACTCGACGGTGCCGCCGCTGAACAACATCGACTGCCGTAAGGCCATCCAGTACGCGATGGACCGGACCAGCTACCAGACCGCCTACGGTGGCGCGTTCTCCGGCGGCGACCTGGCGACGACGATCATGCCGCCGCTGGTTCCGGGGTACGAGAAGTTCGACCTGTACCCGGCCGGAGCCGACAGCAAGGGCGACCTCGACAAGGCGAAGGAGTCTCTGACCAAGTGTGGTCAGCCGAACGGCTTCGCCACGAACATGGCCTACCGGTCGGACCGTCCGCGCGAGAAGGCGACCGCAGAGGCCTTCCAGCAGGCTCTCAAGCGGGTCGGGATCAATCTGACGCTGAAGGGCTACCCGGCGGGTGACTACTTCTCGCAGTACGCGGGCAACCCGCCGTTCGTCGTGGCGAACAAGATCGGTCTGGCCACCAACGGCTGGGGCGCGGACTGGAACGACGGCTTCGGCTTCCTGTCCCAGATCGTCGACAGCCGCGTGATCCGCGAGACCGGCGGCTCCTCGAACACCTCCGTCCGGATCCCCGAGGTCGACAAACTGCTCGACGCCGCGATCGCCGAGACCGACACGGCCAAGCGCGAGAAGCTGTGGACCCCGATCGACAAGCGGGTGATGGAAGAGGCCGTGATCTACCCGGGTGTGTACGCGAAGAGCCTGCTGCTGCGGCCGAAGAATCTCACCAACATCTTCGTCAGCGACGCGTTCAACATGTACGACTACCTGAACATGGGTGTGAAGTAAGCAGTCCGCACTGCCCTCTGTCAGGTCCACAAGTTAGGTAGGTGAAGGCTGCAGGTGCCCGGTCCGGGAGGATCTCCCGGACCGGGCACTGGTGCCGGGCACTGTGATCACATACATCATCAGGCGCGTCGTGGCGGCTGTCGGCCTCCTCATCGTCGTGAGCGCCGTCACGTTCTCGATCTTCTATCTGGTGCCACGCTGGGCCGGAGCGACGCCCGAGACGCTGGCGACCCGTTACGTCGGCCGGGCGGCCACCGAGGACACGGTCAAGCTGACCGCAGAGCGGCTGGGGTTGTACGACCCGATCGCAGTGCAGTACTGGAACTGGGCCAAGGGGGTTGTTGTCGGCGCCGAGTACGACTACGGCGCCGGAGTCGAGAAGTGCCCGGCACCTTGCCTGGGATACTCTTTCATCACCAAGCAGCCGGTGTGGCCCGAGCTGCTCGACCGGATACCAGTGACGCTCTCCCTGGCCGCAGGTGCCTCCATCCTGTGGCTGGTGTCCGGCGTCGCGGTCGGGGTGCTGTCGGCACTGAAACGGGGGTCGATCTTCGACCGGGCCGCGATGTCGATAGCCCTGGCCGGTGTCTCGTTGCCGATCTTCTTCACCGGACTGGTCTCGCTCGCCTTCTTCAGCTACCAACTCGGGTGGACGAAACCCGGGGGGACCTTCGTCCCCTTCACCGACAATCCGTTCCTCTGGGCACAGGCGCTGATCCTGCCCTGGGTCACGCTCGCGTTCCTGTTCTCGGCGCAGTACGCCCGGCACACCCGGGCCGGGATGCTCGAGACGATGAACGAGGACTTCATCCGGACGGCCCGGGCCAAGGGCCTGCCGGAGCGGACGGTCGTCGTACAGCACGGTCTGCGGGGCGCGCTGACACCGATCCTCACCATTTTCGGTCTGGACGTCGGCCTGCTGCTCGGCGGCGCCGTACTGACCGAGAAGACCTTCTCCCTGCCGGGGCTCGGCAAGTACGCGGTCGACGGCATCGTCGCCAACGACCTGCCGAAGATCCTCGGCGTGACGCTGGTAGCGGCCGTCTTCATCGTGCTCGCGAACCTGATCGTCGACCTCCTGTACGCCGTCGTCGACCCGAGGGTGCGCGCCAAATGACCAACGACAACGCATTCCTCTCGGTCCGCGACCTGCGGGTGCACTTCCCGACCGACGACGGGCTGGTCAAGTCCGTCGACGGCCTGTCGTTCGACCTGGACCGGGGCAAGACGCTCGGCATCGTGGGCGAGTCGGGCTCGGGCAAGAGCGTGACCAGCCTGTCGATCATGGGCCTGCACAAGGGTGGATCGGCCAAGATCAGCGGCCAGGTCGTCCTGGACGGACAGGATCTGATCAGCGCGTCCCGCGAAGAGGTCCGGCTGCTCCGCGGCAAGCGGATGGCGATGATCTTCCAGGACCCGCTGTCGGCGATGCACCCGTACTACACGGTCGGCCACCAGATCATCGAGGCCTACCGGGTGCACAACCAGGTGACCAAGCAGGTCGCCCGCAAGCACGCGATCGACATGCTCGACCGGGTCGGCATCCCGCAGCCGGACCGGCGGGTGGACGCCTACCCGCACCAGTTCTCCGGCGGGATGCGGCAGCGCGCGATGATCGCGATGGCGCTGTCGTGCGACCCCGACCTGCTGATCGCCGACGAGCCGACCACGGCGCTCGACGTGACCGTGCAGGCGCAGATCCTGGACCTGATCCGGGACCTGCAGAGCGAGTTCAACTCCGCGGTCATCATCATCACCCACGACCTCGGCGTGGTCGCCGAGCTGGCCGACGACATCCAGGTGATGTACGCCGGCCGCGCGATCGAGTACGGCACCGCGGAGGACATCTTCGACCGGCCGCAGCACCCCTACACCTGGGGTCTGCTCGGCTCGATGCCGCGGATCGACCGCGAACGCACCGAGCGACTGATCCCGATCAAGGGCACCCCGCCGAGCCTCATCAACGTCCCGACCGGCTGTGCCTTCAACCCGCGCTGCAACTACGGTCACCTCAACGGTGGCGCGAGTGAGACCGAGCGGCCGGAGCTGCTGGACGTGGGCGCCGGACACAAGGTGGCCTGCCACCTCTCCACGGCGCAACGCCAGGAGATCTGGGAGACCGAGATCGAGCCGAAGCTGTGACAGACGGAGCAACTGTGACCACTGAGACCGCACCAGCGACGCCACCGCAGGCGACCGGCGACGAACTCCTGTCGGTGACGAAGCTGACCAAGCACTTCCCGATCCGGCAGGGCCTGCTGCAGCGTCAGACCGGCGCGGTCCAGGCCGTCGACGGGCTGGACTTCACCGTCAACAAGGGCGAGACCCTGTCGCTGGTGGGGGAGTCGGGCTGCGGCAAGACCACCACGGGCCGGCTGCTGACCCGGCTGCTGGAGCCGACCGACGGGAAGATCGTCTTCGAGGGCCGGGACATCAGTCACCTGTCCGAAGGCAAGATGCGCCCGCTGCGCAAAGACATCCAGATGATCTTCCAGGACCCGTACGGCTCGCTGAACCCGCGGCACACGGTCGGCAAGATCGTCGGCGCGCCGTTCCGGCTGCAGAACGTGAAGACCGAGGGCGGCACCAAGAAGGCCGTCCAGGAACTGCTCGAACTGGTGGGCCTGAGCCCGGAGCACTACAACCGCTACCCGCACGAGTTCTCGGGCGGCCAGCGGCAGCGGATCGGCATCGCCCGCACCCTGGCCCTGCGTCCCAAGCTGATCGTCGCCGACGAGCCGGTCTCCGCGCTCGACGTCTCGATCCAGGCTCAGGTGGTCAACCTGCTGGAGGACCTGCAGGAGGAGTTCGACCTCACCTACGTGATGATCGCGCACGACCTGTCCGTCGTCCGGCACGTCTCGGACCGGGTGGCGGTGATGTACCTGGGCAAGATCGTCGAGATCGCCGACCGGGTCAGCCTGTACGAGAAGCCGATGCACCCGTACACCCTCGCGCTGCTGTCCGCAGTACCGATCCCGGACACCAAGCGCCGCGGGAAGCAGGAGCGCATCCGCCTCCAGGGCGACGTCCCGAGCCCGATCAACCCGCCGCCGGCCTGCCGCTTCCACACCCGGTGCTGGAAAGCTCAGGACATCTGCAAGACGGTCGAGCCCCCGCTGCTGCAGTTGGCGCCGGGCCACCAGGCTGCTTGCCACTTCCCGGAGAACCAGGAAGGCGGCGAAGCGCCGCGCCAGGCGACCGCCAGCTGATCGTCGTTCCATCGAGAGCCCGGGATCCATTGGATCCCGGGCTCTCGTTCAGCCCGTATAGAACCGCGCCAGGAGTGGGCCCAGAACCAGCGGATCTGCGACGTGTCCGGCGACCTCGATGGTGAGTCGTTGGGCGTCCGGCAAGCAGACGGCGGCTGCGTCGGCAGCGGCCCCGAAGAAGTCGACCGGCAGCCCGGCTGAGTGTGGATCCACAGTCGCGCCGGTGCTCAGCAGCACAGGCTGAGTCACCTTCGCCAGCCGGCTTGCGGGTGGTGGGCCTTCGCCGAGGCAGGCGGCGTCATACCGCAGCGTCGGTGCGAGCGCTACCAGCGCCGGCCAGACCGGAGCGGCTTCGGCGCCCGCGATGTCTTCCTCCGAGGAACCGGCCAGCTTCATGAACAGCCGAAGCGCCTGGTCGCGGTCATCGGCGTCCAAGGCCACTGCGAGATCGTCGACGTACGCTTGCCAGCCCGCGACCATGTCGTCGCCGAGCAGATACGGCACCTCGTGAACAGCGATCTTGTCGACAGGGATCCCTGCGGCGGCGGCCTCCAGCGCGAGCGCCCCACCGGACGACGCAGCAAACACGTGAGCCCGGCCTCCGGCAGCCTCGATGACAGCCGCGAGATCCTCCATCTCGCGTTCCACCGCGTACGGCGCGGTGTCGCCACTGTCCCCACGGCCCCGGCGCCGGTAGTTGACCACGGAGAACCGGTCGGCGAGCCACTCACCCAGCGGCACATTCTCGGTGCCGTCGTCGAGGCCGCCGCCAACGAGCACCAGCGCGGGCCCGTCCTCACTCAGGCGGTCATATCCGATTTTCGTGCCATCAGCTGAGGTCACGTGCGGCATGATCATCCCCTTTGGTTTGGTACTCCTACTTTAGGAGTAAAGAGTCCTTGAAGGGAAGTATGCTGTCGGCATGCGTAGCTATCGTGACCTCTGCGGTATCGCTCGCGCTCTCGACCTCGTAGGTGAGCGATGGGCGCTGCTGGTGGTCCGCGAACTGCTGTTCGGCCCCAAGCGCTTCGCCGACCTGCACCGTGGACTCCCCGGCCTCAGCCAGAACGTGCTGACCCAGCGACTCCGTGAACTGCAGGACTCCGGCGTGGTCACCCGGCGACGCGCACTCCCGCCGGGGGCCGGTCTGGTCTACGCGCTCACCGACCACGGACGAGCCCTCGAACCGGTCCTGCTGGCGCTCGGACAATGGGGCAGCCCCCTACCGCCGCTGCCCGGCTCGGCCACGGAACTCAGCCCGGATGCCCTGGTGGTCGCACTGCGTACGACGTTCGACCCGACCGCAGCAGGCGACCTTCGCGGCTCCGTCCAGCTTCACCTGCCCGGCGATGCGTTCCACCTTGTTGTGAACGACGGCACGCTCGAGGCGGTCAGGGGTGAAGCAGCCGCCGATGCTGTCCTGACAACCGAAGTACGCACGGTTCAGAGGCTGGTGTTCGAGGGTCAGGATCTCGACGACGTCATCAAGTCCGGGGACGCGACGGTGGATGGTGACACGGCCGTGCTTCGGCGTTTGATCAGAGCCTTCAACGACCACAGAGCCGGCTAGAGATCACGGGAGGATTCAGTGCGGACAAAGTAGGCTCTGGAAGGTCCAGTACATCTGCAAGACGTTCGGCCCCCGCTTCAGTTGCAGCCGGGCGACTAAGCTGCTTGCCATTCCCTGGGAACCTAGGTAGGCGGCGAATTGCACCGCTTGGCGCTCGCCGGTCAATCGTTCAGCTTGCTGAGGAGTCGTTCAATCTCCTCAGCAACTCCTACTGTCCGCTGGTCGCGCTTGTAGTAGTCATGGGCAGCTTTCAAATGCGTCTCTGCCAGTGCATGGTCTCCGGCGTTCAGATAGGTCGCGCCGAGAGAGTGCTGCACGGATGCACGTCGGCGGTCGTCCGACCGATCAATCGCAATGGTGAGAGCTTGGTGAAACAGAACGAGCGCCTCGCTGACGGTGCCAGTCGCAGACAGAGCCTTTGCTAGATCTCGGGCAGCATCTGCCCATCCGGTACGGTGCCCGAGCCTGTCGAAACTCTCCATGCCCGCGCTCAGATAAGTGATCGCCAAGTCGTAGCGGCCGAGGTTTGCCAGCGCGGAACCGACATTGTGATTGGCGTTGGCAATGCCTGCGTCCGACTGAATCTGCTCGAACCGGACCAACCCCTCGGTCGCGTAGATCAAGTGCTCTGTGAAAGCGCCCATGCGATCATGGAGTTGTGACAAGTTGAGGAGCGCCCGTGCGGTGCCCCTTTGGTCAGATATTTGTTGGTAAAGCGAAAGGCTGCGGTTCGCGAGGTCAATCGCCTGACTATGACGGCCCATTCGGCCGAGCAACCGTGAATAGTTGTTGACAGCGAGAGACTCGCTGCGAATATCTCTCACGGCGAGGAACATCTCGGCACTGAGTCTGAATGCGTCGACGGCCTCGTCCAGGTGACCGTCGTCGGCGCAGGCGATGCCGAAGTCGTGAAGTAGCGCGGCTCGATATCGTCGATCTTCGGTCACCCGCACAGCCGCTCGGACGATCGGGACCCAGCCGCCGATCCGGCTGTACACGGTGGCATAGCCGTAGAGTCCGAGCACCAGACCGGCCATGAGTTGATCGGGATCCTCCGTGGACGCAAGGTGGCGAAGGAGCGCGGCGAGATTGGCCTGTTCGGCATCCAGCCACTGAAATGATTCTTGCGCCGACGACAGTGCCGGTCCGTCCATGAGCCAATCAGCCTCATTCCAAGCAAGCCTTGGCGCGCCGGGATCGAGCCATTTCAGCCCTCGCCACGCCACGGCCCGGTACAACCTGAGGATGCGCTCGTGTGCCTGCTGCCTTTGTTGTTCCGTCAGGTCGACCTCGGCCTTTTCGCGCGCGTAGGCGTGGATCAGGTCGTGGAATTGATAGCGACCCAGAGACGGGGACCCGAGGAGATTGACATCGACAAGTTGTTCAAGTGCGGATTCGGCCAGATGCGGGGCGGTGTTCAAGAGCCGCGCGGCTAGGTCGAGGCCAAAGTCAGAACCGGTGAGAGTCCCAAGAAGAGCGAATACATCGGGCAGCGAAGGCAACTGTCGTGAGCCATTGGGGGACAACTGGCTGATGGAGACGGCGAGGGCCGTGCGTACTCCCAGGTGATCGTTGGCCAACTCGTCCAGGCGGCCGGCTTCGTCCTGCAAGCGCCCGACCAAGTGCTGAGCCGACCAGGTGGGACGGGCAGCGAGGCGGGCCGCGGCGACAGCGAGTGCCAGAGGGAGTCGACCGCAGAGTTCAACCAGCTCGGCGATCGCAACTGGTTCCGCCGCCGCGCGGGTGGTGCCCACTATGGACTGCACCAGGTCTGCGGCTTCTGCTTCGTCGAGCGGAGTCAGTCGGACGTGACGATCCGCTGGAAGGGTGGTCATATTCTGACGGCTTGTGATCAGCACCGCGCAGCTGCTTGCACCCGGCAAGAGCGGTATCACCTGCTCTGGGCCGAAAGCGTTGTCCAAGACGAGAAGTGCGCGTTTGGACGCCAGTCGGGATCGTAGGAGGGTAGAGGCACGTTCCACCGAAGTGGGAATCGCGTTGGGCATCAGGCCTGTCGCGCGGAGCAGATGCCCGAGTGCATCGGCGACCGGCAACGGTTGCCCGGCTCCGAAACCGTTCAATTGGACGTAGAACTGGCCGTCCGGGTAGTGCGCCTCGGTCAGCCGGGCGGTGCGTATCGCCAGAGCGGTCTTGCCGACGCCGGCCATACCTTGAATGGTGATGATGCGAGGTGCCTGGCGAGGCTCTTCCGCCGACAGCAAGTCTGTGACTGCTTCTACCTCCTGAATCCGGCCAGCGAAGTGGAGGGCAGACAGCGGCAGTTGGCGAGCCGCCACTGAGCCGGGGCCGGCGGTCTTGGACCGGCTGGCGCTCGAGAGTGCGGAGAAGACGTCTCGGTCCTCTGAAGTCAGATTCAACGCATCCGCGAGGTTCTGAACCGTCTCTCGATAGGGGTTGCGTCGGGCGCCTCTCTCCAGCGCGCTGATGGCCTGAACGCTGAGTTCGGCTCTCTCGGCCAGTTGCTCTTGGGTGAGCGCGGCGGCAAGGCGGAGGCGACGCAACACTGATCCGAACGACTCCTCGGTCATGGGCTCCTCCGTGCGCTACCGGCTGAGTGGGGAGTCTAGGGCAGCGGGTCGGCTGGGAGAGCGGCTCACGGCTGCCTGCCGTTGGGGAGGAGGGACGCTATATGAGCGTTCGTGAGAAAGAAGATGGGTGCATGTCTGTACTTCGGGGGTGGGCGCGCCGCTCAAGCTGCGACTTGAGTACGGGTGGGTCGACGAGATGCGGGATGGATGGGAGTCGCGCCTGACCACCCCAGTGGCTCGGGTGGGCGCGCCGCTCAAGTTGCGACTTGAGTTCGGGTGGGGCGAGGCGTGGGTCGCTACCCCCGAGCATTGCAACCAGCTGGCAGAGTGGTCTCGTTCGACAATGTCGAACGACTGGCGTTGTGCCGCCTCGCTAACGCTCCTACATTCCAGTTCTCCGTGGTCGTCACGGGGTGGAAGGGAGTTTCGGAATGGCTAAGACAGCTACTGAAACGGAAGCGGTCAAGGCGAAGACCCTTCTGGGGGAGTGCTCCGCCGAGCTCGCCGGTACGTTCATCCTGATCCTGTTCGGCTGTGGCGTCGTCGCCCAGGTGGTCGCAGGCGGGGGTGGGCTGGGAGATCACGACTCCATCGCCTGGGCGTGGGGTATCGGTGTGACGCTGGGGATCTACGTGGCGGGCCGGATGACCGGCGCGCATCTCAATCCGGCGGTGACGATCGCGTTGGCGGCGTTCCGCGGGTTCAGCTGGAAGAAGGTGCTGCCGTACGCGGTGGCCCAGTTCCTCGGAGCGTTCCTGGCGGCGCTCGTGGTTCGCTGGAACTACACCGAGGCACTGAACAATTTCGATCCCGGGCTGACGATCAAGAGCCAGGGCGTGTTCTCCACCCTGCCGGGCAACGGCAGCACCGAGCTCGGGGTGGAGATGTGGGGCGGCTTCCGGGACCAGATCATCGGTACCGCGATCCTGATGATGGTGATCCTGGCGATCACCGACCTGCGCAACACCTCGCCGGGGGCGAACCTGGCGCCGTTCATCGTCGGCCTGCTGGTGGTCGGCATCGGCATGGCCTGGGGCACCAACGCGGGGTACGCGATCAACCCGGCACGTGACTTCGGCCCCCGGCTGGCGTCGTTCTTCACCGGCTACGGCGGAGCGTTCAAGGATCAGTTCGGGGATTTGTACTTCTGGGTGCCGATCGTCGGACCGATCATCGGCGCGCTCGTCGGCGCGTTCCTGTACGACCTGCTGATCGGCCGCAATCTGCCGATCGCGGACGAGGACGAGGAACCGGGGCGCGTGCCCAGCCCAGAGGCCGAGACCAAGGCATGAGCCACCCCCTGAACCTGCTGTGTGAGGAGAGGAAATTCCATGGCTGACTTCGTAGGTGCCGTCGACCAGGGCACCACGAGTACCCGCTTCATGATCTTCGACCACTCCGGTAACGAGGTGGGCAAGCACCAGCTGGAGCACGAGCAGATCCTGCCGAAGGCCGGCTGGGTCGAGCACAACCCGGTGGAGATCTGGGAGCGCACCAGCTCGGTGATCCGGACCGCGCTGAACGCGAACAACCTCCAGGCCAGCGACCTGGTGGCGCTCGGCATCACCAACCAGCGCGAGACGGCCGTGGTCTGGAACCGCCGTACCGGCCGGCCGTACTACAACGCGATCGTCTGGCAGGACACCCGCACCGACCGGATCGCGTCGGCGCTGGAGCGCGAGGGCAAGGGCGACGTGATCCGGCAGAAGGCCGGACTGCCGCCGGCGACGTACTTCTCGGCCGGCAAGGTGCAGTGGATCCTGGAGAACGTCGACGGCGTCCGCGCGGCCGCCGAGGCCGGTGACGCCGTGTTCGGCAACACCGACACCTGGCTGCTGTGGAACCTCACCGGTGGCACCGAGGGCGGTGTGCACATCACCGACGTGACGAACGCCAGCCGCACGATGCTGATGAACCTGGAGACGCTCGACTGGGACGACGAGCTGATCTCGTTCTTCGACATCCCCCGGCAGATGCTGCCGGAGATCCGGCCGTCGTCGGACCCCAACATGTACGGCGAGACGCTGGCGAACGGCCCGCTCGGCGGCGTGGTACCGCTGACGGGTGACCTCGGTGACCAGCAGGCGGCCACCGTCGGCCAGGTCTGCTTCAACCCGGGCGAGGCCAAGAACACCTACGGCACCGGCAACTTCATGTTGCTGAACACCGGCACCGAACTCGTCCGCTCCAAGGCCGGACTGCTCAGCACGATGGCCTACAAGTTCGGCGACGAGGCTCCCGTCTACGCGCTGGAGGGATCGATCGCCGTCACCGGATCGGCCGTCCAGTGGCTGCGCGACCAGCTCGGCATCATCTCCGGCGCGAGCGAGACCGAGACCCTGGCCCGGCAGGTCCCGGACAACGGCGGTGTGTACTTCGTGCCGGCGTTCTCCGGCCTGTTCGCGCCGTACTGGCGCTCGGACGCGCGGGGCGCGATCGTCGGCCTGTCGCGGTTCAACACCAACGCCCACCTGGCCCGGGCGACGCTGGAGGCGATCTGCTACCAGAGCAAGGACGTCGCCGACGCGATGGAGAAGGACTCCGGGGTGAAGCTCGAGGTCCTCAAGGTCGACGGTGGCGTCACCGCGAACGAGCTCTGCATGCAGATGCAGGCCGACATCCTCGGCGTCCCGGTGAGCAAGCCGGTGGTGGCGGAGACGACGGCGCTCGGCGCGGCGTACGCGGCGGGACTGGCGGTCGGGTTCTGGAACAACACCGACGAACTGGTGCAGAACTGGAACGAGGACAAGCGCTGGAACCCGGAGTGGAACGACCAGCAGCGTGCCGATGGGTACAAGGGCTGGGAGAAGGCGGTCAGCCGCACCCTGGACTGGGTGGACGTGGACTAAGCCGGTCCCGGTAGGCGTTGAGTAGTACGAGGGAAACGACGGAAGGAACCGAAGTGGGCGCAGTGGCACTGTCACCGCAGGCAAGGACCGACGCGATCGAGGCGATGGCGGACGGCCGGGAACTCGACATCCTGGTGATCGGTGGCGGGGTGGTGGGCACCGGTTCGGCGCTCGACGCCGCGACCCGTGGCCTGACCACCGGGCTGCTGGAGGCTCGCGACTTCGCGAGTGGCACCTCGAGCCGGTCGAGCAAGTTGGTGCACGGCGGGCTGCGCTACCTGGAGATGCTGGACTTCCGTCTCGTGCACGAGGCGTTGCAGGAGCGCGGCTTGCTCCTGCAACGCCTGGCACCCCACCTGGTCAAGCCCGTGCCGTTCCTCTACCCCCTGCAGCATCGGTGGTGGGAGCGCTTCTACGCCGGTGCCGGCGTCGCGCTGTACGACGCGATGTCGCTCAGCTCGGGGAACGGAGCCGGCCTGCCGATCCACAAGCACCTGACCCGGCGTGGAGCGATGCGGCTGGCCCCCAGTCTCAAGAAGTCGGCTCTGGTCGGCGCACTCCAGTACTACGACGCCCAGGTGGACGACGCCCGGCACACGATGGAGCTGGCGCGGACGGCGGCGTCGTACGGCGCGCACGTCGCCAACCGGGTCAAGGTGATCGGCTTCCTCCGCCAGGGCGAGCGGGTGACCGGTGTCCAGGCGAAGGATCTGGAGAGCGGGCGAGAGTTCGAGGTACGGGCCAAGCAGGTCGTCAACGCGACCGGTGTCTGGACCGACGACACCCAGGCGCTGATCGGTGAGCGCGGGCAGTACCACGTGCGCGCGTCGAAGGGCATCCACCTGGTGGTGCCCAAGGACCGGATCCAGTCCAGCACCGGAATGATCCTGCGGACCGAGAAGTCCGTGCTGTTCGTCATCCCGTGGGGCCGGCACTGGCTGATCGGCACCACCGACACCGACTGGAACCTGGACAAGGCCCACCCGGCCGCGACCAGCAAGGACATCGAGTACCTGCTCGACCACGTCAACTCCGTGCTGGTCACGCCGTTGACCCGCGAGGACGTCGAGGGCGTGTACGCCGGTCTGCGGCCGCTGCTGGCGGGGGAGTCGGAGAGTACTTCGAAGCTCTCCCGGGAGCACGTCGTCGCGCACTCCGCCCCGGGCCTGGTAGTCGTTGCCGGCGGCAAGTACACGACGTACCGGGTGATGGCCAAGGACGCCATCGACGCGGCCGCGAACGCCCTCGACGGCCGGGTGCCGAAGTCGGTCACCAAGAACACCCCGCTGGTCGGTGCCGACGGCTACCACGCGATGTGGAACCAGCGGCAGCTGATCGCCCGGCGCTCCGGCCTGCACGTGGCCCGGATCGAGCACCTGCTCAACCGGTACGGCGCCCTGATCGACGAGGTGCTCGCGCTGGTCGAGGAGGACCCGTCGCTGGGTGAGCAACTACCGGGCACGCAGGACTACCTGAAGGCCGAGGTGGTGTACGCCGCCCGCAGCGAGGGCGCCCGCCACCTCGACGACGTACTGGCCCGGCGGACCCGGATCTCGATCGAGGCCTGGGACCGCGGCGTCGAGGCAGCCGAGGCAGCCGCCCGGCTGATGGCACCGATCCTCGGCTGGAACGAGGAGACGATCGAGCGCGAGGTCTCCTTCTACACCCGCCGGGTCCAGTCCGAACGCGACTCCCAGGACCAGCCCGACGACGAGTCCGCCGACAAGGTGCGCCTCGAGGCCCCGGACATCGTCTCCCCGGCCTGACACTCCGCACGCGCGAGGGCCCGAAGACCCGATCCCAGGTCTTCGGGCCCTTGCTTACTGGTCCGGACGGATCCAGCCAAAGGTCCGTTGGACGGCTGCTTGCCAGTTCGCGTACTCCGTGGCGCGGCGGTCCGGGTCCATGTCGGGGAGCCACTGGCCGGCGCGGTGCCAGTTGCTGCGCAAGCCCTCCAGGTCGGGCCAGTAGCCGACCGCCAGGCCCGCGGCGTACGCGGCGCCGAGGGAGACCGTCTCGGTCACCATCGGCCGGACCACCGGCACGTCGAGCAGGTCGGCGAGGAACTGCATCAGCAGGTTGTTGGCCGTCATTCCGCCGTCGACCTTGAGCGCCTTCAGCGCGATCCCGGAGTCCGCGTTCATCGCGTCCACCACCTCGAGGGTCTGGAAGCCGGTCGCCTCCAGCACGGCCCGGGCCAGATGTCCCTTGGTGATGTACGACGTCAGCCCCGCGATCACGCCGCGCGCCTCGCTGCGCCAGTGCGGCGCGAACAGCCCGGAGAACGCGGGCACGATGTAGGCACCGCCGTTGTCCTCGACGGTCCGGGCGAGTGTCTCGATCTCGGCGGCGGTGTGGATCAGCCCGAGCCCGTCGCGAAACCACTGCACCAGCGAGCCGGTGACCGCCATCGACCCTTCCAGCGCGTACGCCGCCGGCTCCGAGCCGATCTGGTACGCGACCGTGGTCAGCATGCCGTGCGTCGACCGGACGATCTCCTTGCCGGTGTGCAGCAGCAGGAACGATCCGGTCCCGTAGGTGCACTTGGCCTCACCGGCGCTGAAGCACGTCTGCCCGAACAGCGCGGCCTGCTGGTCGCCCAGCGCGGCCCCGATCCGTACGCCGGGGAGCACCTCGGTCGCGGTCCCGAAGACCCCCGACGACGGGCGGATCTCCGGCAGCACCCGGCGCGGTACGTCGAACGCGGCCAGCAACTGGTCATCCCACTCGAGCGTTTCGATGTTCATCAGCATCGTCCGGCTCGCATTGGTGACGTCGGTGACGTGCAGACCACCGTCCGGACCGCCGGTGAACTTCCAGATCAGCCAGCTCTCCATCGTCCCGAACAGCACCTCGCCGCGGTTCGCCCGCTCCCGCAGCCCCGGCGTGTGATCGAGCATCCAGCGCAGGCGCGGCGCGGAGAAGTAGGTCGTCAGCGGCAGACCGCACAGGTCCGCGAACCGGTCGGGCCCCTCGTCCCCGGCGAGTTCGGTGATCAGGCGGTCCGTCCGGGTGTCCTGCCAGACCACGGCGTGGCCGATCGGCTCGCCGGTCCGGCGATCCCACAGCAGGCTGGTCTCCCGCTGGTTGGTGATGCCGATGGCAACGATCTGTGACGGCGCCGCGCCGATCTGCCGGACCGCGGCCGGCACCACCCGCGTGACGTTGCGCCAGATCTCCGCCGCGTCGTGCTCGACCCAGCCCGGCCGCGGGAAGTACTGCTTGTGCTCGCGCTGGGCCACCGACACCAGCCGCCCTCGCCGGTCGAACAGGATGCACCGGGTCGAGTTGGTGCCCTGGTCGACGGCGGCCACGTACTGCTCTGCCATCAGCTGCCCCTCTTTCGCGGGAGGGAGAGCCGCCCCGTCATCGATCCTCGCGGAGGTCGCGGCCGATGGCTTCGGCGGTCGCCCGGACCATGGTGACCAGATCGGCGCGATGCCTCAACCGGCTGTCACAGATCCGTTCGATCCGGCCGGTCAGGCCGACCGCGCCGACCACCAGGCCGCCGAGTCCGCGGATGGGGGCAGCGATCCCGGCGAGCTCGACGGTGTGCTCCTCGAACTCGCCGGCCCAGCCCTTCGCGCGGACCGCGGCGAGCTCCTCCGCCAGCCTCGCGGGCTCCGTAATGGTCCTGGTCGTGTAGGCATCGAGCTTGCGAGGCCGGGCCGCGCCGGACGCGTCGAAGGCCAGCACGGCCTTGCCGAGCGCGCACGCGTGCGGCGGCAGCGTCGTACCGACGTCGAGGTTCTGGTCGGAGTCGTCGGGACGGAAGACGTGGTGCACGACCACCACCTTGCCCTCCACCAGGCGTCCGACGCGAACCACCTCGCCGCTGCGGGACGCGAGTGAGTCGGCCCAGTTGATCGCCCGGCTGCGCAGCTCGTTGGGATCGAGATAGGTTTCCCCGAGCCGGCCGAACGCGTCGCTGAGCCGGTACTGCGCTCCGCTGCGGTCCTGCTCGACGAAACCGACCTGGTGCAGGGTCTTCAGAATGCCGTGCACGGTCGTCTTGGCCAGGCCGAGCGCGTTGCCGAGATCGGCGACGCCGAGCCCGTTCGGTGCCGCTGCGAGTAGTCGCAGCACGGCCGCGGCACGCTCGATCGACTGCACGCTGCCCGGCACACCGGCAGGCTACCTGCGATTGCCCGCCGTGGCTGCCCTTCGTCGCACTGCCGTGCACGTCGTCACTGACTGCCGATCGCCCGCAGCACGTCGAGCTTCGCTGCACGGCGTGACGGCCAAACCGCAGCCAGTACGCCGACCGCCGCGGCGACCACGACGGCGACCGTCAACTGAAGCACCGGGAGGTCGAGTACGCCGAGCCCGTCCTCCCGCATCACCCGCTGCACCGCCGCGCCGAACAGCACCCCGATCAGCAGCCCCAGCAGCGCGCCCAGCAAGGCGATCGCGATCGCCTCGACCTGCAGCATCCGGCGCAACTGCGGTCCGTCCATCCCGATCGCGCGGAGCAGCCCGATCTCGCGGGTGCGCTCGATCACGCCGAGCGCCAGCGTGTTCACGATGCCGAGTACGGCGATCAGCACGGCCAGCGTGAGCAGCATCGCGATCACGGCGAGCACGGTGTCGATCGGCTGCCGCTGGCTCTGCGCGTAGGCCTGCTGGTCCCGGACCTGGACGGCGGGGTAGTCGGTCAGCTGAGCGGCGACGGCCTGCCCGACCGTGCGGAAATCGGTGCCGTCGGCAACTTCGACGTACAGAGTGCGGTCGGTGGTGGCGCCGCCGACCTGGGTGAAGGTCTGCTGCGACACGATCACGGCGTTGAGCTGACGGTTCGGCGCGATGATGCCGCTCACCCGCAGCGGCTGCTTCCCGGTGCTGGTGGTCAGCTCGAACTGCTGCCCGGTCACCAGGTCGAGCTGCTGGGCCAGGTTGCGGGGGATGACCGCTTCGCCGTTCCGGAGGCCGTCCGCCGAGCCGGAGAGGAACCGGGTGGTGATCGGTCCGGCGATCGTGCCGTCGTCGACTCCGGCCACGGTGACTCGGCGGGTGCCGATGTCGCCGGGCAGTTGCCGGACCCGGTGGACGGCAGCCACTCCCGGCACCTTGGCGACCTGGTCACCGACCTGGCTGCTGAACGGCTGGTCGGCGCTGACCAGGAGTTCGGCGGTACCGATCGCGTCGGCCAGTGCCTGGTCGACCGAGGCCTTCGCGGACGCGGCGATGACGACCAGCCCGCTGACCAGGGCCAGTGAGATCATCAGGGCGGAGGCGGTGGCCGAGGTACGGCGGGGGTTGCGCTCGGCGTTGCGCCGGCCGAGGGTGACGGGCGCCTTGCGGCCGAACGGCGACATCAGCGCGCGGACGGCGTACCGGGTGATGAGGGGGCTGGTCATCACTACGCCGAGCGTGCCGATGGCGGCGGCCAGGCCGACGAGGATCGCGGCCGGCAAGCCTTGCAGGGTGAACGCGATGGCGACCAGCAGGCCGGTCATGAGCAGCGTGAAGGCGCCGAGAACGAGGCGGAGTACCAGCGAGCGCTCAGGGATGCTGACGTCGTCACGCATCGCGGCGACGGGCGGCAGCTTGCCGGCCCGCCGGGCGGCCGGATAGGCAGCGCACAGGGTGACGCCGACGCCGACGAGGTAGCAGGCGACCACCGTCGGGACGCTGATCTGCAGGCTGGAAGTCGGGATGGCGAGGTCGAGCGATTTGTAGAAGGCCTGCAGGGCACCGGCGACCGCCGCGCCCAGGAGCAGGCCGAGTGTGGAGCCGGCGATGCCGATGACAAGTGCCTCGATCAGGACCGTGCTGGTCACCTGGCCGCGCGACGCGCCGATCGCCCGCAGCATGGCCAGCTCGCGCGAGCGCTGGGCGACCAGCATCGCGAACGTATTGACGATCAGGAACGTGCCGACGAACAAGGCGATTCCGGCGAACAGCATCAGGATCGCGCTGAAGCCGCCGAAGCTGTTGTCGATGGCGTTCTCGCCGTCGGCCGCGACCTGGGCCGCGGTCCGCACACTGACGTCCTTGCCGGCGATCTTGGCGATGGCCTGGGTGACGGCCTGAACGTCCTGACCGGGCTCGACCGCGACGGTGATCGACGTCCAGCCGGGCCGGCCGAGAACGAGCAGCTGCGCGGAGGCCGAGTCGAACGTGATCAGCGGAGCGCCTGCTGACGCGCCCGAAAGGCTTGGCGTGGTGACGCCGGTGAGGACCGCCGTCACTGCTCTGACGGGGGTGACGACCTTGACCTGGTCGCCGATCTGGTAGCCCTCCCGTTTGGCCGTCGCCTGGTCGAGGGTGAGCTGCTCCTTGCCCCAAGGCGGTTTGCCGTCGATCAACTGAAACGTCGCCGTACGCCGGTCGCGTGGCCAGCTGGCCGCGTAGGTGGGCAAACCCAGCGCGTCGGTCGGCCGGCCGTCGGAGCCGAGGATTTGGGCGCCGGGGACAAGCACCAGCGGTTCGGAGCTGGCCACGCCGGGCAGGTTGGCGATTTGGTTGGCGAGGTCCGACGTCAGGGTGAGCGGCCGGGCGTTGGAGACACCCGGGTCGTTCTTCAGAGCGGTGGCCGGGGTGACGGAGATGTCGGCCGGGGCACCGGCGTAGTTCTTCTTGAGGGCGGCCGAGAGGGTGTCGGTGAAGATCAGCGCGCCGCCGACGAACGCGACTCCGAGCAGCACGGCGACCGTGCACAGCACGAACCGGAGCCGGTGCGCGAGCACCGACCGGAGGCCGAGCTTGAGCATCAGCCGGCCTCTGGGGTGTCGAGCTGCTTCATCCGGTCGAGCACCGACTCGGCGGTCGGGTCGAGCAGCTCGGACCTGAGCCTCCCGTCGGCGAGGAAGACCACGCGGTCGGCGTACGACGCCGCGGTCGGGTCGTGGGTCACCATCACGACGGTCTGGCCGAAGTCGCGGACCGAGCGGTGCAGGAAGCCGAGCACGTCGGCGGACGAGCGCGAGTCGAGGTTGCCGGTCGGCTCGTCGGCGAAGACCACCTCCGGCCGGGAGACGAGCGCACGGGCACAGGCGACGCGCTGCTGCTGACCGCCGGACAGTTCGGCGGGCCGGTGGCTGAGCCGGTCGCGCAGGCCGATGGCGTCGATCACCTTGTCGAGCCACTCGGCGTCGGGTTTGCGGTTGGCCAGGTCGAGGGGGAGGGTGATGTTCTCCAGGGCGCTGAGCGTCGGTACCAGGTTGAACGCCTGGAAGACGAAACCGATCCGGTCCCGCCGCAGGTGGGTGAGCCGCTTCTCGTCGAGCTTGGTCAGCTCGACGTCGCCCAGGATCACCTGGCCTGTCGTCGGCCGGTCGAGGCCGGCCAGACAGTGCAGCAGGGTCGACTTGCCGGAACCGGAAGGCCCCATGATCGCGGTGAACCGGCCCTTGCCGAACTCGAGGTCCACCTCGGCCAGCGCGTCCACCCGGGTGTCCCCGGCGCCGTAGCTCTTGCCGAGTCCGACAGTCCGGATGGCCACACTCTGCTCGACAACTCTCACCGTCACACCCAGAACGCTATCCGCCCCCAGGGCCGCCCGGCCGCCAGGGATACCCCCGCGCACGGATGGTTACCCCCGGCTCTAACCGGGGGAAACCACCCAAAACCCGGGGATACTCCCACCATCGGGTGAGCGGGGCGATGGAGCGGGCGGGCCAGGCGGGCGGTTGGGTTGGGTTGGGGGAGGTTGGGGGATCAGGCGTCGATGACGACCGGGATGACGACCGGACGGCGGCGCCAGTGGCGCCAGGTCCAGTTGCCGACGGCCCGGCCGACCAGCTCCTCCAGCGCGTGGGCGTCGCCGATGCTCTCGGAGGCCGCCTTCGCGAGGGTGTCTTCGATGACGGGGATGACGTCCTTGAACGTAGTGTCGTCGTGGACGAAGCCGCGGGCCAGGAAGTCCGGCGGCTCGGCGAGTTGGCCGGTGTTCGCATCGACGAGGAGTACGACGGTGACGACGCCCTCCTCGGCCAGCGTGCGGCGGTCCTTGAGATTGGCCTCGGTCACCCCGCCGACCGTCATCGCGTCGACGTACACGTAGCCGGCCTCGACCTTGCCGACGATCTTGGCGCGGCCCTTGTCCAGGTCGACCACCACGCCGTCCTCGGCGATGATCACCCGGTCGGCCGGTACGCCGGTGGCGATCGCGAGCGCCGCGTTCGCCTTCAGGTGCCGGTACTCGCCGTGCACCGGCATCACGTTGCGGGGCTTGATCAGGTTGTAGCAGTAGACGAGCTCGCCGGCACTCGCGTGCCCGGAGACGTGCACCTTGGCGTTGCCCTTGTGGACGACGTTGGCGCCCCAGCGGATCAGGCCGTTGATCAGGCCGTAGATCGCGTTCTCGTTGCCCGGGATCAGCGAGCTGGCCATCAGCACCGTGTCGCCCTCGCCGATCCGGATCATGTGATCGCGGTTCGCCATCCGCGCCAGCGCGGCCATCGGCTCACCCTGCGAGCCGGTACAGATCAGGGTGACCTTGCGGTCGGGGAGCTTCTCCAGCTCCTTCAGGTCGACGATCAGGCCCTTCGGGATCTTCAGGTAGCCCAGGTCGCCGGCGATGCCCATGTTGCGCACCATCGAGCGGCCGACGAAGGCGACCTTGCGGCCACCGAGCTTCGCGGCGTCCAGCACCTGCTGGATCCGGTGCACGTGGCTGGCGAAGCTGGACACGATGATCCGGCCGGGCGCGGTCCGGAAGACGGTGTCGATCGCCGGGCCGAGATCCTTCTCCGAGGTGGTGAACCCCGGCACCTCGGCGTTGGTCGAGTCCGTCATGAACAGGTCGACGCCTTCTTCGCTGAGCTTCGCGAAGCCGCGCAGGTCGGTCAGCCGGCGGTCCAGCGGGAACTGGTCCATCTTGAAGTCGCCGGTGTGCAGGACGATGCCGGCCTTGGTCCGGATCGCCACCGCCAGGCCGTCGGGGATCGAGTGGTTGACGGCGAAGAACTCGGTCTCGAACGGGCCGACCTTGCGCCGGTCGCCCTCCTTGACCTCGATCGTCTTGGGGGTGATCCGGTGTTCCTTCAGCTTGGACGTGATGAACGCCAAGGTCAGCTTGGAGCCGATCACCGGAATGTCGGCGCGCTCCTTCAGCAGGTAGGGGACGCCGCCGATGTGGTCTTCGTGGCCGTGGGTGAGGACGATCGCGTCGATCTTGTCCAGCCGGTCGCGGATCCAGCCGAAGTCGGGCAGGATCACGTCGACGCCGGGCTGGTGCTCCTCGGGGAACAGCACGCCGCAGTCCACGATCAGCAACCGGCCGCGATGCTCGAACACGGTCATGTTGCGGCCGATCTCGCCGAGACCGCCCAGAGCGACCACGCGGAGCGCGTCCTGGGGCAGGCGGGGCGGTTGGCCGAGGTCGGGATGCGGATGACTCATACTGCGGACCGTATCCGAGAGTGGTGGTTGTTCCTGGCATCGACCGGGTGTGAGCCCGAACTCAGGCGGGTGCTAACGGGGCGCGCCGGGGTGCCGGCGCGGCTGTTTCAGCCGTCCACCCCGACCAGATCGACGTCGGCCGAACCGGCTGTCACTTCCTCGGCCGATCGGGCCGGCAGCGGCGGTGGGGTGCCGCCCCAGGAGGGGCAGAGGGCCTTGTGGTCGCACCAGTTGCACAGCGGGCTCTTGCTCGGCCGCCAGTCGCCGGACTCCAGCGCGTAGCTGATCGCCTGCCAGATCGCCCCGATTTTGCGTTCACAAGCGCGCAGGTCGGCCTCGTCGGGGACGTAGCGGACGATCTCGCCGTTGCCGAGATAGACCAGCTGCAGCATCGCCGGTACGACGCCGCGCACCCGCCACAGCACGAGCGCGTAGAACTTCATCTGGAACAGCGCCTTGGCCTCGAAGAACTCCGACGGCGACCGGCCGGTCTTGTAGTCGACCACCCGGATCTCCCCGGTCGGTGCGACGTCGAGGCGGTCGACGTAACCGCGCAGCGTGAGGCCCGACTCGAGCTCGGTCTCGACGTACAGCTCGCGTTCGGCCGGCTCCAGCAGGTTGGGGTCCTCCAGGGTGAAGTACTTGCCGAGCAGCTGGTGAGCCTCCTGCAGCCACTTGGCCAGCTCGGCGCCGTCCGCGTCCTCGGCGAACAATTCCGCCACTTCCGGCTCGGCCTCGAGCAGCTTCAGCCATTGCGGCTCCAGCAACTCGGTGGCGTGCTCGAGCGTCCGCTGACCGCGCGGAAGGTCGAACAGACGCTCCAGCACCGCGTGCACGACAGTGCCGCGCACCGCCGCGGAAGAGGGCTTCTCGGGCAGCTTGTCGATCACGCGGAACCGGTACCTGAGCGGGCAGCTCATGAAGTCCGCGGCCCGGGACGGAGACAGCGCTCCGATCGGGTGCCCGGACGTCTGCGCCATGGCTGCGGTACTCATGACGTCAAGGCTAGGCGAGAGCGCCGACAGTTCAGCGTCCGGCCGAAGCCGGTGGCGAGTTCGGCGTAGGGACAGAGCCGGGGTCGATGAGAACCAGGTCGATGTCCCATTGGCCCTCGCAGGCAGCTCGCCGGACCAGGGCCTGCCCCGCGGCGTACTTGCCGGCGGTGAAGAAGACCTCTGCCTCGAAGCCCTCGTTGTCCATTCCGGCCGGTCGGTAGCCGGCGGCGGTCACCGCGTCCTGGATCAGGACGGTCACCTCGTCGATCGGCAGCGCGGTGACGGCCCTGACGGTGAGGTGGCCCTGGGTTTTCTGGACGTGGGTGACGGTGGCGAACCCGGCGAAGGACAGTCTGGCCGGCAGCAGCGAGACCTCGGTCGCCGGAGCGGAAGGCGGGGTCGCGCAGTTGCTCTGCGGGTCCCCGTCCGAACACCCGGTCAGCGTGACGAGCAACGCGGCTGCCGTCGATGCGATCAGCGCCCGGACGACCATGACGCCACTGTAGAAGGCGGCCGCGGTATTGAGGTGTCACAAGCCAGTGAAGTTTGGATTTTCCGGTGTTACGGTGACCGCGCATCGTGGCGCGTGAGGCGCCCTCGTGATCCTGGAGGCACGCGTGGCCATGCGCAGGAAATCCTTCGTTCCGCTGATTGCCGCGGTGGCCGTCACCGCCTTGGTGGGGGCGGGCGCCGTCTCTGCCGCCGGCCCTGACCGCCGCAGCCCGACCCCCGCCGCGGAGTCCCTCGCGACGGCCAATCCGGTGGGCGCCGAGGAGTGGATGTACTCCCAGCGCGCCAACCCCGACGGCTCGATCCCGGACGCCGCGGTCGACGCGGCGCTGACCCAGTCGCGGCAGATGAGCGCCACGGCGATGAAGTCGCCGGGCACCGACCAGGTGTGGAAGGGCCTCGGCCCGAGCAACATCGGCGGCCGCATCCGCGACATCGCGGCCGACCCGACGACCAAGGACGCTGTCTACATCGCCACCGGCACCGGTGGTCTGTGGCGGTCCAAGGACGGCGGCGCGACCTTCGCCACCGCCTGGAACGACCAGTTGCCGCAGTCGATGGGCGCCGTCGCGGTCGACTCCCGTGGTGTCGTCTGGGCCGGTACGGGTGAACCCGACCACGGTGGCGGTTCGGCGTACTACGGCAAGGGCGTCTACAAGTCGGGCGACGACGGACGCACCTGGAGCAACGTCGGTCTGCGGACCGGTGACACGATCGGCCAGATCGTCATCGACCCGCGCGACGACGACCGGGTCTTCGTCGCGGTGATGGGCGCGCTGCACGACACCGAGCCGACCCGCGGCCTGTTCATGACCGAGGACGGCGGCTTCAGCTGGGAGCGCGTGATCGTGCCCGGCAGCGCCGCCACCGGCGCGATCGACGTCAGCATCAACAAGGCGAACCCCGACATCATGCTCGCCACCACCTGGGACAAGATCCGGGACGAGAAGTCGCGGATCTACGGCAAGAACTCCTACCTCTACCGCTCGACGGACGCCGGCCGCACCTGGACGAACATCCACCAGGCGCCGCTGCCGCAGAGCACCGACATCGAGGGGCAGCCGGTCACCGCGACGTACGTCGGCCGGATGGGCGTCGACTTCAGTGACTCCGACCCGAACCGCGCGTACCTGATCTCCAGCACGGCCGGTGGCAACTTCAACGGGTTCTTCACCAGCGCCGACGCCGGCGCGACCTGGACGCCGGTCGGTCCGACCAGCGGCGGCACCCTGCAGTCCATCAGCGGCGGGTTCGCCTGGTGGTTCGGCCGCGTGTACGTCGATCCGGTCGATCCGCTGCACATCTTCGTCGCCGGGGTGAGCCTCGCCGAGAGCCGCGACGGCGGCCTGACCTGGACCACCTCCCAGACGCCGCACGCCGACCAGCACGGCGTCGAGTGGGATCCCTTCACCGCCGGCAAGGTGTTCCTCGGCAACGACGGCGGCTTCTACTGGTCGACCGAGAACGGCGCCGCCCGCGGGCTGTGGGCCAAGACCCCGCACCTGCCGGTGACGCAGTTCTACGCGATGGACGTCTCGCACCAGGACGCCACCAGGCTCAACGCCGGCTCCCAGGACAACGGCTCGCTGAAGTCCTGGGCGGCCGACAACACCGTCAACGGCGACTGGTTCGGCTTCGTCGGCGGCGACGGGATGATGAACCGGATCGACCCGACGAACGACCGCAAGTACTACGGCTGCTCGCAGAACGGCGGCTGCCGGGGCTTCGTCGACGGCGTGGGCTTCAGCATGACGATTCCCGGCGCCCGCAAGAACTGGGTGGCGCCGCTGGAGTTCGCCGCCGACCCGCGTCACCTGTTCGGCGGCAGCGAGTACGTCAGCCGCATCAACACCGACGCCGGCCAGCGGACCTGGCAGCGGATCAGCCCGGACCTCACCGAGGGGACCGAGCCCCGCGCTCCCGGCTTCGGCACCATCACGGCACTCGGTACCACGAACGCCGACCCGAACCTGGTCTACGCCGGCACCGACAGCGGTCTGATGTGGGTCAGCCGCAACGCGATGGCCGCTCCCGACCAGGTGACCTGGACGAAGCTGCAGAGCCCGGTCTTCCCCGGCCGCTGGGTCACCCGCATCACCGTCGACCCGCAGAACCCGGCCGTCGCCTGGGCCAGCTTCTCGGGCTGGCGCTCCGGCGACGACTACCCGCACCTGGTGATGACCACCAACGGCGGCCGGAGCTGGGCCGACATCACCGGCAAGAAGATCCCGCAGGCGCCGATCAACGACGTCATCCGGCATCCGTCCAAGAAGAACTGGCTGTTCATCGCCACCGACGTCGGCGTCTTCCGGACGACCAACCTGGGCAAGACGTGGGTCAAGGTCGGCGCGAACCTGCCGCTGGTCCCGATCAACGACATCGACCTGCCGGCCGGCAGCCAGACGCTCTACGCCGCGACGTACGGCCGGAGCATCTGGACGACCTCGCTCGCCGACGCCTCCTGAGCCGCTGAAGGCCTGACCCTGCGAACCGCACGCCGACCACCCCGACGGCCCGCCACCTGGCGGACTCTCGGGGTGGTCGCGGTGTCCGTGGTCTTCCTCGCGCCGCTGGTGGTGATGGTGCTGGGTTCTCTCCAGCGCCCGCTCCAACCGCCGCCCGACGGACTCGACCTCTGGCCCGACCCGGCCGAGTGGACGAACTACTCGGCCGTGTCGCGATTCATGCCGCTGGCGAGGTTGCTGCTGAACTCCCTGCTGCTGGTGGTGGTCGCGGTACCGGTCACCGTGATCGTCACGTCCATGGCAGGCCTCGCGATCGTCACCGCTCGTGGCCGGGTACGCCGTGGGCTCATCGGCCTTTCCGTGTTCATGCTGCTGGTGCCCGCCGCAGCGCTGTGGGTGCCGCGGGTCGTCCTGCTCCGGGGCGTCGGACTGGCCGACACACCGCTCACCGTCGCACTGCTCTCCCTCGCCGGCACGAGCCCTTTCTATGTGCTGCTCTTCGCGCTGGCCTACTCGCGGATCCCCGGGTCGCTGCTGGAAGCCGCCACGCTGGAAGGACTGAGCCCGTACGCCGTCTGGCGGCAGATCGCGATTCCGCTCGCGCGCCCGGCGGTGGTGGCGGTCGCGGCCCTGTCCGGCCTGTTCTACTGGTCCACGTTCATGGATCCGCTGACCCTGGTGTCGTCGCCGGCCAACTGGCCGGTGGCGCTGGGCCTGCGGAGCCTCAGCGAGATGGAGGCTGCCCTGTACCCGATCTACCTCGCCGCGGCGGTGATCGTGACCGCGCCCGCGCTGGTTGCCTTCTGCATCGGTCAACGGTCCTTCTTCTCAGCTGTGGAGCGCACATGAGAGTCAGCAGAGCGATCGCCGTCCTCGTGGTACCGGCGCTGCTCGCGGTGAGCGCTTGCGCCGGGGACCCGGCCAAGGACGACGCCGCCCCGGCGAACACCACGCCGGCGCCGATCACCTTGCAGGTCCGGGCCGAACCGGAGGAGGCGGCGGTCTACCGCAGCCTCGTTACGGCGTACGAGCAGGCGAGTGGCGGGAAGGTCGAACTGGTCGCGGTCGGCCGCTCGGACCATCTGACCCGGCTGTCCACCGCGTTCGCGTCGGGTGACGCCCCGGACGTGTTCCTGATCAACTACCGCGAGTACGCGCCCTTCGTGCAGCGCGGAGCGGTCGCTTCGGTGGGCGCCCTGCTCGACCAGCAGAAGGTCGATCGGGGTGGGTACTACGAGGAACCCCTGAGCGCCTTCAGCTACCGGGGTGAGCTGCAGTGCATGCCGCAGAACATCTCTTCCCTGGTCGTGTACTGGAACCGCGCGCTGTTCCGGCAGGCCGGTGTCGCGCCGCCGAAGGCCGACTGGAGCTGGGCGGACTTCGTGGCGACCGCCCGCGCCCTGACCACCGCCAAGACCAAGGGCGTCGGCATCGACCCGTCGATCACCCGGATGGCGCCGTTCATCTGGAGCAACGGCGGCGCGATCGTCGACGACGACGAGAAGCCGACCCGGACGACGCTGCACGAGCCCGCCGCCCGCGCCGCGCTCCAGTCCGTCGTCGACCTGATCGGTACCGGCGCGACCCCGAACAAGGCCCAGCTCGCCGCGCAGGATCTGGACGAGCAGTTCATGACCGGCAAGGTGGCGATGTTCCTGAGCTCGCGGGTCGAGGTCCCGGCGCTGCGAGAGCAACGCGGGCTCGACTTCGACGTCGCGGGCCTGCCCGTGCTGGGTAAGCCCGCTTCGGTGCTGCACAGCGACGCGTACTGCGTCGCGAGCAGCTCGAAGCACCAGGAGGCCGCCGCCAGGTTCATCGCCTACGCGACCGGTCAGCAGGGCCAGACCATCACGGCTCTCGGTGGACGGACCGTGCCGTCACTGCGGGCGGTCGCGAGCTCGCCCGCGTTCCTCAGCCCGTCGCGCGCACCGGCGTCGTCCCAGGTCTTCCTCGACGCCATCCCGCACCTGAGGCACACGCCGGTGACCCCGTCGTGGCCCGAGGTCGAGGATGTCATCGGCAACCAGTTGCAGCGGGCGTTCGAGGACGGCGTACCGCTCGATCAGGTGCTGACCGAGATCCGGAAGCAGGCGGACCCACTGCTCAAGGGCCGATGAGTCTGCGGGTCGAGGCCGCGCGGAAGGAGTACCGGGCGCACGGTGGGGCACGGGTGGTGGCTCTCGACGGCGTCGACCTGGAGGTGGCGGACGGCGAGCTGCTGGTCGTCGTCGGGCCGTCGGGGTCGGGGAAGTCGACACTGCTGCGCGCGATCGCGGGCCTGGAGACGCTGGACTCGGGGCACATCGTCATCGGTGGCCGGGACATCACCGGCGTACCGGCCGGGCGGCGGGACGTGGCGATGGTCTTCCAGGAAGCCGCACTGTTCCCGCATCTCAGCGTCGCGGCGAACATCGGCATCGGGGAGCGGGCCCGGGGAGCCAAGCGTCGCGAGGTCGAGGCTCGGGTGGCCGAGGTGGCCCGGAGCCTGGATGTCGATCAACTGTTGCAGCGGATGCCGGGCGAACTCAGCGGAGGGGAGCGGCAACGGGTGGCGCTGGCACGGGTGATGATCCGCGTGCCCGCCGTCTGTCTGCTCGACGAGCCGCTGGCCTCCGTCGACGCCGAACTGCGGCTGCGCATGCGAGGGGAGATCCGGGCGGTGCAGCAGTCGCTGGGGTTGCCGATGGTCCACGTCACCCACGATCAGCTCGAGGCGATGGCGATGGGAGACCGGATCGCGGTGATGGACGGCGGCCGCGTCCTCCAGTGCGACAGCCCCGCTGAGCTGTACGCGCGGCCGGCCACGACGGCGGTGGCGCGCATCCTGGGCGCGCTGCCGATGAACCTGCTGCCGGCTGAAGACGGGGTGATCGTGGGCGTCCGGCCCGAGCGGGTCCGGGTCTGCCGGAGTACCGAAAGTGGGCGCGTTGGCACGGTCCTCGCCGTCGAGCCGGCCGGCGAGGACTGTCTGGTCCGGATCCAGACGACTGGCGAGTTGCTCGCCCGCTTGCCCTGGGATGACGCTCCCAAGGTCGGGGAGAAGGTATCCGTGGCCTGGCGTCCTGAGGACGTGCACCACTTCGACGCCGTGACCGGTCTGCGGCGATGAGGCGGGCCGGGACGGCCGTGTGGCGGCAACCGCTCGCGGTTCCGTACCTGGTGGGGTCGCTGCTTCTCGTACTCGCGCCCCTCGGGCTGGCCGTCGTACTGGCTTTCACCGACTACTTCGGTTTCCGGGCGCCCGAGTTCACCGGGCTCGGCAACGTGAGCCGGCTGGTGGACGACCGCGCGTTCTGGGACTCGGTCGGAATCAGCGCGGTCGTCGCCGCGGTCGTCGTACCGTTTCGCTTGCTGCTCGCGGTCGGGGCCGCCCTCCTGCTGGCCCGGCGCCGCGGCGCCATGATGACGGCCGGCCGGGCGTCGGTCTACCTGCCGTCGGTCATCCCTGACGCGGCGTGGGCCCTGCTCTGGTTGTGGATCCTCAACCCGCTGTACGGGCCGCTGCCCGCGCTGCTCGGCGCCCTCGGCGTTCCCGATCCCGGGTTCCTGACCACGCCCTGGGGCGCCCGCCTCGCCTTGGTCCTGGTGATGACCTTCCAGGTCGGCGAGGCGTTCACGGTCGCCCTCGCCGCTCGCATCGCGATCCCCGCGCGGCTGCACGAGGCGATCGAACTGGAGGGCGGATCAGGCTGGTTCGCGATGACGCGGGTGACGCTGCCGCTGATGGCGCCGATCGTGATCGTGCTGGCCGTGCGGGACGTGGTGGTCGTCGTACAGAACGCCTTCGTCCCGGCTCTGCTCGTGACCGGCGGTGGTCCGGTGAACGCGACCCTGACCGCGCCGCTGCTCATCTACCGCCGCGCCTTCGAGTACGGCGAACTCGGCTACGCGAGCACCTTGTCGGTGACCCTGCTGGTGCTCACCGGCATCGCCGCCGCGCTCCCGCTCTGGATCGCCGCTCGCCTGGCAGCCCGGCAGCGAACCCGCTGACGCAGCGAACCAGCAGTAGACCTTCCCAGCCAACTCCCAGCGGACTTTCGGCGAACCATCGGGCCGGCTCGGCACTCTGGACCCATCGGCGAGACGAGGAGATCCAGATGCACGACCACGACAGAGGACTCGAGTACGACCTCGGCGTACTGCGCCGGCGCAACGTCCTGCGGCTGTTCGCCGGCGCCGGGCTGGCCGTAGTGGCCGGCTGTGCGGCCGACCCGGACACGTCCAGCGGCTCGACCCCGAGCTCATCCCCGAGTGCCGCCGGTACGACGGGCAGCACCCCGGCCCCGTCGAGCGGCGGCGTCGACGAGATCCCCGAGGAGACGGCCGGGCCGTTCCCCGGCGACGGGTCCAACGGGCCGAACGTGCTGACCGAGTCGGGCATCGTGCGCAGGGATCTGACCAAGAGCTTCGGGTCGGCGACAGGCGTTGCGGAAGGTGTCCCGCTGACGGTCGAACTCGTCGTACTGGATGCGGCCAAGGACACCGCCCTGCCCGGTGCCGCCGTCTACCTGTGGCACTGCGATGCGCAGGGGCGCTACTCGCTCTACGACGGCGAGATCAGCGGCGAGAACTACTGCCGCGGCGTACAGGCTGCCGACTCGACCGGGAAGGTCACCTTCACCACGATCTTCCCCGCGGCGTACCAGGGGAGGTGGCCGCACCTCCACTTCGAGGTCTACGCCTCGTTGTCCGAAGCCACCGCGGCCGGGAAGATCAGCGCGACCTCGCAACTGGCTCTGCCGGCCGAGGCGTGCGCCGCGGTCTACGCGACTTCGGGGTACGACGGGAGCACCCGCAATCTGGCGAACACGTCGCTGGAGAAGGACAACGTGTTCGGCGACGACGGCGCCGTACACCAGCTGGCCGCCATCAGCGGTGAGGTCCAGGACGGCTACACCGCTCGGCTCACCGTGGGTGTGTGACGCACTCTCACCACCGGACCGATAGCGTTGCCCCGATGTCCGACTCGCGTGATCCCCACAGCCCTGCCCAGCCTGCCGGCCCGACGCCCGGCACCTGGGTGCTCGGTTCTGTCCGCGGGATCAAGCTGACGATGCGGTTCACCTGGCTGCCGGTGGCGATGCTGCTGGCGTTCGGGTTCTCCAGCATCATCGGAGCGCAGTTCCCGGAGCTGGGCAGCTGGCGCTACGTCGCGTCGTTCGTCTTCGTGGTCGCGTTCACCGCGTCGATCCTGCTGCACGAGCTGGCGCACGCGCTGGTGGCGTTGCGGTTCAAGATCCCGGTGACCGAGATCAACCTCGGGTTCTTCGCGGCCGGCACCCACATCGAGGGGGAGCGGAAGCGGCCCTTCGAGGAGTTCGCCGTGTCGGTGGTCGGCCCGCTGGCGTCGCTGCTGGTCGGCGGACTGGCCTACCTGGGGTCGCGGGCGGCCGACGACGGCGTCGCGTACGTCGCGCTGTTCAACCTCGCGATGGCCAACCTGATCGTCGGCGTCACCAACCTGCTGCCCGGCCTGCCGCTCGACGGTGGCTGGGTGCTGCGGGCAGCGGTGTGGAAGGCGACCGGCAACCCGCACACCGGCACCATCGCGGCCGCGTGGGCCGGCCGGGTGATCGCGATCGCCGTCCTGGCAGCGCCGGTGATCCTGCAGGAGCTCTTCGACCGGCAGCCGACCATCATCGACTTCGTCATCGCGCTGGCCGTCGGTTTCTTCCTCTGGATGGGCTCCACCGCGTCCCTCATGCAGGCCCGGCTGCGGCGCAAGCTGCCTGCCCTGCACGTGCGCACGCTGGCCCGCCGCGCGATCGCCGTCCACGCCAGTACGCCGATCTCCGAAGCGATCCGGCTGGCGACCGGCGCCCAGGCCGGCGCCGTGGTGGTCACCGACGGCCAGGACAAGCCGCACGCCCTCGTGTCGGAGTCGGCCGTCACCGCGGTCGCGCCCAACCAGCGGCCCTGGACCACGGTCGGCGAGGTGGCCACCCGGATCAGCGCCGGCCACATCATCGGCGTCAACGACACCGGCGAGGAGATCCTCGACACCCTCCGCAAGCACCCGTCGTCGGAGTACCTGGTGCTGGACGCCGACGGTGGGGTGTACGGCGTGCTCGCGACCGCCGACCTCGAGCAGGCCTTCCGCTCCCGCTGACGCTGCGCCCGCCGTTCCGGATTTGTCGGAGCGGGGAAGTAGGGTGAGCGCCTTATGTCTGATCTTCGCGATTTTCCTGATGCCTCGTTCTCCGGGGTCCACCACGGGCCGCTGCAGGCCGGTGAGTGGGTCACCCTGTCCGACTCGAAGGGGCGCCGGCACTCGGTGTTCCTGGAGCGCGGGAAGGTCTTCCACACCACCAAGGGCGGGATCGAGCACGACGAGCTGATCGACGGGCCCGACGCGGTGGTGGTCCGGTCCAAGGGCGGGGTGGAATACCTCGCGCTGCGGCCGCTGATGGCGGACTACTCGGTGTCGATGCCGCGCGGTGCCGCGGTGATCTACCCGAAGGACACCGCCCAGATCGTGACGATGGCCGACGTCTTCCCGGGCGCGAAGGTGGTCGAGGCGGGCGCCGGTTCGGGCGCGCTGACCACCGCGTTGCTGCGGGCGGTCGGGATCCACGGCCAGGTGATCTCGTTCGAGCGCCGCGAGGACTTCGCCGAGGTGGCCCGCAAGAACGTGACCGGCTTCTTCGGTGCCGAGCACCCGGCCTGGACCCTGCACGTCGGTGACCTGGTCGAGTCGCTGGCCGAAGAGGAAGTCGACCGCATCATCCTCGACATGCTGGCTCCCTGGGAGTGCATCGACGCCGCCGCGGGTGCCCTGGTGCCCGGTGGCGTGTTCTGCGCCTACGTCGCCACCACGACCCAGCTGAGCCGCGTGGTGGAGACGTTGCGCGCGCACGGCGAGTTCACCGAGCCCCGGGCCTGGGAGTCGCTGGTGCGGGACTGGCACGTCGAAGGACTGGCCGTCCGGCCGGGGCACCGGATGCAGGGTCACACCGCGTTCCTGGTGACCGCTAGGCGGATGGCCCACGGGGTACAGGCCCCCCGAAAGAAGCGCCGGCCGGCCCCTGGAGCGTACGGCGACGACTATTCCGGACCTCGCAAGTCCGACCCACCCGCGGACACGCCGCCGGCAACGGAGCCATCCGCAACCGACACGTGATGGGATTCGGCTTGCTAGGTGAGGTTTTCTGGGTAAGGTCCATAGGGTCGAGCCCCACATGGTGAGGTGATGATCGTGGCTGGAGACGAGAGTCCTACCGCGGCAGAGCTGCGTAACCAGGTCCGTTACCTGGAGGCCGAGGTCGCAGCGTTGCGGCGGAGGTTGTTGGAGCACCCGGCGGACAGCCGGTCGCTCGAGAGCAGACTGTCCGAAACCCAGGCGTCCTTGTCGAGTGTGACCGCCCAGAACGAACGGCTGGCGGACACACTGCGCGAGGCCCGAGAGAAGATCATCGCCCTGAAGGAGGAAGTCGACCGGCTGGCGCAACCGCCCTCCGGTTTCGGTACCTTCCTGGGCCGCAACGACGATGACACGCTGGACGTGTTCACCGGGGGCCGCAAGCTCCGGGTCGCGGCGAGCCCGTCAGTCGACCTGGACGAGCTCCGGCTCGGCCAGGAGCTGATGCTGAACGAGGCGCTGAACGTGGTCGAGGCCTGCGACTTCGAGGTCGTCGGCGACGTGGTGATGTTGAAGGAGCTGCTGGCCGACGGCGAACGGGCCCTGGTGATCGCGCAGGCCGACGAGGAACGTATCGTCCGGCTCGCCTCACCGTTGCTCGACCAGCCACTGCGGGCCGGCGACTCCCTGCTGCTGGAGCCGCGCTCCGGCTATGTCTACGAGAAGATCCCGAAGTCCGAGGTCGAGGAGCTGGTGCTCGAAGAGGTCCCGGACATCGACTACACCCAGATCGGTGGTCTGGCCGGCCAGATCGAGCAGATCCGGGACGCGGTCGAGATGCCGTACCTGCACAAGGACCTGTTCCTCGAGCACGAGCTGAAGCCGCCGAAGGGCGTCCTGCTCTACGGCCCGCCGGGCTGTGGCAAGACCCTGATCGCCAAGGCGGTCGCGAACTCGCTGGCCAAGAAGGTCGCCGAGCGGACCGGGGTGGAGGGGCAGAAGTCGTTCTTCCTCAACATCAAGGGTCCGGAGCTGCTCAACAAGTACGTGGGTGAGACCGAGCGGCACATCCGCCTGGTCTTCCAGCGCGCCCGGGAGAAGGCTTCCGAGGGCATGCCGGTGATCGTGTTCTTCGACGAGATGGACTCGCTGTTCCGCACCCGCGGCTCCGGGGTCTCCTCCGACGTCGAGAACACCATCGTCCCGCAGTTGCTGAGCGAGATCGACGGCGTCGAGGGCCTGGAGAACGTGATCGTCATCGGTGCCTCGAACCGTGAGGACATGATCGACCCGGCGATCCTGCGGCCGGGCCGGCTGGACGTGAAGATCAAGATCGAGCGGCCGGACGCCGAGTCCGCCCGCGACATCTTCTCGAAGTACCTGACCACGACGCTGCCGTTGCACCCCGACGACGTGAGCGAGTTCGGTGGTGACCGCCGGGAGTGCGTGAACGGGATGATCCAGCGCACGGTCGAGCGGATGTACACCGAGGCCGACGAGAACCGCTTCCTCGAGGTCACCTATGCCAACGGTGACAAGGAGGTCCTGTACTTCAAGGACTTCAACTCGGGCGCGATGATCCAGAACATCGTCGACCGGGCCAAGAAGATGGCGATCAAGGCGTTCCTCGACGACGGCCAGAAGGGTCTGCGGGTCCAGCACCTGCTGCAGGCCTGCGTGGACGAGTTCAAGGAGAACGAGGACCTGCCGAACACCACCAACCCGGACGACTGGGCCCGCATCTCCGGCAAGAAGGGCGAGCGGATCGTCTACATCCGCACGCTCATCTCCGGCAAGCAGGGCACCGAGCCGGGCCGGTCGATCGATACGGCCACCAACACCGGTCAGTACCTGTAGCACTCACCTCAGCCGCCCTGGTCCAGTCGACCAGGGCGGCTGAGGCGTCTCCCCGTACTGCGTGCGCGCGCCACCCGCCATAGCGCCGTGGCGGCCACCTGCCATATCACCGTGGTGTCGGCAGCGCCAGCCGCCTAGAGCCACCGGATCCCTTGCTGCCGGAGCCCGTCGGCCGGGGAGCCGGTCAGGGTTTCCCCTGATCCCGCGCGAGCCGCCGTCGGCGTACCGTTCTCGGCATGGCGACGGATGAGATCCGCAAGGACCTGCGCGCAGCGGTCGCGGCGCGGCAGGAGCTCGGCCCGGAGTACGAGGCCGAGGTGATCGAAGGGTTCCTCGCGAAGCTCGACGCGCACGCCGCTCAGCGTCTCGCCACACCGCCGGCGAGGATCGAACCGCCGAGCCGGGAAGGCGATCCGGGCGGGCTCGCGCTGGCCATCGTGTCGGTGGCCGCCGGCGTCCCGATCACTGCCATCGCCGCGGCCCAGGAAGGCACCATCGCCATCATCATCTGCTGGGGCGGCCTGGTCGGCATCAACCTGGCACGCTCGGTCTCCCGCTTCATCGGCCGCAACTGACGATCAGTACTGGAGTTGCACCTGCTGACCACGCGGCGGGGCTCCCGGTGGAGCCAGTCGCCGTCCAGCTAGGCGCGGCTGTCCCAGCCGTTGTCGTCGATCGTCACACGTAGGACCGGACCAGAGGGCCCAGGAGGGCGGCTGTGTCGGGCATGAAGGACCAGGCGGGGTCGTCCAGCTTGGCGACAAGCTCGGCAGGGGACATCCAGGCGCCCCACTCGACTTCCTCCGGCTGGTGCTTCACCGGGCCGTCCCACACGCAGGTGTAGAGGTAGGCGTGGTAGCTGGTGTGGGCGTCCGCGTAGTCGCCTTCCGGCAGCCGGGTCAGCTCGACGCCGGTGATGCCGAGTTCCTCGTCCAGTTCGCGGACGACAGCGTCGTACGGGTCCTCGCCGGCCGCGACGACACCACCTGCCGCGAAGTCGTAGCGGCCCGGGTAGACGTCCTTCACGGGCGTACGGCGGTGCACGTAGATGTCGCCGACGCTGTTCCGGACCAGTACGCCGGTCGCGCCGTGCCGCAGGTTGTCGCGCCGCATCACCGACCGTGGGGCGGACCCACAGACTCGGCCGTCGGCGTCCAGAAGAGCCACCAGTTCGTCCATCCGGGCAGTCTCACAGGTAACCCTGTGGACACATCACCCCCCTTCTGTCGGTCCTACCGCGTAGGCTCGATCGTATGAGTGTTCGGCGGATCATGGGGACCGAGACCGAGTTCGGCATCTCGGTTCCTGGCCAGCCCGGGGCCAACCCGATGCTGACTTCGAGCCAGGTGGTCAACGGCTATGCGCAGACGCAGCCGTTGGCGCGCAAAACGCGGTGGGACTTCGACGAGGAGCACCCGTTAAGGGACGCGCGCGGGTTCGACCTGAGCCGGGAGGTGGCCGACTCCAGCCAGCTCACCGACGAGGAGACCGGGCTGGCCAACGTCATCCTGACCAACGGCGCGCGGTTGTACGTCGACCACGCCCACCCGGAGTACTCCGCGCCGGAGTGCACCAACCCCCGCGACGTGGTGGTCTGGGACAAGGCCGGCGAGCTGGTGATCATGGAGGGCGCCCGGCAGGCCCGGCAGATCCCCGGCGCGCCGCAACTGAACCTGTACAAGAACAACACCGACAACAAGGGCGCGTCGTACGGGTCGCACGAGAACTACCTGATGCGCCGGTCCACGCCGTTCGCGTCGATCGTGCGGCACCTGACGCCGTTCTTCGTCAGCCGCCAGGTGGTCACCGGCGCCGGCCGGGTCGGGATCGGCCAGGACGGCAGCACCAACGGCTTCCAGATCAGCCAGCGGGCCGACTACTTCGAGGTCGAGGTCGGCCTGGAGACGACGCTGAAGCGGCCGATCATCAACACCCGCGACGAGCCGCACGCCAACCCGGACCGGTACCGCCGGCTGCACGTGATCATCGGCGACGCGAACCTGGCCGAGATCTCGACGTACCTGAAGGTCGGTACCACCTCGCTGGTGCTGGCGATGATCGAGGACGGCTGGCTGACCGACGACCTGTCGGTCGACCGGCCGGTCACCGCGCTGCACGAGGTCAGCCACGACCCGACCTGCACGCACCTGATGACGCTCAAGGACGGCCGCAAGATCACCGCCGTCCAGCTTCAGGTGGAGTATCTGGAGCAGGCCCGCAAGTACGTCGAGGACAAGTACGGCGACGACGCCGACCGGCAGACCAAGGACGTGCTGCAGCGCTGGGAGAGCGTGCTCGACCAGCTCGCGACCGATCCGATGCAACTGGCCGACCAGCTCGACTGGGTCGCGAAGTACAAGCTGCTGCAGTCCTACCGCGACCGCGACGGGCTGGAGTGGGACGACTCGAAGCTGCACCTGGTCGACCTGCAGTACGCCGACCTGCGCCCGGACAAGGGGCTCTACTTCAAACTGGTCAAGTCCGGCCGGATGCAGCGCCTGGTCAGCGACGAGGAGATCCGGATGGCCGTCTCGCATCCGCCGACCGACACCCGTGCCTATTTCCGCGGCCGCTGCATGCAGAAGTACGCCGGCCAGGTCGCGGCCGCCTCCTGGGACTCGGTGATCTTCGACCTGCCGGGCCGCGAATCGCTGCAGCGGATCCCGACGCTGGACCCGCTGCGCGGTACGAAGGCCCATGTCGGAGCCTTGCTCGACCAGTGCGACACCGCGAGTGACCTGGTTCGCACCATTACTGGGGGCGCTGCCGGGTAGGGTCGCCATATAGGTGTCACAGTGAGGGCCGGTTGGGCGGCTCTCCTTGGCGGTTCTAGGAGGTGTGTGCCATGGCGAAAGACGGCGGACAGCAGCACAAGCAGCCGAAGCGCTCGTCGACCGAGGAAGAGGTCACCGAGGTCAAGTCCGGCGAGGACGTGGCCGAGCGCAAGGAACGGCTCGACGACGACGTGGACTCGATCCTCGACGAGATCGACGAGGTGCTGGAGGAGAACGCGGAAGAGTTCGTCCGCGGTTTCGTGCAAAAGGGTGGGGAGTGAACCGCTAGATGACATTTGATGCCTCCGGCCGGTTGCCGGAAGCCTTCCTGACCCCAGGTGGCTCGTCCTTCATGGACTTCCTGGCCGGGCACGCGCCCGACCTGTTGCCCGGACGGCGCGACCTGGGGACAGGTGACTTCGGCAAGGACGTCCCGCACGGTACGACGATCGTCGCCGCCACCTTCGACGGTGGTGTGGTGATGGCCGGCGACCGGCGCGCCACGATGGGCAACATCATCGCGCAGCGCGACATCGAGAAGGTCTTCCCGGCCGACGAGTACTCCTGCGTGGCCTTCGCCGGCACCGCGGGCCTCGGAATCGAGATGGTGCGGCTGTTCCAGGTCGAGCTGGAGCACTACGAGAAGCTCGAGGGCACCACGCTCAGCCTCGACGGCAAGGCCAGCCGGCTGACCGCGCTGATCCGCGGCAACCTGCCGATGGCGATGCAGGGCCTGACCGTCGTGCCGCTGTTCGCGGGCTACGACCACGACATCAAGGGCGGCCGGATCTTCTCCTACGATCCGACCGGCGGGCGGTACGAGGAGCGCGCGTTCCACAGCGTCGGCTCCGGCTCGCTGTTCGCCCGTGGCGCGCTGAAGAAGCTCTACCGCGAGAACCTGACCGAGACCGAGACCGTCACGGTGGCCATCCAGTCCCTGGTGGACGCGGCCGACGACGACTCGGCGACCGGCGGTCCGGACATGCTGCGGCGGATCTTCCCGGTGATCGGTGTGGTCACCGCCGACGGGTACCGGCGGCTCCCGGCCGAAGAGGTCGGTGGGCTGGTCGACACCGTCATGGCGGCTCGGCAAGAGCGCCCCGACGGCCCCGCCGCGCCCATCACCTGACCACCATCGACTGATAGAGGACGACACCCTAGATGAGTACGCCGTTCTACGTCTCGCCCGAACAGTTGATGCGGGACCGGGCCGACTTCGCCCGCAAGGGCATCGCCAAGGGCCGCAGCGCGATCGCCCTGCAGTACGCCGACGGCATCCTGTTCGTGGCGGAGAACCGGTCCCCGGCCCTGCACAAGGTGGCCGAGATCTACGACCGGCTCGCCTTCGCCGCCGTCGGCCGGTACAACGAGTTCGAGAACCTGCGGATCGCCGGCGTGCGCCTGGCCGACATGCGCGGGTACTCCTACGACCGGCGCGACGTCACCGGCCGGGCGCTGGCCAACGCCTACGCCCAGACGCTCGGCGCGATCTTCTCCTCCGGTGGTGAGAAGCCGCTCGAGGTCGAGATCCTGGTCGCCGAGGTCGGCGCCAGCACCGCCGAGGACACGATCTACCGGCTCACCTACGACGGCTCGATCGCGGACGTCCGTGGTTACGCCGTGATGGGTGGCCCGGCCGAGCAGGTCGCGGAGTACGTCGGAGAGCACTACTCCGAGGGCATCTCGCTGGCGGGCGCGCTGCGCCTGGCGGTGGACGCCCTCGGGCACGACGGCACCGACGTACGGCAGCTCGAGCCGGACCAGATCGAGGTCGCGATCCTGGACCGGACCCGCACCCAGGTGCGCAAGTTCAAGCGGATCTCGGACGAGACGCTGGCCCGGATCCTGGCCGAGTCCCGCCCGGACACCTCCCCGTCCGAGCCGGCGACCCATGCCGAAGCGGCCGACCAGGCCAACGGCGGCAACTACGAGAGCGAATCGACCGGAGACGCCCCGGTGGCGCCGCCCGCCGACGACACTCCCATTGCCCCGCCGGAAGACCCGGACACCGACCGCCCGCTGTGACGAACTCCGATCCGTCCGCCCCGGACCCGTCCGGGGCGGACGGCGTACGTCCGGGGGATCCGCAGCCGTGGGTGCTGCTCGGCGAAGAGCCGGGGTACGACGGCTTCCTGACGGTACGCCGCCGGCGCTACCGGATGGCGAACGGCCGAGAAGCCGACTGGGACGTCTTCGGCCCCGCGATGAACGCCGGGGTCAATGGTGGCGTCGCCGTACTTCCGTTGACTCCTGACGGCCGTATCGTCACCGTGCGGATGTTCCGCGCGGGTCCTGACCGCGTCGTCACCAACCTCCCCGGCGGCCTGATCGACCCGGGTGAGGATCCCGCCGACGCGGGCCGGCGTGAGCTGGAGGAGGAGACCGGCTACACCTGCGACTCGATCGAGGTGGTCGGCTGGCTCTGGTCGGGCTCGTCCTCGGTCTTCCGCAAGTACGTCGCGATCGCCCGCGGCTGCCGGCCGGACGGCAAGCAGTCCCTCGACGAGTTCGAGGACTGCGTCCCGGCCGAGCTCAGCACTTCCGAGTTCTTGGCCGACCTCCGCACCCCCGGCACGATGACCGGCACCGACGCGGCGTACTTCGCCCTGGACCACGCCGGCCTGCTGTGAAAGCAGTCGTCCGGCGATCTGGTCGGCTTCGTCACGTTGACGGGTTGAAGCAGCGCAGGGGTCTCGTCGGCGGGCAGTAAACTGCTCGATGGACCGCAACTGGCGTTGAGGTGGGTCACCACCGGGGAACGGTCTGCCGATCGGATCGGCCGAGCCGCGCGCCTGGGCATTGAGTCTTCTGTCCAGAGGAGTGCGCTGATGAGTGCGAAGCTGATGATCGGTACCGACCTTGCCGCCGAGCTGGTGAGCAACGCGGGGGAGCGGGCCAGGAAGTTGCGGGACGAGACCGGCGTCCAGCCGTGTCTGGCGACCGTGCTGGTCGGGGACGACCCCGCCTCGGCCACCTACGTCCGGATGAAGCAGAACCGCAGCAAGAAGGCCGGGATCGGCTCGCGCAGCGTCGTACTGCCGGCCACGACCACGACCGAGGAACTGGTTGCCGAGCTACACAAGCTGTCCAACGACCCCGACGTGCACGGCATCCTGCTGCAGCACCCGGTGCCGGCGCAGATCGACGAGCGGGCCGCCTTCGAGGCGATCGCTCCCGCCAAGGACGTCGACGGAGTCACCATGCACGGGTTCGCCGCGATGGCGTTCGGCGAACCCGGCTTCGTCTCCTGTACGCCGGGCGGCATCCTCCGGTTGCTGCAGGCGTACGACGTCCCGCTGGAGGGCGCGCACGCCGTCGTGATCGGCCGCAGCCCGATCCTCGGCAAGCCCGCCGGAATGTTGCTGCTGGCATCGAACGCGACCGTCACCTACACGCACTCGAGGACGCGTGATCTGGCCGGCATCGTCCGGACGGCGGACCTGGTCGTCGCCGCGGTCGGCCGGGCCAACTTCGTCCGCGGTGACTGGCTGAAGCCCGGCGCGGTCGTGATCGATGCCGGATACAACGAAGGCAACGTCGGTGACGTGCACTTCGAGGAGGCCGCGCAGGTGGCGAGCCTGATCACCCCGGTGCCTGGTGGCGTGGGGCCGATGACGATCGCTTTGCTGCTGGAGCAGACAGTCGACGCGGCCGAGGCGCAGAATCCGAGACGGTGACGCACGCGGTGGACCATCTGTCCTAGTGTTGAGACAACCGGTGATCATCGAAGTAGGAGGCAGTTGCTGTGGCGGTACGGGCGATCCGCGGGGCCACCCAGCTCGAGGTGGACGAGCGCGAGCATCTGCTCGAGCGGTCCGCGGAGCTGGTCAGGGCCGTGCTGGAGGCCAACGACGTGGCCTCCGACGACCTGATCAGCATCTTGTTCACCGTCACTCCGGACCTGCGGTCGGAGTTCCCGGCGGTGGCCGGCCGGCAGATCGGGCTGACCGACGTACCGCTGATGTGCATGCAGGAGATCAGCGTCCCGCACGCGTTGCCGCGGGTGGTCCGGATGATGGTGCACGCCGAGTCGCAGTTGTCCCGGGACAAGATCCAGCACGTCTACCTGCACGGCGCCGTCAGTCTGCGCCCCGACCTGACCGGTGCCCAGTGACCGAGCTGCGGGGTCCGGTCCGGATCGTCGGCACCGGCCTGATCGGGACGTCGATCGGCCTGGCGCTCGGCCGGCTCGGAGTCGTGGTGGAGCTCGTCGACGCCGATCCCGACAACGCGTTGATGGCCGAGCGGATCGGGGCCGGCTCGCGCCTGGTCCAGATCGAGCCTCAGCTGGTGGTCGTCGCGGTCCCGCCCGACCATGTCGGCGCGGTGATCGTCGAGCAGCTCCAGCAGACCGACGCGATCGTCACCGACGCGGCGAGTGTGAAGTCGAAGCCGCTCCTCGACGCGCGCGCCCTGGCCTCGAACCCCGAGGAGCTCTCCCGGTACGTCGGCAGCCACCCGATGGCAGGCTCCGAGCGGAGCGGCCCACTGGCCGGCCGGGCCGACCTGTTCGAGGGCGCGACCTGGGCGATCACCCCGCACGAGACCAGCGATCCCGACGCGGTCGAGCTGGTCCGCCGCCTCGCCGAGGCCGCGGGCGCCCGGACGGTCGAGCTGTCCGTCGCCGACCACGACCTCGCGGTGGCTCGCGTCTCGCACCTCCCGCAACTGATGTCGTCCCTGGCCGCCGGCACGCTGGTCGACGCGCCCGCCGCCCACCTCGAGCTGTCCGGTCAGGGCGTCCGCGACGTCACCCGGATCGCGGCCGGCGATCCGGGCCTGTGGACCCAGATCGTCGCGGCCAACTCACCCGCGCTGAGCGGCCTGCTGGAAGGCATCCGCGACGAGCTCGACCGGCTTCTCATTGCCCTGGGCAAGCAAGAGGCGACCGACGAGCTGACCGCCGTACTCAACCGTGGGGTCTCCGGCGCGATCCGGGTGCCGGGCAAGCACGGCGCCCCGCACATCGAGCTGGTTCCGGTCCTCGTCACCATCCCCGACCGTCCTGGCCAGCTGGCCAGGTTGTTCGCGGACGCAGCCGCCTCCGGGGCCAACGTCGAGGATCTCCGGATCGATCACAGCCCGGGCCGCCCGGTCGGTGAGGTCGAGTTGTCGGTCAAGCCGGCGTCGGTCGATCAGCTGGTCGGGGTACTGACCGAGCGGGGCTGGTCCGTCCACCGGTAATCTTCGGGCCATGATCATCGCTGTTGACGGCCCGAGCGGGTCCGGTAAGTCGAGCACGGCCCGCGGAGTCGCGACCCGGCTCGGCCTGCGGTACCTGGACACCGGCGCGATGTACCGGGCGGTGACCTGGTCGGCGCTGGAGCACGGGCTCGACCTGGACGACGTCACGGCGGTCGCCGAGCGGGCCCGCGCGGTCGAGCTGTCGATCAGTACCGACCCCGAGCGGGGGCGGTTCACCGCCGACGGGGTGGACGTCACCGAGGCGATCCGGGATCCGCGGATCAGCGCCAGTGTCAGCAAGATCGCCACCAACCTCGAAGTACGGGCCGAGCTGATCCGGCGGCAGCGCGAGCTGATCGCCGCCGCGCAGCCGACCGGTGGCGCGGTGGTCGAAGGCCGCGACATCGCCACCGTGGTGGCGCCGCAGGCGGAGCTGAAGGTGCTGCTCACCGCCGACCAGGACGCCCGGATGGCCCGCCGCAAGGCCGAGCTGGCCGCGGGATCGGTGACCGCGGAGCAGTTGCTGGACCAGATCGTCCGGCGCGACGCCGACGACTCGACGGTCTCGCAGTTCCAGGTCGCCTCCGACGGCGCGGTGGAGATCGACTCGACCCACCTGACGCTGGAAGAGGTGGTCGACGTGATCTGCCGACTGGCGAAGGAGGCCGAGGCCGTGCCGAGCGACCGGACTTCATGACTGCCGCTGAACTGACCGGGCAGCAGGATCTGCCCCGGACCGACGACCTGCCCGCCGTACCGCACCGGCTCGGCAGTGTCCTGCGCCACCTGGTCGAGCCGTACGTGCGCTGGCGGTACGACCTGACCGTCCACCACGAGCACCGGTTCCCGCTGTCCGGGCCGGTACTGGTCGCTCCCAACCACCTCGGTCTGCTCGACGGTCCATTGCTCGGGTCCACCGCGCCGCGGATGATGCACCAGCTCGGCAAGGTCGAGGCGTTCCACGGGCTGCAGGGGCTGCTGCTGCACAGGTCGGGCCAGATCGCGGTCGACCGTTCGCAGTACGACGTACGGGCGATCCGCCGGGCGATCCAGATCCTGCGCACCGGCCGGGTGCTGAGCGTGTACCCCGAAGGGACCCGTGGTCCCGGCGACTTCCGGGTGGTGCGCAGCGGAGTTGCCTACCTGGCCATGGTCACCGGTGCCCCGATCCTGCCGGTCGCGCTGCTCGGTACGCGGCTCCCGGACGGCGATATCGAGGTGTATCCGCCCCGGGGGAGCCGGGTCGACGTGGTATATGGCGAGACCTTCACGGTGGACCGCGTATCATTTCCCCGGAGGCAGGTCGACGTACGCGCGGTTGCCGACCAGATCGGCGACGTGTTGCGAGCCCATGTGCAGGCGGCCGTCGAAGCCACCGGCCACCCGCTCCCGGGCGTGCCAGACCAGAAGGATCCTGATGAGTGACCTGCCCACCGGCTACGAGTTCGACGCGGAGCCGAGCCACGACCGCGAGGACACCGGCCCACTGCCGGTGGTGGCGATCGTCGGCCGGCCGAACGTCGGCAAGTCGACGCTGGTGAACCGGATCATCGGCCGCCGCGAGGCAGTGGTCGAGGACACCCCCGGTGTCACCCGCGACCGCGTCTCGTACGACGCGAACTGGGCCGGCCGCGGCTTCACGCTGGTCGACACCGGCGGCTGGGACCCCGACGCCGTCGGCATGGCCGCGCTGGTGGCCGCCCAGGCCGAGGTCGCGATCAACGCCGCCGACGCGGTGCTGTTCGTGGTCGACGCGACGGTCGGCATCACCGACGCCGACGAGGCCGTCGTACGGGTTCTGCGCAAGGCCGGCAAGCCCGTCGTACTGGCCGCCAACAAGGTCGACGACGCCCGCGTCGAGGCCGAGGCGATGAACCTGTGGAGCCTGGGCATCGGCGAGCCGTTCCCGATCTCGGCGATGCACGGCCGCGGCACCGGCGACATGCTGGACGCCGTACTGGCCGCGTTGCCCGAGGCGCCCCCGGAGCGTGACGCGCAGCTCGGCGGGCCGCGCCGGGTCGCGATCGTCGGCAAGCCGAACGTGGGCAAGTCGTCGCTGCTCAACAAGGTCGCCAAGGAGGACCGGGTCGTCGTCAGCGAGGTCTCCGGCACCACGGTCGACCCGGTCGACGAGGAGATCGTGCTCGGCGGCAAGCAGTGGCGCTTCATCGACACCGCCGGCATCCGGCGCAAGGTCAAGAACGTGCAGGGCCACGAGTACTACGCCAGCCTGCGGACGAACAGCGCGATCGAGCGGGCCGAGGTGGTCGTGGTCGTCGTCGACGCCTCCGAGCCGATGACCGAGCAGGACCTGCGGATCATGAACACGGTCGAGGAAGCCGGCAAGGCACTCGTCATCGCGTACAACAAGTGGGACCTGGTCGACGAGGACCGCCGGTACTACCTGGAGCGCGAGATCGACCGCGACCTGGTGCAGTTCCGCTGGGCCCCCCGGGTCAACATCAGCGCGATGACCGGCCGCCACATGGAGAAGCTGGTGCCCGCGATCGAGGCCGCCCTGGACGGCTGGCAGACCCGCGTCCCGACCGGCCAGCTCAACGCCTTCCTGGGCCGCCTGGTCGCCGCCCACCCGCACCCGGTGCGCAGCGGCAAGCAACCGAAGATCCTGTTCGGCACCCAGGCGACCACCATGCCGCCGACCTTCGCGATCTTCACCTCCGGCGCCTTCGAGTCGTCGTACCAGCGCTTCATCGAGCGCCGCCTGCGCGAAGATTTCGGCTTCGTCGGCAGCCCCGTGCACGTCCAGATCCGCCCCCGCGTGAAGAAGCTGAAACGCTAGCCCCCTTGGTCAGAACTGGTCTGGGAATGGGGTAAGGTTTACCCCGGTCGCCCCGCGAGGGACGACCGTTCGGGCTGTGGCGCAGTTTGGTAGCGCACCTGGCTGGGGGCCAGGGGGCCGCAGGTTCAAATCCTGTCAGCCCGACCGAGCAGAGAGGCACCGACATTGTCGGTGCCTCTTTCTAGTGTTGCGGCATGACAGTGGAAGACGAGCCCAATACTCAACTGCGCAAGGCCGTAGCGGCCAGCCGGACGTGGCGGGCGGTCGCGCGGACATTGGGGTTGAAGGCAACTTCTGCCAGTGTGGTGCGAACGCTCAAAGGCGATGCTGCACGGCTGCAACTGGATACCTCCCACTTCACCAATCAGCGTCGGTGGTCCGACGATCAGCTGCGAGCGGCTGTGACGGGTTCGGCTTGCTGGTCCGAGGTTCTCGGCGCATTCGGGGTCGAGGACAACGCCGCCGATCGGATCCGGGTGAAAGGCCACGCGGCGCGGCTCGGGCTCGGCTACGAGCACCTGGAGGCAGCGCGGTCAGCAACTGCGGGCGATCCGCCGGTCTGGCAGACAGGACGATTGGAAGCGCTCCGCACTGCGGCGCCTGCGATCGCGATGGCATGGTTCGCGTTGCGAGGTTGTCCGGTTGCTCTACCTGTCGAGCCTCAGTTGTACGACCTTCTGGTCACCACGGCGGCCGGCGTACAGCGGGTGCAGGTGAAGAGTTGTGCGCGGCCCGACGGCAAGGGTCGCTGGCAGATCGGCATCGGGCGCCGTCCGTACGTGCTGGACAAATCGGCCCGCAAAGTGCCGTACGAACCAGGATCGCTGGACCTGTTCTTCGTCGTACTCGGCGACGGCAGCATCTATGTGATTCCGATGAGCGCACTGGCCGGACGAGTCCAGATCTATCCGCACAACTACACCCGCTACCGCGTCGGTGACGCATCGAGTCTGCTGACCTGAGGCACCGGCGCTACAGCACGCCGGCGCCCCGGTCAGAGATCTCCAAAGGTGAAGGTGTGAACGACCTGGACCTCTGGTACAGGTCGAGGGTTACGCTGACGCGACTACCAGCCGCGAGCACGCCATTCCGGGAGGGCGGGGCGTTCGGCGCCGAGGGTGGTGTCGGCGCCGTGGCCGGGGTAGACCCAGGTCTCGTCGGGGAGGCGGGCGAAGAGTTTGGTCTCGACGTCGTTGAGCAGCGACTCGAAGTTCGCCTTGTCGCCGCGGGTGTTGCCGACGCCGCCGGGGAAGAGGGAGTCGCCGGTGAAGAGGTGGGGCGGACCGGTCGGGTCGTCGTACAGGAGGGCGATCGAGCCGGGGGTGTGGCCGACCAGCTGGATCACCTCGAGGCTGAGGTCGCCGAACTGGATCCGGTCGCCGTCGCCGACGGGCTCGTCGGTGGGGACCGGGATGCCCTCGGCGTCGTCGCGGCCGGCGACCGTCACGGCGCTCGTCCGCGCGACCACCTCGGCGAGTGCCTGCCAGTGGTCGCCGTGCTGGTGGGTGGTGACGACGCGGCTGATGCCGCCTTCGCCGATCACCTTGAGCAGCGTGCCGGCGTCGTTGGCGGCGTCGATCAGCACCTGCTCGTCGGTACTGCGGCTGCGCAGCAGGTAGGCGTTGTTGTTCATCGGTCCCACGGCGACCTTGGTGATCATCAGCTTGGCCAGCTCGTGGGTCTGCGCCGGCCCGCCGACGTGAACGTTGCCGTGGTACTCCGTCATACCTGCTCCTCGTATCCGGTGGTCATCCCCACGGCGGCGCCTCGGGCATGTCGTCGCCCAGGGCCGAGCCGTCACTCCTGCCGAGCACCCAGCTCAGCAGCTCGGCGCTGCCGCCAGTGACGATCCTTGCACCGGCAGGGCGGAGAGGCGACGACCAGGTGGTGTCGGTGCTCTCCAGTACTACGGGGAAGTCGCTGGGCCACCGACTGGTCGTGTAGGTCAGCAGCGCGGCGCGGGACTCGGCCGGCACGTCGCTGAACCAGTACCCGAGGCCCAGGTCGACATGGTGGACTTCCAGCTCGTTCAGCCGGGCGGCGGCCAGGTGGTTCGCAGTACGGGTTGCTCCGCTCGGCCAGCTGACCTCTGCGGCCCAGGCGGCCGCCGGTAGGTCCTCGAAGCGCTCCAGCAGCCGTGCCTCCGCGTCGACGAGGTCGCGGACCTGCTCCGCGAGTGGGCGAGCGGCGCCGTCGGCTATGTCGGCCTCCCGCGCTTCCACCGACACGTACATTGGTTTACGGACACCCGTGCGAGCCCAGTCGCACAGGTTGACCAGCGCGTCGGCGTTCCGGGCGACGTGGGTCAGCACGTGCCCCAGGCTCCAGCCGGGGAGCAGCGACGGGCGCAGTACTGCGTCGTCCGGTAGATGGGTAACGGTGTCGAGCAGTCGCCGGCTCGCGGACGGTAACTCCGCGATCAGGCGGCTCGTTGGCTCCGGTGCGACCATCTGCCGATGCTATCGAATATGCTTTCGAAAGCGACCGCGGAACCGGTGCGGAAGCTTTTTGTCGGTGGGCCTCGCTAGCATCCGCAGTGTCCCAGAACGGCCCCAGAATTCCCTCGAGAACGGCTGAGAGTGCGCTTGTGTCTGACCGTCTGATCGTGCGTGGAGCGCGTGAGCACAACCTGAAGGACGTCTCGCTCGACCTGCCGCGCGACGCCATGATCGTCTTCACCGGACTGTCCGGGTCCGGCAAGTCCAGCCTGGCCTTCGACACCATCTTCGCCGAGGGCCAGCGGCGCTACGTGGAGTCGCTGTCGGCCTACGCCCGGCAGTTCCTCGGCCAGATGGACAAACCCGACGTCGACTTCATCGAGGGCCTGTCGCCGGCCGTCTCGATCGACCAGAAGTCCACCTCGAAGAACCCGCGCTCGACCGTCGGCACGATCACCGAGGTCTACGACTACCTGCGGCTGCTGTTCGCGCGGGCCGGCCGGCCGCACTGTCCCGAGTGCGGTGAGGCGATCGCGAAGCAGACCCCGCAGCAGATCGTCGACCGGGTGCTGGAGCTCGACGAGGGCACCCGCTTCCAGGTGCTCGCGCCGGTGGTCCGCGGCCGCAAGGGGGAGTACCTCGACCTCTTCCGCCAGCTCACCGGCCAGGGCTTCTCCCGGGCCCGGGTGGACGGCGAGACGATCCAGCTGACCGACCCGCCGAAGCTGGACAAGCAGAAGAAGCACACCATCGACGTGGTGGTCGACCGGCTCGCGGTCAAGGGCAGCGCGAAGCAGCGGCTGACCGACTCGGTCGAGACCGCGCTCGGCCTGTCCGGCGGCATCGTCACGCTGGACTTCGTCGACCTGCCGGAGAAGGACCCGGGCCGCGAGCGCCGCTTCTCCGAGAAGCTGGCCTGCCCCAACGACCACCCGCTGGCGATCGACGAGCTGGAGCCACGCTCGTTCTCGTTCAACTCGCCGTACGGCGCCTGCCCGGTCTGCTCCGGGCTCGGCACCCGGATGGAGGTGGACCCCGAGCTGCTGGTCCCGGACCCGTCGAAGTCGCTCGACGAGGGCGCCATCCAGCCGTGGGCCGGCGCCAACGTCACGCAGTACTTCGAGCGCCTGCTCGGCGCGCTGGCCAAGGATCTCGGCATCAAGACCACCACTCCGTTCGCGGAGCTGCCGGCGAAGGCGAAGAAGTCGCTGCTGACCGGCCACGACACCCAGGTGCACGTGTCGTACAAGAACCGCTACGGCCGTGAGCGGTCGTACTACACCACCTTCGAAGGCGTCATCCCGTACGTCGAGCGCCGGCACGCCGAGGCGTCCAGCGACACCAGCCGGGACCGGTTCGAGGGCTACATGCGTGAGGTGCCCTGCCTGGCCTGCAACGGCGCCCGGCTGAAGCCGATCTCGCTCGCGGTCACCATGGGCGGCAAGAACATCGCCGAGATCGGCGCGATGTCGATCGACGAGGTGCACGAGTTCCTGGCCGGGATGGAACTGTCGCCGCGGGAGAAGCAGATCGCCGAGCGGGTGGTGAAGGAGATCGGCGAGCGGCTGCAGTTCCTGCTCGACGTCGGTCTGGACTACCTGGCGCTGAACCGTCCGGCCGGGTCGCTGTCCGGTGGTGAGGCGCAGCGGATCCGGCTCGCGACCCAGATCGGCTCCGGCCTGGTCGGGGTGCTCTACGTGCTGGACGAGCCGTCGATCGGTCTGCACCAGCGCGACAACCGGCGGCTGATCGACACCCTGGTCCGGCTGAAGGATCTCGGCAACACCCTGATCGTCGTCGAGCACGACGAGGACACCATCGACCACGCCGACTGGGTGGTCGACATCGGTCCGGGTGCGGGCGAGCACGGCGGCCAGGTCGTCGTCTCCGGCACGGTCGAGGACCTGCGCAACCACCCCGACTCGATCACCGGCGCCTACATCTCGGGCCGTCGCGAGATCCCGATCCCGGCCGTCCGCCGGCCGTTGACCGAGGGCCGTGAGCTGAAGGTATTCGGCGCCCGCGAGCACAACCTGAAGGACATCGACGTCGCGATCCCGCTCGGGGTCTTCGTCGCGGTCACCGGGGTCTCCGGCTCCGGCAAGTCGACCCTGGTCAACGACATCCTCTACACGTCGCTGGCGCGGCAGATCTACGGCGCCAAGACGATCCCGGGCCGGCACACCAAGATCTCCGGGCTCGAGCTGGTCGACAAGGTGATCCACGTCGACCAGTCGCCGATCGGCCGGACGCCGCGCTCCAACCCGGCGACGTACACCGGGGTCTGGGACCACGTCCGCAAGCTGTTCGCGGAGACGCCGGAGGCGAAGGTCCGGGGCTATCTGCAGGGCCGGTTCTCGTTCAACGTCAAGGGCGGCCGCTGCGAGGCCTGCTCGGGTGACGGCACGCTGAAGATCGAGATGAACTTCCTGCCCGACGTCTACGTTCCCTGCGAGGTCTGCCACGGTGCGAGGTACAACCGGGAGACGCTCGAGGTGCACTACAAGGGCAAGACCGTGTCCGACATCCTGGACATGCCGATCGAGGAGGCGGCCGAGTTCTTCGCCGCGATCCCGGCGATCGCCCGGCACCTGACCACGCTGAACGAGGTGGGACTGGGCTATGTCCGGCTCGGTCAGCCGGCGCCGACGTTGTCGGGCGGTGAGGCGCAGCGGGTGAAGCTGGCCTCCGAGCTGCAGAAGCGGTCCACCGGGCGCACCGTCTACGTGCTGGACGAGCCGACCACCGGGCTGCACTTCGAGGACATCCGCAAGCTGCTCGGGGTGCTCGGAAGCCTGGTGGACAAGGGCAACTCGGTGCTGGTGATCGAGCACAACCTGGACGTGATCAAGACCGCCGACTGGATCGTCGACCTCGGCCCGGACGGTGGCCGCCGCGGTGGCACGCTGGTCGCGGAGGGTACGCCGGAAGAAGTCGCGGCCAACCCGGGGTCGTACACGGGGGAGTTCCTGGCCGAGATCCTGCGCGGCCGTGCTGCCAAGCCGAGCGCGAAGAAGGCCGCCGAGCCGGCTGCGAAGACGGCCGTCCTGACGGCGAAGAAGACCGCGAGCAAGGCAGTCGCCAAGAAGGCGCCGGCGAAGAAGACTTCGGTCACCGCGCCGTCCTCGAAGCAGACCGCCCCGAAGCAGACCGCGGTGAAGCAGCAGACCGCGGTGAAGAAGGCAGCGGTCAAGACGACCGCCGCGAAGAACGGGAAGACACCCGCCAAGAAGGTGGCCGCGCGCAAGCGCGCCTGACAACTCCGCGGTACCGCCCGAGTCCCGGCTCGGAGCAGCGCGCCCCCCTGCCATGGCTGACGTGGCAGGGGGTTTCTCGTGGCGGACGCCCCCGGAGGAGTTTCGGGGTCACCGTCCGGCGAATCTGCGGGCCGGTTGAACCGTTCCCGTGTTTGATCCGTGTAAGGAAGGTGCCGACCGGTCGCGCGATTTGGAGCGGTCGGCTAGAACTGACGAAACATGCAAAGCGTTCAACTACTTTTGCCACTAGCTCTGGAGGTCCAGATTCATGAGCGACGAAAGAACGGCAGAACTCACCCGGGTGATCGACTCGGTGCGTGACCGGCGGGCGGTGCTCCGCGGCGCCGCCGTGGCCGGCCTCGCCGGTGTCGGCGTGCCGTTGCTCGCCGCCTGCGGTGGCGGCGACGAAGCAGGCGGTACGCCGTCGAGCGGCGGCACCACCGCCGCGCCCAGCTCGGCTCCGACGTCGGCGCCGAGTTCGGCTCCCACCTCGGCCGGCACACCGCCCAGTGGGGGAGCGGTGCTCGGTCCGGTCGGCGACGTACCGGTGGGAGGCGGCAAGATCTACAACGACAAGATCGTCGTCACCCAGCCGACCGCCGGTGAGTACAAGGGCTTCTCGGCGATCTGTACGCACGCCGGCTGCCCGGTGAAGACCATCGAGAACAACACCATCAACTGCCTGTGCCACGGCAGCAAGTTCAGCCTCACCGACGGCAGCGTCACGGCCGGCCCGGCCAAGTCGGCGCTTCCGGCGGTCCAGGTGACCGTCCAGGGTGGCAACATCCTCGGCCCCGCCTGAGCTTCGGCAGCGGACAGACAGCGAGGCCCGGCCGACCCGGCCGGGCCTCGCTGGTCGTACCGGGCTACTTCTGCGCCGGGTCGACCTTGCCGACGAACAACAGCTTGTTCGGCGAACCGGTGCCCGGCTCGCCGATCTTGTCCGGCGTGCTCGCGCCGAGCAGCGCGGTGGCCACGTCAGCGGGCTTGGCCTCGGGGTTGGCGCTCAGGTAGAGCGCGATGCCACCGGCGACGTGCGGCGTCGCCATCGACGTACCGCTCATCTTGGTGGTCGAGTCCGGGTCGGTGATGCCGGCCGACGCGATGTCCACGCCCGGCCCGAACAGGTCGACGCACTTGCCCCAGTTGGAGAAGCTCGCCTTCGCGTCCTTGTCGTCGGTCGCGCCGACCGTGATGGCCGACGGCTCCTTGGCCGGTGAGGTGTCGCAGGCATCGGAAGACTCGTTGCCTGCAGCAACGGCATAGGTGACGCCGGAGTCCACCGAGGCCTTCAGGGCCGCGTCGAGCGCCGCGTCGGCGCCGCCGCCGAGGCTCATGTTGGCGACCGCGGGCTTCTTCGCGTTCGCCGTCACCCACTCGATCCCGGCCACGACGCTCTCGGTCGAGCCGGCACCGTTGCAGTCGAGCACCCGGACGCCGAAGATCTTCGCGCCCTTGGCCACCCCGAAACTGGTGCCGGCGACGGTGCCGGCCACGTGCGTGCCGTGGCCCATGCAGTCGACGCCGTTCTGGCCGTCGCCGATGGTGTCGGTGCCGACCGACGCCCGGTCGCCGAAGTCCTTGTGGGCGGCGTAGATCCCGGTGTCGATGACATAGACGTTGACGTTCTCGGCGGTGGCCGTCGGCTCGAACTTCTGGTTCAGCGGCAGGTCGCGCTGGTCGGCCCGGTCGAGGCCCCACGGCGGGTTGTCCTGGTTCGCGCTGAACTTCTGGTTCTGCTGCACGAACGCGACCCGCTCGTCACCGGCCATCTTCTGCGCCTGCTCGGGCGACATGGTGGCGGAGAAGCCCTTGATCGACGCACTGAACTGCTTGCGCACGTCCGCGTCGTACGCCGAGGCCAGGCTGTGCGTGGTCGCTCTGGTCTGCGCGGAGGACCGCTGGCCCTGCAGCACGACCACATAGCTGCCGGGGATTGCAGTCGAGCTCCCGGCGCCGCGGACCGTGACCGTGGATTTCTCGGGCGCGACCTCACTGGCGCTGCTGGCTGACGCCGTTGCGACCAGGCCGGCCGCCGCGATCGCGGCGGCGGCAGTCGCACCGACTGCGGTCCTCAACCGACGGGGTGTTGTCACTGGGGACATGGGCGGAACTCCCTCGAGTTTGCGCGGGCCCGGTTGCCTCACGCTTCGGATCTCGCAGGACAACCCTCAGTGACAAGTTACGGATCGCGCCCATCCCAGCTGGGGATCAAACGGGCGGTATGAGGCAAGCCGCAACAAGATCTCCGCCCGATCGTTAGGTGTGTCAGAACCTGTCGGTGGAGCGAACTAGGCTGGTTGGGTGGCTGATCCCTCCTCCTACCGTCCCGCTCCCGGGTCGATTCCCGACTCACCTGGTGTGTACCGCTTCAGCGACGCCGCCGGGCGGGTGATCTATGTCGGCAAGGCGAAGAACCTGCGGGCCCGGCTGTCGTCGTACTTCCAGGACCTGGTGAACCTGCACACCCGGACCCAGACGATGGTGACCACCGCGGCCAAGGTCGACTGGACGGTGGTGGCCAACGAGGTCGAGTCCCTGCAGCTGGAGTACTCCTGGATCAAGGAGTACGACCCGCGCTTCAACGTGAAGTACCGCGACGACAAGTCCTACCCGTGGCTCGCGATCACGCTGAACGAGGAGTATCCGCGGGTGATGGTCGGCCGCGGCCCGAAGAAGAAGGGCGTCCGGTACTTCGGCCCGTACAGCCACGCCTGGGCGATCCGCGAGACGGTCGACCTGCTGCTGCGGGTGTTCCCGATGCGGTCCTGCAGCAAGGGCGTGTTCAACCGGCACCGCCAGATGGGCCGCCCCTGTCTGCTCGGCTACATCGGCAAGTGCGCCGCGCCCTGCATCGGTCAGGTCAGCCAGGAGGAGCACCGCAAGATCGTCGAGGACTTCTCCGCGTTCCTGTCCGGCCAGACCACGACGTACGTGCGCCGGCTGGAGAAGGAGATGAAGGCCGCGGCGGCCGAGCTGGAGTACGAGCGGGCCGCGAAGATCCGCGACGACCTGGGCGCGCTGGACAAGGCGCTCGCCAAGAACGCGGTGGTGCTCGGCGACGACACCGACACCGACGTGATCGCGTTGTCGGAGGACCCGCTCGAGGTCGCCGTGCAGATCTTCTACGTCCGGGGCGGCCGGATCCGCGGTCAGCGCGGCTGGATCGCGGACAAGGCCGACGGCGACGCGACCACGGCCGACCTGGTCGAGCGGTTCATCCAGCAGACCTACGCCGGTGACGGCGCCGACACGATCCCCCGGGAGATCCTGGTGCCGACCCTGCCCGCGGGCGAGGAGGCCCTGATCGAGTGGCTGTCGGAGTTCCGCGGCTCGCGAGTCTCGATCCGGGTGCCGCAGCGAGGTGACAAGAAGGATCTGATGGCCACCGTCGAGCGCAACGCGCTGCAGACGCTGACGATGCACAAGACCAAGCGGGCCAGCGATCTGACCACTCGCAACCTCGCACTGGAGGAGATCCAGGCGGCGCTCGACCTGCCCGAGGTGCCGTTGCGGATGGAGTGCTACGACGTCTCGAACCTGCAGGGCACCGAGGTGGTCGCCTCGATGGTGGTCTTCGAGGACGGGCTGCCGCGCAAGAGCGAGTACCGGCGGTTCGTGATCAAGGGCGTCGAGGGGCAGAACGACGTCGCCTCGATCGCCGAGGTGCTGACCCGGCGGTTCAAGCGGATGATCGAGGACCGGGCCGGGATCCCCGAGGGCGAGGACCCGACGGCGTACCTGATCGATCCGGACACCGGCCGGGCGAAGAAGTTCGCGTACACGCCGAGTCTGGTGGTCGTCGACGGTGGCCCGCCGCAGGTCGCGGCCGCCCGGCAGGCGATGGACGAGCTGGGCCTCGGCGACATCCCGGTCTGCGGTCTGGCCAAACGGCTGGAGGAGGTCTGGCTGCCCGACGACGAGGACCCGGTCATCTTCTCCCGCACTTCGGAGGGCCTCTACCTGCTGCAGCGGCTGCGGGACGAGGCGCACCGGTTCGCCATCACCCATCACCGCAACCGGCGGTCCAAGTCGATGGTCGAGAGCGTGCTGGACGAGGTCTCCGGGCTCGGGGACGTGCGCCGCAAGACGCTGCTCAAGCACTTCGGCTCATTGAAGAAGCTGCGGCAGGCCTCGATCGAAGAGGTCGCCGAACTGCCCGGATTCGGGCGGCGGACGGCCGAGTCCGTCGTACTGGCGGTGAACTCCGCCGCAACGAAGGCCGACACGGGCCGCGCGCCGTCGGTCAACACCGCGACGGGCGAGATACTGGAGGACGACGTACCGGAGCTCTCCGGTACGCCCGACGGGGACCGAACGGGGAGAACTGAGAACTGATGGACGAGTCGAGCGGCAATCTCATCATCGTGTCCGGCATGTCCGGGGCGGGACGGAGCTCGGTCGCGGACGTGCTGGAGGACCTCGGCTGGTTCGTGGTCGACAACCTGCCGCCGATGTTCCTGACCACGATCGTCGAGCAGGTGGTCGGTACCGGTGCGTCGCCGCGGCTGGCGATCGTGGTGGACGTCCGGACCGGGATGTTCTTCGACGAGCTCGGCGCGGCGATCGAGGACCTGAAGACCAAGGGGTACCGTCCGGTCACCCTGTTCCTGGAGGCGTCCGACGACGTGATCGTGCGCCGGCAGGAGAGCGTCCGGCGGCCGCACCCGCTGCAGGGCGAGGGCCGGCTGCTCACCGGGATCCAGCGCGAACGCGAACTGCTGGGCGACATCCGGGCCGGCGCCGACATGGTGATCGACACCTCCAACCTGAACATCCACCAGCTCGCCGCGAAGATCGTGAACGGCTTCGGGGACGAGGAGAACGCCGAGCTGCGGGCCACCGTGGTGTCGTTCGGCTTCAAGTACGGCATCCCGGTCGACGCCGACGTGGTGGCCGACATGCGGTTCGTGCCGAACCCGTACTGGCAGCCCGACCTGCGCCCGATGACGGGGCAGGACAAGCCTGTGTCAGACTTCGTGCTCGGTCATCCGCTGGCCCAGCAGTTCATCCAGAACTACGTGGACGTGCTGGACACCCTGCGGACCGGTTATCTGAACGAGGGCAAGCGGTTCGTCACGGTCGCGATCGGCTGCACCGGTGGAAAGCACCGGAGCGTCGCGATGGCCGAGGAGATCGCGAAACGGCTGCGTGAGAAGGGGTCACCGACCTTGGTAGTCCACCGGGATCTGGGGCGGGAGTGACGAGAGCCCCACACGTCGTCGCGCTGGGCGGCGGGCACGGCCTGGCCGCCTCGCTGTCCGCGTTGCGGCAGGTCACCGACCAGCTGACCGCGGTCGTCACGGTCGCCGACAACGGCGGCTCGTCCGGCCGGCTGCGCACTGAGCTCGGGGTCCTGCCGCCCGGCGATCTGCGGATGGCGCTGGCCGCGTTGTGCCGCGACGACGAGTGGGGCCGCACGTGGGCCGACGTGCTGCAGCATCGGTTCCGCAGCGACGGCGGCCTGCACGACCACGCGGTCGGCAATCTGCTGATCGTCGCGCTCTGGGAGTTGCTGGGCGAGGCGGTCGACGGACTCGACTGGGTGGCCCGCCTACTCGGTGCGCAGGGGCGCGTACTGCCGATGTCGGCCGTGCCGCTCGACATCACGGCCCGGGTCCTCGGCCTCGATCCCTTGCATCCCGAGCTGATCACCGAGGTCCGTGGCCAGGCGGAGGTCGCCACCACCGAAGGCCAGGTCGTCGACGTCTCCCTCGACCCGGCCGATCCGCCGGCCTGCCCCGAGGCGCTGGTCGCGATCGCCGAGGCCGACTGGGTCGTCGTCGGCCCGGGCTCGTGGTTCACCTCGGTCATCCCGAACCTGCTGGTCCCCGCGCTGGCGCGTGGTCTCCAGGAGACCGGCGCCCGCCGCCTGCTCACCCTCAACCTCGGTGAGCAAAAGGGCGAGACAGCCGGCTTCTCCCCGGAGACGCATCTCGAAGTGCTGGCCGCCCACGCCCCCGACCTGCGCATCGACGTGGTGCTGGCCGACGAGGAGCACGTCCCCGACCCGGCGTCCTTACGCCGTACGGCGGATGCTCTCGGCGCGGAGCTGGTCATCGCCGACATCGCCGACGACGACCGCCACCTCCACCACGCCCCGGACAAACTCGCCAAGGTCTACCGCGACATCTTCGGCTAGCGGCCGCCGGCACCGGCGTCGACGGCGTGCTTGGCGTCGTACACCTTCTTGCCCTGCGCGTCGTAGCCCCGGACCGGGACGTTCTGAATGTCGGAGTTCCCGCCAGTCAGGCCCGAGCTGAAGTAGCCGTTGGAGATCAGCGCCTCGACCGGTCCGGTCTTTCGGCAGGTCCACGACGAGCTGCGCGACTCCGTCCGGGACCTGAAGCCGTCAGGGCCGACCAAGGCAAGCCGCGGCTTGCTCTCACCGAGCAGATCCACCAGCACCTGGGTGGCGCCTGCGACGGGCACACGAACGTGCGCCAGGACCGCCTGTGGCTGCTGGTCGTCGGTAGCTTGGGGCAGCTTGTACCGGACGTACTCGCCGTCGTACTGCTTGCAGTACGACGCAGGCTCGCTGGCCGGCCGGGATTCCTGCCAGAGCAGCGATCACCAGTTGCCGGTCGTCGATCGTGCCGGCGCCGTCCGGGTGCGGTAACGACGCCGAGGACGGGAAAGGTTGCCGAGATTCGTAACACCGGCCACTTCTGACAGTTGGACACCAAGTGACGCGAGGGTCTTTGACAGCAGTGGGAGGATTCCCTACATGGCGATGACAGCACAGGTGAAGTCCGAACTGACCAGCATCCAGGTCACGAAACCCTGTTGCCGCAAGGCCGAGGTGTCCTCCGTCCTGCGGTTCGCGGGCGGTCTGCACATCGTGTCCGGCCGGATCGTCGTGGAGGCCGAGCTCGACAGCGGTGCGGCGGCCCGGCGGCTGCGCAAGGACATCGCCGAGATCTTCGGGCACCCGTCGGACGTGGTGGTGATCTCCCCGTCCGGGATCCGCAAGCAGACCAAGTACGTCGTCCGCGTCGTCCGCGACGGCGACGCGCTGGCGCGGCAGACAGGCCTCGTGGACAACCGCGGGCGGCCCGTCCGGGGTCTTCCCCCGGCAGTGGTTTCCGGAGCGTCCTGCGACGCCGTGGCGGCCTGGCGGGGCGCGTTCCTGGCGCACGGCTCGCTGACCGAGCCCGGCCGCTCCTCGTCGCTCGAGGTGACCTGCCCCGGGCCGGAGGCCGCGCTCGCCCTGGTGGGTGCCGCGCGCCGGCTCGGGATCGGCTCGAAGGCCCGCGAGGTGCGCAACGTGGACCGGGTGGTGATCCGCGACGGTGACGCGATCGGCGCCCTGCTGACCCGCCTGGGCGCGCACGAGTCGGTGCTGGCCTGGGAGGAGCGGCGGATGCGGCGCGAGGTCCGCGCCACCGCGAACCGGCTGGCCAACTTCGACGACGCCAACCTGCGCCGTTCCGCCCGGGCGGCGGTCGCGGCGGGGGCGCGGGTGGAGCGGGCGCTGGAGATTCTCGGCGACGACGTACCGGATCACCTGCAGGTGGCCGGCAAGCTCCGGCTGGAGCACAAGCAGGCCAGTCTCGAGGAACTCGGCCAGCTGCACGAGCCGGCCCTGACCAAGGACGCGGTGGCCGGCCGGATCCGCCGGTTGCTGGCGATGGCCGACAAGCGCGCCTCCGACCTCGGCATCCCGAACACCGAGGCCAACCTCACCCCGGACATGCTTGACCCGGCCTGATCCGGCCCGTCCGACCGCCCGAAAACCCTTACCTGCCGATGGCCTCCGGTCGAACGACCGGGGGCCGTCGCACGTTCTCAGTGGTCTGCCCGGAGGGCTGCCGGCGGGTTGCGGTGGTCTGATGTGGACGGTACCAGTGAGTCGAGTGGGCTGTTGGGCTAGTGTTTCGGGCATAGCGGCAGTGCTCAAAAGCTAGTTTGAGGAGACGTAGTCCCGTGACCGTACGCGTAGGTATCAACGGCTTCGGCCGGATCGGCCGTAACTTCTTCCGCGCCGTGCAGGCGTCCGGTGCCGACATCGAGGTCGTCGCCGTCAACGACTTGACCGACAACCAGACCCTGGCCCACCTGCTCAAGTACGACTCGATCCTGGGCCGTTTCCCCGGCGACGTGTCGGCCACCGAGACCGACATCTCGGTCGGTGACCACAGCTTCAAGGCGTTCGCCGAGCGCGACCCCGCGAACCTGAAGTGGTCTGATGTGGGCGCCGACGTCGTGATCGAGTCGACCGGCTTCTTCACCGACGCCACCAAGGCCAAGACGCACGCCGACAACGGCGCCAAGAAGGTCATCATCTCCGCCCCGGCGAAGAACGAGGACCTGACCGTCGTGATGGGTGTGAACCACCACCTGTACGACGCCGACAAGCACACCGTCATCTCGAACGCGTCCTGCACCACGAACTGCCTCGCCCCGATGGCCAAGGCCATCCACGACGAGTTCGTCATCCAGCAGGGCCTGATGACCACGATCCACGCCTACACCCAGGACCAGAACCTGCAGGACGGTCCGCACTCCGACCTGCGTCGTGCCCGCGCCGCGGCGATCAACATCGTGCCGACCTCGACCGGTGCCGCCAAGGCGATCGGCCTGGTCCTGCCCGAGCTCAAGGGCAAGCTGGACGGCTACGCGCTGCGCGTTCCGGTGCCGACAGGCTCCGCCACCGACCTGACCATCACGGTCGGCCGGGAGACCTCGGTCGAAGAGGTCAACGCCGCCGTCAAGGCCGCTGCCGAGGGTGCGCTCAAGGGCTTCCTGCGCTACACCGAGGACCCGATCGTGTCGAGCGACATCGTCACCGACCCGGCCTCCTGCATCTTCGACGCCGGCCTGACCAAGGTCCTGGGCAACCAGGTCAAGGTCGTCGGCTGGTACGACAACGAGTGGGGCTACTCCAACCGCCTCGTCGACCTGGTCAACTACGTCGGCGCCTCGCTCTGACGTTCTTTTTCCACAGCTTGCGTCCGAAGGTGACCCTGGTGTCCTCCTTCGGGCGCAAGCCTGTTTCGAGACAGGACAGCTGAAACTGTGAAGACGATCGAAGATCTCGGGGACGTGGCCGGCCTGCGGATGCTGGTGCGCTCCGACCTGAACGTGCCGATCAAGGGTGACGAGATCGGCGACGACGGCCGGATCCGGGCCAGCGTGCCGACCCTGCTGAAGCTGGCCAAGGCCGGCGCCAAGGTGATCGTGACCGCCCACCTCGGCCGCCCCAAGGGCAAGCCGAACCCCGAGTTCACGCTGGCCCCGGTGGCCAAGCGGCTCGGTGAGCTGCTCGAGTCCGAGGGCGTCAAGGTGCACTTCGCCACCGACGTCACCGGTGAGAGCGCGCAGGCGGCCGTCCAGGAGCTCGACGAGGGCGAGGTACTGCTGCTCGAGAACGTCCGGTACGACGCCCGCGAGGAGAGCAAGGACGACGCCGAGCGCGCGGTGCTGGCCGAGGAGCTGGCCGGGCTGGCCGACGTGTTCGTCAGTGACGGTTTCGGGGTCGTGCACCGCAAGCAGGCCAGCGTGTACGACGTGGCCGGCAAGCTGCCGCACGCCGCCGGCGGCCTGGTGCTGGCCGAGGTCGAGGTGCTGAAGAAGCTGACCGAGGAGCCGGCCCGCCCGTACGTCGTCGTACTGGGTGGCGCGAAGGTCTCCGACAAGCTCGCCGTGATCGACAACCTGCTGGCCAAGGCCGACAAGCTGCTGATCGGCGGCGGGATGGTCTTCACCTTCCTGAAGGCGCAGGGCCACGAGGTCGGCAAGAGCCTGCTCGAGGACGACCAGCTCGACGTGGTCAAGGGCTACCTGGAGACCGCGAAGGCCAAGGGCGTCGAGATCGTGCTGCCGACCGACATCGTGGTCGCGCCCGAGTTCAAGGCCGACAGCCCGGCAACGGTCGTCGCCGCGGACGCGATCCCGGCCGACCAGCTCGGCCTCGACATCGGCCCGGACTCCGGCAAGGCGTTCGCCGCCGAGATCGCGGCGGCGAAGACGGTGTTCTGGAACGGCCCGATGGGGGTCTTCGAGATGGCGGCCTTCGCCGGTGGAACCAAGGCTGTCGCGCAGGCGTTGACCGAGGTGGATGGGCTGAGTGTGGTCGGTGGCGGTGACTCGGCGGCCGCGGTCCGGCAGCTGGGCTTCGCCGACGACCAGTTCGGGCACATCTCGACCGGTGGCGGTGCGTCGCTGGAATACCTGGAGGGCAAAGAGCTCCCGGGTCTCGCTGTTCTGGAAGAGGAGTAACAAGGAATGGCTGGCTCTGAGGTTTCGGCTGCCCGTACGCCGTTGATGGCGGGCAACTGGAAGATGAACGTCAACCACGTCGAGGCCGTGCACCTGCTGCAGAAGCTGAGCTGGACGCTGCAGGACAAGAAGCACGACTTCGAGCGGGTCGAGGTGGCGGTGCTGCCGCCGTTCACCGACATCCGCAGCGTGCAGACGCTCGTCGACGGTGACCGGATGAAGATCGTCTACGGCGCGCAGGACCTCTCCGTGCACGACGAGGGCGCCTACACCGGTGAGATCTCGGCGGCGATGCTGACCAAGCTCGGCGTCACCTACGTGCTCGCCGGGCACTCCGAGCGCCGGCAGTACCACGGCGAGGACGACGCGGTGGTCAACGCGAAGACCACCAAGGCGCTGGCGGCCGGGATCACCCCGATCGTCTGCGTCGGTGAGGGTCTCGAGGTCCGCAAGGCCGGCGAGCAGGTCGAGTACACGCTGGCCCAGCTCGACGGCGCGCTGGCCGGGCTGAAGCCGGACGACGTCCGCAAGGTCGTCGTCGCCTACGAGCCGGTCTGGGCGATCGGCACCGGCGAGGTGGCGACTCCCGAGGACGCGCAGGAGGTGTGCGCCGCGATCCGGGGCCGGCTGGAGGAGATTTCGCCGGCAGTGGCCGACTCGGTACGGATTCTTTACGGCGGATCGGTCAAGATGGCCAGCGCAGGTGGCATCATGGCCCAGCCGGATGTCGACGGCTGCCTGGTGGGCGGAGCAAGCCTCAAGGTGGACGAGTTCGCCGGTATCTGCCGTTACCTGGACCTTCAGTTAGGCTACTCCTCGTGATTCTCGCTTTCTCGATCGTCGTCGTCATCTGCAGCCTGATCCTCACGGGCCTGGTGCTGCTGCACAAAGGCCGCGGTGGTGGCCTTTCCGACCTGTTCGGAGGCGGTGTCTCGTCCAACATGGGCGGGTCGTCGGTGGCCGAACGGAACCTGGACCGGATCACGATCGGCGTCGGCCTGATCTGGTTCGCGGCCATCGTCGGGCTCGGCCTGCTGTACAAGCTCGGCTGAGAGGGGAGTAGCTCCCGTGGCTGGTGGTGGCAGTGCTATTCGTGGCAGCCGGGTAGGTGCCGGACCGATGGGTGAGGCGGAGCGCGGCGACACCGCGCCCCGCCAGCGGGTCGTCTTCTTCTGTGCCAACGGGCACGAGACCGCGACGGTGTTCGCGGTGGAGGCGGCTGTCCCGGAGGCTTGGGACTGTCCGAGGTGCGGTCTGCCGACCAGCACCGACGTCAACAATCCGCCGCCCCCCACCAAGATCGAGCCGTACAAGACGCACCTCGCGTACGTGAAGGAGCGCCGCAGCGAGACCGAAGCCGCGGAGATCCTGGACGAGGCGCTGCAGAAGCTCCGCGCCCGCCGTGCCCGCGGCGACGTCATCTTCTGACTCCGGTACCGCGTAGACCGGCCCCCGCTGATCCTCGATCGCCGCGGGCCGGTTCGCGTCAGCGTGAACGCGCCGCGAAGAGCTCGTTCAATTCGTTCTGAGGGATCTGCTGTGCCGCGAACCCGATGGTGCCTGGGCCGAGCAGTTCCTGGGCCGCGGCGCGGACGAACCCGAGCGCCGCTCGGGCGATGCTGCCGCCGAGACTGATGCGGGTGACGCCCGCCGCCAGCAGGTCGTGGGTGGTGAGGTCGCTGCTGCCGAGGCCGAGTACGACGTTGAGCGGGCCGTCGATCTCCCGGACCAGGGTGGTGATCGCAGCCAGGTCGTTCACCCCGGGGACGTAGAGACAGTCGGCGCCGGCCTGGCGGTACAGGTTGGCGCGCTGGATCGAATCCGCCAGTGTGGTAGGTGATCTGAGCAGTTGACCGTCGGTCCGGGCAGTCAGGACGAAGTCGGGGCCGGCTGCTTCCCTGGCGGCGACGATCCGCTCGACGGACAGCGCTTCGGCGTACAGGGTGTGGCCGTCGTAGTCCTCGATGTTGCCGCCGGCCAGGCCTGCCTCGCGGGCCAGGGTGATGGTGTCGGCGACCCGCTCGGGGTGTTCACCGTACCCGTCCTCGAGATCACCGTTCACCGGTACGCCGGAAGCCTCGGTGAGCTGCTTGATCCGCTCGAACATCTGCTCCCGCGAGACCGATGGCGCGCCGTCGGGCAGGGTGTGATCGCCCTTGGCCAGTGAGAAGGCGATCCCGGCGCTCGTGGTCGCGATCGCCGGGAAGCCGGCCTCGGCCAGCAGCACGGCGCTCCCGGCGTCCCAGGCGTTCGGCATCACGAAGCCGCTGGTCCGGGTGTGCAGATCTCCGAAGGTCGTCATAGCCGTCATCCTGCCAGCCCGATTGAGGGCGGCGAGCCCGGACCGCCGCCACACACCAACCTCGGCCGCTTGCTGTCTGCGGAGCGTCCACGGGTGTGCTGGCGGGCACGTTCCGCAGGTTGAGGTGTGGTGGCGGTCCGACCTGCCGAGTCAGCCGCGCGAGAGTCGCGAGGCGGCTGCCTCGTCGAGGATCCACAACGTCCGGTCGATCCCCGTCGGGATCGCGGCGGGAAGGTCACTGGTGCCGGACAGGGCATCGGCGACCGCCTCGGCCTTGTCCTCGCCGGAGACGACGAACCAGGTCTCCCGCGAGTTCGCCAGCGCCGGGAAGGTCAGCGACACCCGGGTCGGTGGCGGCTTGGGGGAGTCGTACACCGCGACCGTCGATGTCTCCACGACGACCCGTGCCGGGTTCTCCGGGAACAGCGATGCGACATGCCCGTCCGGCCCGACGCCCAGCATCAGCACGTCGAACGCCGGTACGCCGTCGCCGTCCTCCACCCCGGCCGTCGCCGCGAGAGTCTCCGCGTACGCCGCCGCGGCGGCTTCGGCTCCCTGGCCGGTGTCGGCCGGCATCGCGTGCACCAGCGCGGGGTCGACATCGACGTGGGACAGCAAGGCGTCCCACGCCTGCGTCTCGTTGCGCTCGGGGTCTCCCTCGGGCAGGAAACGCTCGTCACCCCACCAGAACTCGACCCGGCGCCAGTCGATCGCGCTCCGGGCAGGAGACTCGGCCACTGCCCGATAGACGACCGCAGCGACGCGGCCGCCGGTCAGCACGACCTGCGCGACCCCGCCACTGCTCTGGACGTCGACCAGCTTGGTGATCAGCCTGGCCGCGACGGCGTGGGCGAGGCCCTCGGCGTCGCGGTTGATCAGGATCGACGGCTCGCTCATGAACGCCCGGCCACCCTCTTGCCGGTGGCCTTCTTGGCCGTTTTCTTCGCCACAGCCGTCTTCGACGCCGCCGCAGCCTTCTTCGCCGGAGCAGCGGCCGACGCAGCCTTCTTGACCGCGACCGACTTGCGCGCCGACTTGGCCGCCGCACTCGCCTTCTTGACGGCCGGCGACTTCTTCCCGGCTGCCTTCTTGGACGCCGCGGCCTTCCGCCCAGAACCGGCCGCCTTGGCCTCCAGCTCCGATGAAGCCGCCTTGCCCGGCGCCTTCGCCGTCCGGTAGGCAGCCTTCTCAGCGGCATTCTGCGCGGATCGCCGATCGGCCTCGCTCACGACCTTGGACGACTCGGGCATGGTGTCTCGCTTGACCATGCACGCCAGCGTTTGCGCGTAGACGTCGTCCGGATCGAGCCGCCGCAGCTCCTCGCTCAGCAGCTCCGAGGTACTGCGTCGCTTCAGCGCCACCGGCCGGTCAGGCTGACCGGGAATGCTGAACGTCGCGACCGAGCCGTCCGGCCGGGTCAACGAGATCGGGCCCGCCGGAGTGAACATCCGGACCGCGGTGATGCCCGGACCGCGCGAGTTCCGCTGCTCCACCGGTACTCCGAGGCGGCACTGCAGCCAGGCGGCCATCAGATCCGCACTCGCGTTGCCCTTGGCGGAGACCACCTCGGCGCCGCTGACCTTGGTCGGGTACTGGTCGAGCGCAGCAGCCATCAAGGCCCGCCACGGCGTCAACCGCGCCCACGCGAAGTCCGTGTCGCCCGGCGCGTAGCCGGCAGCCCGCGCAGGGAAGTCGACAGCGGCCCGGCGGGTCGCTGCCGCGTCGGTCACCCGGCGACGGCCGAGCGCACCCAGCGGGTCCTCGTGCGGAACCTTGGGCCCGCCACCCGGCCACCAGACGATGACGGGGGAGTCCGGCAGCAGCAGCGGCGTGATGACGGATTCGGGCACCCTGGCGAGGTCGCCGTGCAGCCGCAGCAGCACCGCTTCCCCGGGAACCCCTTCACCGACCCGTACTTCGGCGTCCAGACCGCCCGCGCCCCGGCCGGGACGCAGGATGGCCACCAGCACCCGGGAGGGATGCTCGCGGCCGGCCTCGTTGGCCGCCTTCATGGCGTCGTGGTGGGACGACTCGTCGACGACCACCACGATGGTGCCGACCATGCCCATCGCCGGCGAACCGGCGTTCCGGCGGGCGCGCAACAGTGCCGACGCGATCTCGCTCGACGTCGTACCGGTGAGGTCGATGATCATGGCCGCCTCCAGGCGCGTCCGTCGCGGGCGAGCATCTCGTGGGCGGAGTCCGGGCCCCAGGCGCCGGAGTCGTACTGCTCCGGGTGGCCGTTCTCGGCCCAGTAGTTGATCACCGGGTCGAGGATCTTCCAGCCCAGCTCCACCTCGGTGTGCTGCGGGAACAGCGGCGGGTCGCCGAGCAGCACGTCCAGGATCAGCCGCTCGTAGGCCTCCGGCGACGACTCGGTGAACGAGCCGCCGTAGGCGAAGTCCATGTTGACGTCGCGGATCTCCATCATGGTGCCGGGCACCTTGGCGCCGAACCGCATCGTGATGCCCTCGTCGGGCTGGATCCGCATCACCAGGGCGTTCTGGCCGAGCTCCTCGGTCTCCGTCTTGGTGAACGGCAGGTGCGGCGCGCGCTTGAACATCACCGCCACCTCGGTGACCCGGCGGCCGAGACGCTTACCGGTCCGCAGGTAGAACGGGACCCCGGCCCAGCGGCGGGTGTCGACGTCCACGCGCAGCGCGGCGAACGTCTCGGTCGCCGAGTCGGCGGGAATGCCGTCCTCCTGCAGGTAGCCCTTGACCTTGGTGCCACCGGCCCAGCCGGCCGAGTACTGACCGCGGGCGGTGTGCAGGCTGAGGTCCTCCGGCAGTCTGACCGCCGCGAGCACCTTCTTCTTCTCCTGCCGCAGCGACCACGCGTCGAAGCTGACCGGCTCCTCCATCGCGATCAGCGCGAGCAGCTGGAGCAGGTGGTTCTGGATCACGTCACGGGCGGCGCCGATGCCGTCGTAGTACCCGGCGCGGCCACCGATGCCGATGTCCTCGGCCATCGTGATCTGCACGTGGTCGACGTAGTGGCTGTTCCAGACCGGCTCGAACATGGCGTTGGCGAACCGCAGCGCCAGCATGTTCTGGACGGTCTCCTTGCCCAGGTAGTGGTCGATCCGGAAGACCGCCTCGGGCGGGAAGACCGACTCGACGACGCGGTTGAGCTCGCGCGCGCTCTGCAGGTTGTGCCCGAACGGCTTCTCGATCACCACCCGGCGCCACGATCCCGGGGTCTCCTTGGTCAGGCCGTGCTCGTTCAGCTGCTGCACGACCTGCGGGAAGAGCCCCGGTGGGATGGACAGGTAGAACGCGTGGTTGCCACCGGTACCGCGGTTGACGTCGAGTTCGTCGACGGTCTCCCGCAGCTTCTTGAACGCCTCGTCGTCGGTCAGGTCACCCGGAACGAACCGGAAGCCCTCGGCCAGCTGCTGCCAGACCTCCTCGCGGAACGGGGTCCGGGCGTGCTCCTTGACCGAGTCGTGCACGATCTGGGCGAAGTCCTGGTTGCTGAAGTCACGCCGGGCGAAGCCGACCAGGGCGAAACCGGGCGGCAACAGGCCCCGGTTCGCCAGGTCGTACACCGCCGGCATCAGCTTCTTGCGGGCCAGGTCACCGGTGACGCCGAAGATCACCAGGCTGCAAGGCCCGGCGATCCTCGGGAGCCGACGATCCTGGGGATCCCGCAGCGGGTTCACCGGGCCGGCCGACTCCTCGTCGAGCTCTGCGGTCATGCGCCGCCGTCCTCCGATTTGTCAGTTGCATTGAGTAGGGAGATCAGCTGCTCGACACCGGTGGCGGGGTCGGTGAGGTGCAACCGCAGTACCGGCCGGCCGCGCTCCGCCAGTACGCCGGCGTCGCCCGCGGCCTGGGCCGAGATGAGCGTGCCGAAGCTGAACGGGCGGTCCGGGATCTCGACGTCGGCCGACTCGGACCCGGTGATCTGCAGGAAGACACCCTGCGGGTGGCCACCCTTGTGGTACTGCCCGGTGGAGTGCAGGAAGCGCGGTCCCCAGCCGAAGGTGACCGGCCGCTGGGTCCGGTCGGCCAGCGCCGGCCGGATGGCCATCAGGTTCTCGTCGCGCTCGGAGTCCAGGTAGGCCATCACGGCGACGTAGCCGTCGTCGGCCAGCTGGCCGAGCAGCGAGTCGAGGGCAGCCCCGACGGTGTCGGCACCGTCGAGCAGGCCGTCGGTTCCGCGGACCTCGATCGCGCCGTCGACGAAGGCTGCTGCCTCCGGCTCGGGCTGCGCGTCCAGCAAACCGCGAGCGGCGTTCTTGGCGCTCTCGACGTCGGGCTGGTCGAACGGGTTGATCCCGAGCAGGTAGCCGGCGACCGCGGTCGCCGTCTCCCACAGCAGGAGCTGCGCGCCGAGCGAGCCGCTGGTGACGACGGTCGGCGGACCCTGGGAGACGCTGGCCGAGCTGGTGTCGGCGGCCAGCAGTGCGTGGACGAGGTCGCCCGCGCCGCTGTGCAGCTCCGGTGCGTGGTTGCCCTTGACCGCGACCGGCAGGACACCCGTGCCGTTCTTACCGGTGCTCTCGGCGATCAGCTGCTCGGCCCAGTCCGGGAAGCCCACGATGGACGAACCGCCTGCGGCGATGATCGCCTTGTCGCGGCCCGGGCTCGCGGCCAGCACAGCGGCCAGGATGAGGGCGGGGTTGTCCGCGTCGTCCGCCTGCAGAGCAGGAGCGGCCTCGGCGGCCTGGTCGAGCAGCTCGGCGACGTCGGCGCCGGCGAGTGCCGACGGGACCAGGCCGAACGCGGTCAGCGCGCTGTAGCGGCCGCCCACGTTCGGGTCGGCGAGGAAGGTCTTGCGGTAGCCCTCGTCCTCGGACAGCTTCTGGAACGGCGATCCGGGATCGGTGACGACCACGATCCGGCTCGAGGAGTCGATGCCCGCGTCGTCGAACGCCTTCACGAAGGCGCGACGCTGGGAGTCGGTCTCGACCGTGCCGCCCGACTTGCTGGAGACCACGACGACCGTGCGCTGCAGGTCACCGGCCAGCGCGCGGGCGACGACGTTCGGGTTGGTCGAGTCCAGCACGACCAGCTCGACGCCGGCGGTCCGGGTGATCACCTCGGGAGCCAGCGACGAACCGCCCATCCCGCACAGCACGATCCGGTCCAGGCCCTCGGCCCGCAGATCGGCCTGCAGCGCCTCGATCTCGGCCAGCAGCGGCCGGGACGAGTCGTACAGGTCGACCCAGCTGAGCCGGATCGCCGACTCCGCCTCGGCCTCGGGACCCCACGTGGTGGCGTCCTTGGCCGCGATCCGGGAAGCGATCTTCTCCTCGACCAGCCGGTCGACGACCTCGCGCCAGCCTTCGCCGTACGCCTTGACTGCGAGCGGTTCGGTCACTTGGCCGCCGCCTTCAGGGCCGCGGTGACGGTGTCCTGCAGCTCGGTCCAGGAGACGTCGAACTTGCTGACGCCCTCGTCCTCGAGCACCTGGACCACCTCGTCGTAGGAGATGCCGAGCTGCTCCAGGTCGGCGATCACCTTGCGGTCGGCGTCGTAGTCGGCGCGGACGGTGTCGCCCCGCACCTCGCCTTCCTCGGCGAAGGCCTTCATCGTTGCCTCGGGCATCGTGTTGACGACCCCGGCGGTGACCAGTTCCTCGACGTACAGGGTGCTCTTGTACGCCGGGTCCTTGACTCCCGTCGATGCCCACAGCGGGCGCTGCGGCTTGGCGCCGGCCGTCTCGAGCTCGCGCCAGCGGTCGGAGGAGAAGATCTCCTCGTACGCCTCGAAGGCGAGCCGCGCGTTGGCGATCGCGGCCTTGCCCTTGAGCGCCTCGGCCTCGTCGGTGCCGAGCGCGTCGAGCCGCTTGTCGATCTCGGTGTCGACCCGGCTGACGAAGAAGGACGACACGCTGGCGAGCTTGGTCACGTCGTGGCCGTTGTCGATCGCCTTCTCCAGGCCGGTCAGGAACGCGTCCGCGACGGCCTTGTAGCGGTCCAGCGAGAAGATCAGCGTCACGTTCACGCTGATCCCGGCGGCCAGCGTCTCGGTGATCGCCGGGATGCCCTCCTTGGTGGCCGGGATCTTGACGAAGACGTTCTCCCGGCCGACGGTCTCCCACAGCTCCTTGGCCTGGGCGATGGTCTTCTCGGTGTCGCGGGCGAAACCGGGCTCGACCTCGATCGAGACCCGGCCGTCCACCCCGTCGGTGTCGTCGTACACCGGCTTGAACAGATCGGCGGCGTCGCGCACGTCGTCGGTGGTGATGGCCCGGATCGCCTCGTCGGTCGAGATGTTCTCGGCGGCCAGCGTCGCGACCTGCTCGGCGTAGGCGTTCTTGTCCGAGATGGCCTTGGCGAAGATCGTCGGGTTGGTGGTCACCCCGCTGACGTGCTGGTCGTGGATCAGGGACGCCAGGCTGCCGCTGGTCAGCCGCTGCCGGGACAGGTCGTCGAGCCAGATGGATACGCCGGCGTCGGCGAGGTCTTTCAAACGATCGGTCATGTCCGAAGCCCTCCGAATGTTCTGTTGTGGGGTGTTCAGTTCTTGGGGGCGGCGTAGGTGTCGGCCGGTCCGACCGGTCCGGCCGCCGCCCGTCCTGCCGGCACACCGTTGCCACCGAGCTCGGCTGCCGCGGCGATGCTGTCCTTGGCGGCCTGGACGACGGCTTCGGCGGTGATGCCGAACTCGGAGTACAGGCGCTTGTAGTCGGCCGAGGCGCCGTAGTGCTCCAGGCTCACGCTGCGCCCGGCGTCACCGACCAGCTCACGCCAGCCGAGCTTGATGCCGGCCTCCACCGAGACGCGGGCGCGGACACCGGCCGGGATGACCGAGTCGCGGTAGGCGTCGTCCTGCTCGTCGAACCACTCGCGCGACACCAGCGAGACGACGCGGGCCTTGATGCCCTCGGCGGCCAGTGTCTTGCTCGCCTCGACGGCGAGCTGGAGCTCGGAGCCGGTGCCGATCAGGATCACGTCGGGCGTGCCGTCCGTGTCGAGCAGCGTGTACCCACCCTTGTGCACGTTCTCCGTGGTCGCGAAGCCGTCGGTACCGCGCGGGTAGACCGGCACGTTCTGACGGGTCAGCACCAGGCCGGCCGGACGGTCGGTGTGCTCGAGGATGGTGGCCCAAGCGGCGGCCGTCTCGTTCGCGTCGGCCGGGCGGACGACGTCGAGACCCGGGATCGCGCGCAGGGCAGCCAGGTGCTCCACCGGCTGGTGGGTCGGGCCGTCCTCGCCGAGGCCGATCGAGTCGTGGGTCCAGACGTAGGTGACGGGCAGCTTCATCAGCGCGGCCAGCCGGACCGACGGGCGCATGTAGTCGCTGAAGACCAGGAAGGTGCCGCCGTACGGGCGGGTGCCGCCGTGCAGGGCGATGCCGTTCAGGACCGCGCCCATGCCGTGCTCGCGGATGCCGAAGTGCAGGACGCGGCCGTACTCGTCGCCCTGGAACTCCTTGGTGGCGTGCTCGGCCGGGATGAAGGACGGCTGGCCCTTGGGGGTGGTGTTGTTCGAGCCGGCCAGGTCGGCCGAACCGCCCCACAGCTCGGGCAGCTCCGGCGCGATCTTGGTCAGCACCTCACCGGAGGCGGAGCGGGTGGCGACACCCTTCTCGCTCGCCTCCCAGCTCGGCAGGGCGTCCTTCCAGCCGGCCGGCAGCTCGTGCTGGTCGAGCCGGTCGAAGATCGCGGCCTGCTCGGGGGAGGCGGTGCGCCACCCGTCGTACTGGGTGGTCCACTCGGCCTGCAGCGCCTGGCCGCGGTCGACCGCGCCGCGGGTGTGGGCGATCACCTCGTCGGCGACCTCGAAGCTCTGCTCGGGGTCGAAGCCGAGGATCGACTTGGTCGCGGCGACCTCGTCGGCGCCGGCGGCCGACCCGTGGATCTTGCCGGTGTTCTGCGCGTTCGGGGCGGGCCAGCCGATGATCGTGCGGAGCCGGATGAAGCTCGGCTTGTCGGTGACCGCGTTGCCGGCCTGGATCGCGTCGTACAGGGCCTGCACGTCTTCTTCGTAGCCGGTGCCGCCGTTGGTCCAGTCGACGTCGCGGACGTCCCAGCCGTACGCCGCGTAGCGGGCGGCGACGTCCTCGGAGAACGCGATGTTGGTGTCGTCCTCGATCGAGATCTTGTTGTCGTCGTAGATCAGCGTCAGGTTGCCGAGCTGCTGGTGACCGGCCAGCGAGGAGGCCTCCGAGGAGACACCCTCCTGCAGGTCGCCGTCGGAGGCGATCACGTAGATGTGGTGGTCGAACAGGCTCTCGCCCCTGGCCGTCTCCGGGTCGAGCAGGCCGCGCTCACGGCGGGCCGCCATCGCCATCCCGACGGCGTTGCCGACACCCTGGCCGAGCGGACCGGTGGTGGTCTCGACGCCGGGGGTGTGGCTGTACTCCGGGTGGCCCGGGGTCGCGCTGCCCCAGGTGCGCAGCGACTTGAGGTCGTCGAGCTCGAGGCCGAAACCGTTCAGGTAGAGCTGGATGTAGAGCGTCAGGCTGGAGTGCCCGGCCGACAGCACGAACCTGTCACGGCCGGCCCAGTGCGGATCGGCGGGGTTGTGCCGCATCACCTTCTGGAACAGCAGGTACGCCGCGGGGGCGAGACTCATCGCGGTACCGGGGTGGCCGTTGCCGACCTTCTCCACCGCGTCCAGCGCGAGGACCCGCACGGTGTCGACCGCGCGCTTGTCGAGCTCGGTCCAGTCAAGCTTGGGGCTGGTCTTCTCCGTCACGCCGGCGGCGCTCCTCTCGATGGCTGCGAACACTGCGGTAATGGCGCTCGAGGGTCCGGCCGGACGCTAGCGTCCACAGGCCGTCGCGCCCCGTGCGTCACCGTGAGCGAGCCTACTCGCCCAGGCGCCCGGTGCCCTTCATACCTCCGCAACTCGAACCGGCCTGTCGTTGTTCCCGCCGGTCCCGGGCGTCTCCCACGTCCCGTCCGGTACCCCGGGCGACACCCGGGTACGGGTGGGTGCAGAGCAGTCCTACGGGGCGTCGTAGACTGTCGAACCGTCAGCGCCGGTCCCCGGCGTCAACCATGAGTTTTCGAGGTGTTCGTGACGGCCGTCGACCCGCGTCCAGCCGCGACGACGTCGTACCCGGCGCCGCTCCCGATGGACCCATCCCCTGAGATGCCCGGTCCGTCGGTGCGCGACGTGGTGAAGGCGTACGTCGGACTGACCAAGCCGCGCATCATCGAGCTGCTGCTGATCACCACCGTGCCGGTGATGTTCCTGGCCGCCGGGGGAGTCCCCGGGCTGGGTGTCGTCGCCGCCACGCTGATCGGCGGCATCCTGGCCGCCGGCAGCGCGAACACGATCAACTGCGTGCTCGACCGCGACATCGACGAGCAGATGCGCCGCACCCGCCGTCGCCCGCTGCCCCGGCACGCGGTCAGCCCGCGCTCGGCGACCGCCTTCGGTGTCGTGCTGGGCGTCCTGGCGACGCTGGAGCTCGGCTTCTTCGTCAACTGGCTGTCCTCGCTGCTGGCGCTGGCGGCGAACGCGTTCTACGTCTTCGGCTACACGATGATCCTGAAGCGCCGGACCGTGCAGAACATCGTCTGGGGCGGGATCGCCGGCTGCTTCCCGACCCTGATCGGCTGGACCTCGGTCACCAACGAGCTGGCCTGGACCCCGCTGGTGCTGTTCGGCGTGGTGTTCTTCTGGACGCCGCCGCACACCTGGGCGCTGGCGATGCGCTACCGCGAGGACTACGCCTCGGTCGACGTCCCGATGCTGCCCGTGGTCGCGACCCCGGTCCAGACCGCCCGGCAGATCCTGGCGTACTCGATCGTCATGGTGATCACCTCGCTCGCACTCTGGCCGGTCGGCAACACCGGCTGGGTCTACCCGCTGGCCGCGGTGATCCTGGGCGTCGTCTTCCTCCGCGAAGCCTTCGGCCTGCTGGCCCGAGCCAACACCGGCGCCGACGGCCCGGCCCTGCGGCCGATGCGGTTGTTCCACTTCTCGAACATCTATCTGGCGCTGCTGTTCATCGCTGCTGCTATCGATCCGCTGCTCAGGTAGCCCGCCCACGTCGCGCCTCCTCCGTCGGCGCTCTACCCCCGCCCGCCCTTGGGGTTGCCGCTCCTGCGTCGCGGTGGGTGGGTGCGGGGCAAGGTGCGACTGTTAGGTGGCGCGCGGGGCGGTGGGCTCGTCGCTCCTGCGTCGCGCCTCGTTGCGGGTTTCGCCGCTCCTGCGTCGCGCCTCGGAGCGGAGTCCGGTCACTCCTGCGTCGCGTCTCGGTGTGGGGTAGTCCATGCAGGCACAAGTGCTTGAGCCTCATGCTCCGACACTCCGCAACGCGGTTGTCTGCGGTGATTGCTTCTTGCAGTTGTGCTCGCGGCTTCCGTGTCCGCATCTGGTTGCAGGCTTGACGTTCCAGGCAGCCACTCCGGCTTTCTCAACCGCCACTGAGCCAGCCCGTCCACCGCGACCACCGCCGCGTCGACGCCAAGCGGCGACCGAGGAGGCGCGAGGCGGGCCGTAGTACCGGATCAGGTAGCCGGCGTACCGCGTTCGCCGTACACCGCGGTCACCAGCGCGATCAGCAGGGCGGCGAAGAACATGTGGATCAGCACCAGCACCCACGGCAGGCCGGTGAAGAACTGCGTGAAGCCGACCACACCCTGCAGCAGTTCGGCGGCCAGCAGCCAGGCGGCGAGTTTGCGGAGGGTGCGGGAGGTGGCCGTGACGCGAGTGGCGATGACCAGCGCGACAGTGACGCCCAGCAAGGCGAACACGACGTCAGCATGCAACTGGCTGATCACGGTCTCGTTCAGGCCGTTGCGGCCGGTTTCGGGGTCGCCGGAGTGCGGGCCGGCGCCGGTGACAAGGGTGCCTAGGGCAACGGCCAGCCAGACTGCCACCACCGAAGCGGTCGCGAGCGCGCGGACCACCGGGGGAGTGTGTGGATAGGGGCTGGTGCGAGATCGCCTCATCATCGCGACTGTCAACGCGATGATGAGGCACGAGACCAGGAAGTGCGTGGCGACGATCCAGGGGTTCAACCCGGTCAGCACGCTCACCCCGCCGATACCGGCCTGCAGGGGAACTCCGAGGGCCGCCGCGGTCGCCAGTCGGCGCAGGTCCGTACGGCGGGGCCGGTAGCGCATCACGACGAGCCAGGTGCAGATCGCGACCGCCGCTACGACGAACCCGAGGAGCCGGTTGCCGAACTCGATGGCGCCGTGGATTCCCAGCTCGCCGTGCGGGACATACGACTCGTCCGTGCACTGCGGCCAGGTGGGGCAGCCCAATCCCGACCCGGTGAGCCGCACCAGCCCGCCGGTCACCACGATGCCGATGTTGACGACGACAGAGGCCCAGCCCCAGCGTCGTACGACGTCCAGGCTCGGCTCTGGCACCAGTCGCCAGAATCCGGTGACGGGCTCAGTGGGGTGGGTGGGGGCTTCCGTAGTCACCGGCACACTCTAGAGAAGTCGCTGCTCAATCCCATCGGAAGGTCCTTGACACCAGGTAGCCCAGCACTGCTGCCCACAACGCCAGGGAGAGTGCGGCGGCCCACGGTACGACGCCTTCCAGGGTGGCGTTCGCCAGCCCGTTGGCGAGGGCGGCGCTCGGCAGGAGCCGTACTACGCCTTGCATGCCCTCCGGATACTCCTCGACAGGCGTCATGATCGCGCCGCCCACCAACAGCAGCAGGTAGAGCAGGTTCGCGGCGGCCAGCGTCGCTTCGGCGCGCAGTACTCCGGCCATCAGCAGCCCGAGCGAAGCGAAGGCCGCAGTGCCACACAGCACCATCAGCAGTACGCCGAAAGCGGCTGCAACTCCACCGACCGGCTTCCAGCCCAAGGCGAAGCCGGCCGCGATCAGTACGGCCAGCTGGACCACCTGGATCGCCAGGACCGAGCCGATCTTCCCGGCCAGCAGACCGGTCCGGGACAGGGGAGAGGCGCCGAGTCGTTTGATGACGCCGTACCGGCGTTCGAAGCCAGTCGCGATGGCCAGTGAGGTAAAGGACGTCGACAGCACGGCCAGAGCAAGCACCCGCGGTACTGCGAGATCCACGGTCGGGCCATTGCCGAGCGGCAGCCGATCGCCCAGCCCAGTGCCACCCAGGAGCAGCAGCAGGCCCAGCGGGATCACCAGAGCGAGCAGTAGCTGCTCCCCGTTGCGCAGCAGGAGCCGGAACTCCATCACTGCGTGCGAGTAGACCTTGCGGGGCCAAGAAGCCGAACCTGGGCGCGGTACGTAGGTAGTGGTCACTTGGTCCGTACTCACTTACTCTCCCGAGCCGTCAGCGCCAGGTAGACATCTTCGAGCGACTTGGCGCCGTGCTCGGTCAGTACGTCGGGACTGCCGGAGGCGATCACCTTGCCGGCCGACACCACGTGCACCTGGTCGGACAGTTGCTCTGCCTCGTCCATCGCGTGGGTGGTCAGCACGACCGTCACGCCGTCGTCGCGCAGGTCCCGGATCAGCTGCCAGATCTCCCGGCGGCCGTGCGGGTCCAGGCCGGTGGTCGGCTCGTCCAGGAACACGATCTCCGGCCGCCCGACGATCGCCATCGCCAGCGACAGCCGCTGCTTCTGGCCGCCCGACAGTCGCCGGTACGGCGTACGCCCGCACGTCCCGAGGTCCAGCCGCTCGATCAGCCCCGGCAGGTCCAGGGGATGGGCGTGCAGCGAGGCGACGTACCGGAGCATCTCCAGCGCGCGGACGCCCGACCAGGCGCCACCCTCCTGCAGCATGACCCCGATCCGGGGCATCAGCTCGTCGTGGTCGGCGATCGGGTCGAGCCCGAGCACCCGGACCGTACCCGAGTCGGGCCGGCGGAAGCCCTCACAGCTCTCCACCGTGGTCGTCTTGCCGGCTCCGTTGGGGCCGAGCACGGACGTCACTGTTCCGCCGGTTACGGTGAGACTGAGCCCGTCCACAGCGGCCTTCTCGCCGTACCGGACGACGAGGTTGTCGATCTCCACCGCGACTGGCACATGTGCAGGGTAGTCAACGCCCCGACGTGACGCTGCTCACGGTCACCCTCCAAGCGCCGCCGCGCCCGCCTGGGAGCTGCGAACCGGTTAGGGCAGCCTTATTTGAAGGGCTCCGGCAATTAGGTGACACTGATGTTGTGAAAACTCCCGCACAGCTCGGTACGGCGCCCTCGGGCACCGCTGTCGCGCGGGACGAGTCCACCCGGGACCGGGTCGCCCGCTCGATCCTGACCAACGGGCCGTCCAGCGCCGCGGTGCTGGCCGAGCGACTCGCGCTGACCCCGGCGGCGGTCCGCCGGCACCTCGACCACCTGCTCGAAGCGGGCCTGGTCGAGAGCCGTGAGGAGCGTGTCTACGGTCCCCGTGGCCGGGGCCGCCCCGCCAAGGTCTTCGTGCTGACCGACACCGGCCGGCACGACTTCCACCAGGCCTACGACGACCTGGCCGCGACCGCCCTCCGCTTCATCGCGGAGTCCGGTGGCGACGAGGCCGTCGTGGAGTTCGCCCGGCGACGGGTGGCCGAGGTGGAGGACCGGTACCGCGAGTTGCTGGCCGCGGTGCCCGAGGGGGAGAAGGCGCAGACCCTGGCCAACGCCCTCAGCGCGGACGGTTACGCCGCGTCCACCCAGCAAGCCGGTGCCGGCGAGCAGCTGTGCCAGCACCACTGCCCGGTCGCGCACGTGGCCGAGCAGTTCCCCCAGCTGTGCGAGGCCGAGACCGAGGTGTTCTCCCGGCTTCTCGGCCGTCACGTGCAGCGGCTGGCCACCATCGCCCACGGCGACGGTGTCTGTACCACTCACATCCCCGGTGCCCCGGTGCCGGTTTCTCCTGTTTCCGACAGCGAATCTGCGAGGACTGCAAGATGACGCAAACCGCTCACCCCGAGCTCGACGGGCTCGGCACGTACAAGTTCGGCTGGTCCGACAGTGACGCTGCCGGCTCGATCGCCAAGCGTGGCCTCAGCACCGACGTGGTGCGCGGCATCTCCACGCTGAAGAACGAGCCGGAGTGGATGCTGGACCTGCGGATGAAGGGCCTGAAGCTCTTCGACCGCAAGCCGATGCCGTCGTGGGGTGCCGACCTGTCCGGCATCGACTTCGACAACATCAAGTACTTCGTCCGCTCCACCGAGAAGCAGGCGACCAGCTGGGAAGAACTGCCCGAGGACATCAAGAACACCTACGACCGGCTCGGCATCCCGGAGGCGGAGAAGCAGCGCCTGGTCGCCGGCGTCGCCGCGCAGTACGAGTCCGAGGTCGTCTACCACCAGATCCGCGAGGACCTGGAGGAGCAGGGCGTCATCTTCGTCGACACCGACACCGGCCTGCGCGAGTACCCGGAGCTGTTCCAGGAGTACTTCGGCTCCGTCATCCCGGTCGGCGACAACAAGTTCGCCGCGCTGAACACGGCGGTCTGGTCCGGCGGCTCGTTCATCTACGTGCCCAAGGGCGTCAAGGTGGACATCCCGCTGCAGGCCTACTTCCGGATCAACACCGAGAACATGGGCCAGTTCGAGCGGACCCTGATCATCGTCGACGAGGACGCCTACGTCCACTACGTCGAGGGCTGCACCGCGCCGATCTACAAGTCGGACTCGCTGCACTCCGCCGTGGTCGAGATCATCGTGAAGAAGGGCGCCCGTTGCCGCTACACGACGATCCAGAACTGGTCGAACAACGTCTACAACCTGGTCACCAAGCGCGCCACCTGTGAGGCCGGCGCGACGATGGAGTGGATCGACGGCAACATCGGCTCCAAGGTGACGATGAAGTACCCGGCCGTCTACCTGATGGGTGAGCACGCCAAGGGCGAGACCCTGTCGGTCGCGTTCGCGGGCGAGGGCCAGCACCAGGACGCCGGCTCCAAGATGGTGCACAACGCGCCGTACACGTCGAGCTCGATCGTCTCGAAGTCGGTGGCCCGCGGTGGCGGCCGGACCTCGTACCGCGGTCTGGTCGAGGTCGCGCCGGGCGCGCACCACAGCAAGTCCACGGTGCGCTGTGACGCGCTGCTGGTCGACACCATCAGCCGCTCCGACACCTACCCGTACGTCGACGTCCGCGAGGACGACGTCGCGATGGGGCACGAGGCGACCGTCTCCAAGGTCAGCGACGACCAGCTCTTCTACCTGATGAGCCGCGGGATGGCCGAGGACGAGGCGATGGCGATGATCGTCCGCGGCTTCATCGAGCCGATCGCCCGCGAGCTCCCGATGGAGTACGCGCTGGAACTGAACCGACTGATCGAGCTGCAGATGGAAGGGGCCGTCGGCTGATGTCAGCCACCGAAACCCTGGTCGCCACCGGCAACCAGGCGCACTCCCACGGGCCGGGCTCCCCGGTGCCGTTGCAGGCCCGGAGCGAGCGGACCACGTCGTACGACGTGGCCGACTTCCCGGTGCCGAACGGCCGTGAAGAGGAGTGGCGCTTCACCCCGATCAAGGCCCTCAAGGCGCTGTTCGCCGACGAGGCCGGTACCGAGACCCCGAAGATCGACGCGCGCGGCCCCGAAGGCGTCGTGATCGAGAGCCTCGCCGCCGACGCGGTCAAGGCGCTCACCCCGCAGGACCGGATCGCGGCCGTCGCCTGGGCGCACGCCGACGGCGCGACCGCCGTCCGGATCCCGGTCGAGGCCGAGCTGTCCGAGCCGGTGCACGTGAACGTCGCGAGCCTGGGCGGCCGTGGCTACGGTCACCTGGTGATCGAGGCCGGCCGGCACAGCCGGGCGACCGTGATCATCGACCACACCGGCAGCGGCGAGTACGGCGCCAACGTCGAGATCGTCGTCGGTGACGGCGCCGACCTGCGGGTCGTCTCGATCCAGCAGGGCGACTCCGAGTCGGTCCACGTCGGCCAGCACGACGCCGTGGTCGGCCGCGACGCCAAGCTCAGCCACGTCGCCGTCACCCTCGGCGGCAAGATCGTCCGGCTCTCCACCAACGTCCGGTACGCCGGTCCCGGTGGCGACGCCGAACTGCTCGGGGTGTACTTCGCCGAGTCCGGTCAGCACCACGAGAACCGGCTCTTCGTCGACCACGAGGCGATCAACTGCAAGAGCAACGTGCTCTACAAGGGCGCGCTCGCCGGTGACGACGCCCGCTCGGTCTGGATCGGCGACGTGCTGATCCGCGCGGCGGCCGAGGGCACCAACACCTACGAGCTCAACCGCAACCTGGTGCTCACCGACGGCGCCCGCGCCGACTCGGTGCCGAACCTGGAGATCGAGACCGGCGAGATCGAAGGAGCCGGCCACGCGTCGGCGACCGGCCGGTTCGACGACGAGCAGCTGTTCTACCTGCAGGCCCGCGGCATCCCCGAGGACGTGGCCCGGCGACTGGTGGTGTCCGGCTTCTTCAACGACATCATCGGCCGGATCGGCGTCACCGAGGTGGTCGAGCACCTGCACGAGGCGATCGAGCAGAAGCTGGCCCGGACGGCCGAGCTGAGCGCGGCGGCCAAGGCCTGATCATGAGTGACTCGTTCGAACGCGCCTGCGCCGTCGCCGACCTCTCCGACGAAGGAGTCTTCGCGGCCGAGGTGGGCGGCGTCGAGGTGGCGGTCGTGAAGAGCGAAGGCCAGTACTTCGCGATTCGCGACGAGTGCTCGCACGCGCAGATCCAGCTGTCCGAAGGTGATGTCGGCAACTGCGAGATCGAGTGCTGGCTGCACGGTTCGCGCTTCAGTCTGAAGACCGGCGAGCCGCTCAGCCTGCCGGCCTACGACCCGGTGCCGGTCTACCCGGTCCGCGTCGACGGCGACGATCTGCTGGTCGACGTCAAAAACCCCTTGAACAGCGCCAGTTAACAGCTTCCTAGTAAAGACGGAGATAGAAGAAACCTCATGGCGACACTCGAGATCCGCGACCTGCACGTGTCGGTCGACACCGAGAACGGCCCGAAGGAGATCCTGCGCGGCGTCGACCTGACCATCGCCGGTGGTCAGACGCACGCGATCATGGGCCCGAACGGTTCCGGCAAGTCCACGCTGGCGTACTCGATCGCCGGCCACCCGAAGTACAACGTCACCAGCGGCACCGTGACGCTGGACGGCGAGGACGTCCTGGAGATGGCCGTCGACGAGCGCGCCCGGGCCGGCCTGTTCCTGGCCATGCAGTACCCGGTCGAGGTCCCCGGGGTGTCGGTGTCGAACTTCCTGCGCACCGCCAAGACCGCGATCGACGGCGAGGCACCGAAGCTGCGTACCTGGGTCAAGGACGTCAACAAGGCGCTCGCCGACCTGGACATGGACGCCGACTTCGGCACCCGGAACGTGAACGAGGGCTTCTCCGGTGGTGAGAAGAAGCGGCACGAGATCGTCCAGCTGGAGCTGCTCGACCCGAAGATCGCGATCCTGGACGAGACCGACTCCGGCCTGGACATCGACGCGCTGAAGATCGTCTCCACCGGCGTCAACCGGTTCGCCGAGAAGGGTGACAAGGGTGTTCTGCTGATCACCCACTACACCCGGATCCTGCGCTACATCAAGCCGGACTTCGTGCACGTGTTCGTCGACGGCAAGGTCGCCGAAGAGGGCGGCCCGGAACTGGCCGACGAGCTGGAGGCCAACGGCTACGAGCGCTTCCTGAAGACAGGCGCCAAGGCATGACGGACGCCCGGACCTTCAGCAGTCCGCTGGACCTGAACTCGGTCCGGGCGGACTTCCCGATCCTCGCGCGGGAGCTGGCGAACGGCTTCCCGCTGATCTACCTCGACTCGGCGAACTCCTCGCAGAAGCCGGCCCAGGTGGTCAAGGCGATCGAGGAGCACTACCTGCTGCACAACGCCAACGTCGCCCGCGCCATGCACCAGCTCGGCGCGGAGGCGACGGCGGCGTACGAGGGCGGCCGGGACCAGGTCGCGGCCTTCATCGGCGCGGCCAACCGTGATGAGATCGTCTTCACCAAGAACGCCTCCGAGGCGCTCAACCTGGCCGCCTACAGCCTCGGGGCCGCGCTGAAGCCGGGGGACGAGGTGCTCATCAGCGAGATGGAGCACCACAGCAACATCGTCCCGTGGCAGCTGGCCTGCGAGCGGACCGGCGCGACGCTGAAGTGGTTCGGCGTCACCGACGAGGGCCGCCTCGACCTGAGCAACATCGAGGAACTGCTGACCGAGCGCACCAAGGTGGTCTCGCTGACCTGGGTCTCGAACGCGCTCGGCACGATCAACCCGATCAGGGAGATCGCCGCGAAGGCCCACGCGGTCGGCGCGACGGTCGTGGTCGACGCCTCCCAGGCGGTGCCGCAGTTCCCGGTCGACGTCTCCACGCTGGGCGCGGACCTGCTGGCCTTCACCGGTCACAAGACCGTCGGCCCGACCGGCATCGGGGTGCTCTGGGGCCGCTACGACCTGCTCGCTCAGCTGCCGCCGTTCCTCGGCGGGGGCGAGATGATCGAGGTCGTCCGGATGACCGGCTCGACCTACGCCCCGCCGCCGGCCCGGTTCGAGGCCGGTACGCCGCCGATCGCGCAGGCGGTCGGGCTCGGCGCGGCCCTGAACTACCTGGCCGGGATCGGGATGGACAAGGTGGCGGCCCACGAGCAGGCGATCACGGCGTACGCGCTGGAAGGCCTGCAGACCGTGCCGGGGCTGAAGATCCTCGGTCCGACCGACAACGTCGACCGGGGTGGCGCGATCAGCTTCGAACTGGCCGGTGTGCACCCGCACGACATCTCCACCGTGCTGGACACCCGGGGTATCGCGGTCCGCGCCGGGCACCACTGCGCGCGCCCGGTGCACGAGCGGTTCGGAATGCAGTCGTCGACCAGAGCGTCTTTCTACCTGTACACGACGCCCGGCGAGATCGACGCGCTCGTCGACGGCCTCGGCTTCGTCCGTTCGTTCTTCAAGGTGGACTGATATATGCAGCTCGACAGCCTGTACCAAGAGATCATCCTGGATCACTACCGCAGCCCGCACCACGCGGGCCTGACCGACCCGTACGACGTGGAGGTGCACCACGTGAACCCGTCCTGCGGGGACGAGGTCACGCTGCGCGTCGAGCTGGACGGCGAGACGGTGACCGGCGTGACGCACGCGAGCGTCGGCTGCTCGATCAGCCAGGCCTCCACCTCGGTGATGACGGACCTGGTGATCGGCAAGCCGGTCGCCGAGGGGATGGCGGCCTACGAGAAGTTCCTGGAGCTGATGCAGGGCCGCGGGAACGTGGAGCCCGACGAAGAGGTTCTGGAAGACGGCGTCGCCTTCGCGGGTGTCGCGCAGTTCCCGGCAAGAGTGAAGTGCGCGCTGCTGGGCTGGTCGGCCTGGCGCGACGCCACCGCCCAGGCGCTGGCCAAGGCCGAGGCGAACAAAGAAGGAGCCACCAATGTCTGACCAGACCGACGAGAAGATCGAGCTGCCCGAGGTCGACCTCGAAGCGGCCGCTGCCGGTGCCGGCGGCAAGACGGCCGGCACCACCCCGGTGGCGGTCGAGGACGTGACCGAGGCGCTCAAGGACGTCGTCGACCCCGAGCTGGGGATCAACGTCGTCGACCTCGGCCTGATCTACGGCGTGACCGTGGACGACGCGAACACCGCGATCATCGACATGACCCTGACGTCGGCGGCCTGCCCGCTGACCGACGTGATCGAGGACCAGACCCGGATGTCGCTGGAGGGCCTGGTCAACGACTTCCGGATCAACTGGGTCTGGATGCCGCCGTGGGGCCCGGAGAAGATCACCGACGACGGCCGCGAGCAGCTGCGCGCCCTCGGCTTCAACGTCTGAGGTCAACTGCGGAAGCCGTGGAAGCCCGGGTCAGGTGGCCCGGGCTTTCGCCTGCCCGGATGCGCTAGCGTCGCCGGGTGACCCGAATCGTCTCCATCGGCCCTGAGCGGCTCGAACGCTGGCTGGCGGGCTTCGCGGAGCGCCACGGCGACACGGCGTACTCCGTGACGCCGTCGAAGCTGACCGCGCTGGCCGAGGACGGGTCGCGCGCCGACATCGACGTACCGTTCGGCCCGCTGGAAGAGCTGACGCCGGCCGGTCTGGTCGCGCACGTTCTCACCGATCGCCGCCTGGGCCTCCTCCTGGTACGCCGCGGCGGCTACGGCGCCGGTGTTTTCGACGGCAGCAAGCTGGTGGACTCCAAGGTCGGGTCGCGGCACGTCCAGGGGACCACCAAGGCAGGCGGCTGGTCGCAGCAGCGATTCGCGCGGCGCCGGGACAACCAGGCGCGGGAGGCGTTCAACGCCGCCACCGAGGTCGCCGTACGGATCCTGGCGCCGGCCAAGCTCGACGTACTGGTGTGCGGGGGAGACCGCAAGGCGATCGACACCGTGCTGGAGGACCCGCGGCTGAAGGCGCTCCGGCCGCTGGTCCGGCCGCCGTTTCTGGGGGTGGCAGATCCCCGGCAGAAGGTGCTGGAGCAGGCCGGCGTGGACGCTCGCGCCATCCGGATCGAGCTCACCGACCCGGACCCGGACCCGGCCTGACCGGGCCCGGCTGAGCGGGGCCCGGCTGAGCGGGACCCGGCCGGCGTCAGACGGCTGGGCCGTAGAGCGCCCGGAAGTCCGCGAGGGTGCCGCGGTAGTACTCCAGGTCGTCGACCAGCTTCCCGCGGGTCACCAGCTCGGGGCTCTGAGCGCGGGCTTGTGTACCGAGCTCCGACCAGACGGCCGACTCCGGCGCGTCCTCGGCGCCCTCCGGCAGGAACTTCAGCGCTTCGCCGACCGCGTCGGCGGCGAACTCCCAGTTCAGCTCGACGCTGGTCCGGTCCTGGTCCGGCTCGCCGGTGTAGGCGAGGTCAGCGGTGAGCGCCCGGCGGGCGAAGGATGCCGCCACCAAGGCCCACTGCGCGGCGTCGATCAGCGAAGAGACCCCGAGGCCGAAGCGCGCGCCGATCTTGCGGGCCGCGTCCTCCGAGGCGTATGGCACCGCGATCTCGCCCGCCGTCGTGGCCAGCAGCCAGGCGTCCGGGCCCTGGGTCACGTTCGGGCCAGGCTCGATCGGGTCCGGGGCGGTGGCCGGCGCGGTCTCGTCGGCCGCGGTCAGCAGGCTCACGTAGGTCTGCGCCTCGGTCAGGGTCCTTGCGGTCAGCATCGGTTATCTCGCTCCTGTTTCTCGGCCGAGTTCGTGATAGGTGTCACGCACCACCAGCAGGCGGACCAGCCGGAACCTACCGGGTTCGGCCTCGAACACCTGCCGCCCGGTGCCGGTCCAAAACTCGTCCGCCGGTACGACGTCCTGCCCGGGCGGGACGAACTTGATGACTTCCTCCACCGCCGCTCGCGCGATCGCCAGCGCCTGCCCGGCCGCCGTGGGGTCGGTTGGCACCGCCCCGGCCGCCTGGTCCGCGACGGCCAGCCATTGACCGGCGTCGAGCAGCTCCGACGGCTCGGGCCCACCGAAGGTCGGCCAGGACCCCGTCGGCGTCTCCGTGGCAGGCAGCCCGAACAGGTACTCCCGTTCGGCAGCGCAGCCGGGACAGGTCGCCGCGTAGCTGATGGTCAGCTCACCGTCGATCTCGACCAGGGCGTGTTCCCAGGGTGCCTCGGCCGAACCGCAGTCCGGGCAGGGCTGCAGCTCGAGGTAGAGGTGAGCCTCGTCCCTCGTGCGTGCCACCGCGAACGCCATACCGTCCCTCTCGTCGTCTCGCACCATCATGCCCGCTGCTCGCCTCACGGACCGGCCAGCGAGGGCCCGTGCCCGGGAGCCGCTGCGGCCCGGCCGGTCGCGGCACCGCCGATCGGTTGACGTTCGCCCTGCCCTGGCTTCGCAGCCAGGTGCCGGACGGTCGCCGAGTGATCGAGACCCTTCAGCATCGACAGCGGTACGCCGCTTCGTTCGAGCGCCTCGGTCACCTTGCCGTTGAACGACTCGGTCCTCGGCAGACTGTTGTGGAGCGCCCGCAGGTCGACCCGGCCCTCACACATCAGCGCGATCGTGGGGTGCAACGTCGAGAACGCCTCGGCATAGCCGCTGCCGTCACCGACCTCACGCAGCGTCCCGTCCTTGCCGGCCAGATAGTTGCGCTCGGCCCCGTCAGCTTCCTGGACGGCCAGCGTCACCGTCCGCTTCTCGGCGACCGCTTTGTTCAGCGCGGTCAGCAACGGACGGTAGGGCTGGTGGACATTGTTGCCAGCGGCATCCACCCCGTACTCCGTCTGCCGCAGCTCGGCCCGGGCCGGAGTGGGAGTCACCGCCGCGAGCTGCGGGGTGACCGTGGCGCCGGTCTCGAGCTGGCGAATCCCGTCCAGCGCCTCGTGCTGCAGCATCTTGAGCCAGTAGACGGCCTCGGCCTGCTCCGGCAGCTGTTCGGTGTCCTTGACCTTCGGTACGCCGCGGCCGGTGTCGGCCACCTCGTAAACCGTCACGCTGTAGGCCATCGACGCCTCGACGGTGGCCAGGTCGCCCTCGCTGAAACGGCTGGTCTCCAAGCGGGTGCCGTGGGAGTCCGAGCCCTGCTCCTTGAGTTCCTTGCCGACCGAGCCACCGACGTTGAACGGGCCGCCGCCCGCGCCACCGTTCCCGGTGGCCATCAACTGGTTGCCGGTCGTCGTGACTCCGGTGCTGTGCTGGCTGCGCGCGACCTGACCGCTCTGGCCGCCCGGCAGCGGGTTGTCCTGCAGCTCCCAGCTCTGCGGCCTGGCCTTCACGACCACGACGTACGCCGTGCGTCCGTTGCCCCGGTCGGCGATCGGGGTCAGTTGCAGACCCCGGTCGCCGGTCAGCCGCTTGACCGCCGCGCAGAGCGCAGTCGGGCTCAGCTGACCCTCCAGAGCGACCTGCTGGTCGCGCATCGCCGCTTCGCCGATCCGCTCGACCATCGCCGCCCGGATCTGCTGGTAGAGCTGGTCACCGGCCGGGCGGCCCTTGCCGTGCGGGATCATCGCCTCCGCCGCGGCGCCGTCGGGGAACCGGAACGAGGACGAGCGGTGATCGGGGCTGATCTCGACGACCGACTGCTGCGGCTGCGCCACCTGGTCCGGGTCGGCCGGCTTGAGCAGCTCGCGCGGCACCATCAGCGTCATCCGCGCCTGAACCGTCGCCGGGGTGGCATGAACAGTCTGTTCGGACGGCAGCGTCCGGTTGATCCGCCAGCGCAATCCGGCCATCGTCGCCGCGCCCGCGTTGTGGACACGGGAGACCTGGACTTCGAAGGTGGCGTCGCGCTGGATCTCCGCCTGCTGGAAGTGTCCGGTGCGATCCAGATGCGTGTTCAGCCTGCCCCGCTTGGCGGCGACGGTGCGGGTCCGCGCGGTGGAGGCGCCGGCGGAGAGCGAGGTGTCGATCGAGCCCTTGACCTCCGCGCCGGCCGAGTAGGTCGTCGTGTGCGAGACCGACTGGTCCTCGCCGACGTAGTCGTAGTTCTGCTTCAGGCCGATCGCGTCGACCTCGGGCAGCTCCGGGGTGCCGTCGACCAGGATCGGACCGGCGTACCGGCCGTTGACGCGGACCACGATCAGGTCCGGGTTCGGCTGGCCGGCGACGGGGACCTCGATCTCGGCGACGAAACCACGCACGCCGTACATGTCGTTGAGGTGGCCGTGCCACCCGTCGGTGCCGAGGTCGCTGGTGAGCGCGGACCGCAGCATCGAGTTCGTCGCCAGCAGGCCGGGCGCGAGCTCCTCCACCTGGCGCAGGGCCGGGTTGAGCAGGTCGACCTGCTCGCCTGGCCGCCCGGGCGGGCTGATGTCCTCGATCTGGCTCGAAGCCAAGCCCACGTCGTACTGCGGGGGCAGGGTCATCTCGCGTTGCCGGCCGGCGGTCTGCTCGACGTCGCTGAGCGTTTCGTCGAGGCGCAGCGCCGCGGGCGGCGCCGGGGTCTGTTCGCCCTTGGCGTGGTCGAGGACTCTTTCGGAGAGCCGTTCGTCGGTGTGCTCGGCCGCCAGACCGGTCGACACCCCGGCCTTCTCCTGCTTGTAGCGGCGGACGAAGGCAGCGGCGTCCCGCGGGCTGATCTTGAGCTTGCCGGCCAGGTACCGCTCGGCGGCATCCTCGACGACCGGGAACGGCAGATCCAGCTCGCGTTGCCCGTAGAGCCGCAGCGCGCGACGTTCTGGCGTCGTGGTCAGCGCCTTCGCGTCCTGCAGTGGGACGCTGTGGACAAGGTTGCCCTCGGCATCCGAGATCTCGGCCACCAGCCGATAGCGATCGAGCGACTGGTAGTGCGTACCGACATTGACGAGCAGGCCTTCTTCGCCCATCGTCTGACTGTTGGTGGTCGACTGGGCCCGCCCGCCGCTGCGGGCGACGCTCGCGCTGCCGGCCACCGAAGCGCCGTCCGCCCGGACCGGGCCACCACCACCGTCGGCTCCGACCCCGCCCGAGGCGGACCGGCCCGAGGTGAAGCTGGTGTCCTTCATCGTGAAGTTGATGTCGCCGGAGTTCTGCTCGGTGACCGCGACGAAGGTCCGGTCGATCGCCTCGCCGCGCACCACCACGCTGTAGCCGCGGGGGAGTACGGTGCCCTGCCGGACCGCGTCGACCGGGTTCCCGGCCGGCGGAACGATCGTCAGCGGGAGCCGGTACTCGCCGTTCATCCACTCGTTGTGCGCGACCAGGCTGTCCGGTGCGAGCATCGCGTGCAGCTCGAGGTAGCTGCTCGATCCCAGCTCGAGCGCGTCGACCGCGGAGGCGATCCGGTCGACCGGGTTGCCGGCATCGACGTGCACCGGCATCGACTGTTTGACCGCGGCCGCACTCGGCGCCTTGGGCTGGGCGGCGTGGGCGGGCTCGGCGGCGCGGGTCAGTGCGCTGTCGATCAAGAGCTTGGCACTGCCGCGCGCGTCGGCCAGGGCGGCGGAGTCACCGTCGCGGGTGATCTCGGTGACGAGGATGCGATGCCCGGTGCGCAACTTGTCCACCGGCCCGGTGCTCTCGGTCAGCGAAACACGGTTGACCCGGCGTCCGGCCGACCAGCTGAAACTGCGTCCGAGCGCGTTCCGGCTGAGCTTGAGACCGATCCGGCCGGCCAGGCCGCGAACTCCCTCCTCCGGGCCATCGCCGACGCCCGCTCCGCCTGACAGCGGCACGCCTCTCGATCGGCCACCTGAGCGGCCACTGGCATCGGAGGCGATACCGAGTCGTACGACGTTGTCCGTCGTACTGGTGCCTTCGCCGTTGACGTCCTGGAAGTCCTGGACGACAGCGATCCGGAACGTCCGGTACTGCGGCGCCCGGCCGGTCCGCTGGTCGATCAGAACCATCGGGATGCCGCTCTGCGCAGCCTGGTTGTAGCCGGCTTCGAGCCGCTCGGCCGAGAGGTGCTGGATCACCCGGTCGTAGTTGGTCAGTTGCCCCGACCGCAGCCGCCGGTCGGACGGATGCGCGCCGTACGCGGGCTTGACGTTCTGGTCGAGGACAGGCTGGAAGTTCCGGTCGAGCGGGGGCACGAGGCCTTCGCGGCTCAGGTTGGCCAGCGTCTGCTCCAGTGCTTCGCGGTCACCGGTGAAGTCCTGCACGAGGGCCTGGCCGGCGCCGCGCAGTTGCCTCTCGCCAGCGCCGATCACGGGCGGCAGTGTCTGGACGCCGGTGGCCGGCTCGGGGTCGCCTCGCAGCAACAACTTGCCGTCCTGGTTCAGGCGCGGCGTGCCGTCCGCGTTGCGCAGTACGGCGGCTTTGTCGACCCGACCACCTGCGCGCAGCAGGTCGCTCTCCGGGACCCGCAGCCTGGCGTCGCAGAAGTCGCTGACAACCACCGGCTCGGCCTTGGGGTCGCCGAGCTTGCGCAGCGTCGCCCGTACGCCGAAGCCGACGACCACTCCCTGGGTCGGGCCCTGGTTGCGATGCACCACCGGGGTGATCGAGGTCGCGCTGACGTTCAGCCCGCCTTGCCGGGAAACGGCGCGGCCGGCCGAGACGCTCGGGCCGAGATCCAGCGAGGTGGCGCCCAGATCCTTGAAACCTCCACTGACGCCCAGCGACGCTGAGGCCGACGAACTGAAGCCCTGACTCGCGCTGACGCTGTTGAAGCCGACCTGGACCTCTTCCTGCCAGAGATCAGGACTGGCCTCGCCGCTGAGCTTCGCCGTACTCCAGATCGGCTCGAGCTCGAGTTGCACGTGATAGGCGCCTTCCCCGGCGCTGACGATCTCCCGGCCGTACCCACCTGGTCTGCTGGTCTGCCGCAGCAGCCGGTTCACGTTCTCGGTCACCAGGCCGTTGATCTGCTCGTACGCGACCTTGTCGATCGGGCCGAACCGTTCCCGGCCGCCCGCTACCAACCGGTCCCGGACGGAGTTCAGGCCGTCGATGTGGGTGACCGTGTGGCGCGGGAAGGCCGGTTCGATCTCGTCGGCCCGGCCGAGCTCGGCCAAGGTGACGGTTTCTGCGGGCGGCTTGACGGTGTAGGCGGCAGACACCCAGGTGAGCTGCTTGCCCGCGTCGAAGGTCTGGGCCGGCCGCCACGGATCGGTCGCGGACGCGCGGACCTCGATCTCCCACTCACCGGTCCAGCCGACCTGGACCGACTCGCCCCGGTCGTCGTCGACCGCGCCCTGCTTGTCGTGCGAGCTGGAACTGCTCGACTCGCTGTGAGCCCATCCCGACGACACGTCGACGCGCGGCGCGGCGACCTGGGACAGCAACTGGACCGTGCTGCCGGGCGGTGCGAGCTCCATCACCGGCTTCGCGTTCACGCCGAAGCCGGCACTGGCCGAGTGTGCGGCGGTAGTCGAGATGCTCTGCCCACCGTCGCCGATGGTGCCCGACATCTGCTCGGCCAGCTCGTAGTCGCGATCCAGGTTCTCGCGGATGTCGCGGGGCTTCAGCCTGAGCCGGACCTGCGCCAGCTCGGTGACATCGGAGTCCGGACTGCCCCCGACCGTGAACTCGATCCCTTCGGGTGAAAGCACCCGCCGGTACGCCGCGTCCGGCAGCGGCAAAGGTCCAGTGCCGTCGGCGAGCCGCGCTGAGATGCCGTGGGCGCCAAGTACCTGGTCGATCTCACTGACCGGCAGAGCGGGCGGCCGCCCACCCGGTACGCCGGTGTGCAGCACGTCCTTGACCGGCAATGCCTCGTCGGCGGCAGTGCGGTACGCGTCCGCCCTCTCCACAGCCGTCTTGGCCAGCGTGGCGATCGCGGCCTGAGGCCGGTTCGGATCGGCGATCGCAGCATCGAGCTCTGCCAGCAGATTCCGCTGACTGGCAAGGGCTTCCGCAGCGGCGACCGAAGCGTTGCGGTAACCCTCGGCAAGCTGCGTATGGCGAACAGTCTTCCGCGCGGCACCCGAGGCCTTGCCTTCGATGACACGGGCTCGTTCGGGCGCACCTTTGTCCTTGAAGGTCCGCTCGATCGCTGCATCGGCCGTCAGGGTCAGAGCCTCGGTTCCGGCCGCGGTCGAGCTGTCTTCCTTCGCGGTGGCCAGTCCCTCGAGTTCCTGAACCTCCGACTGCAAGCCGCTGACGGCATCGGCAACCTGCAGTCGCAACGCGGCCGGCGTGTACGGCGCCAGCGCGGTCGCCTCCGCCCGGACAGCGAGGGCTGCCACCGTTCCGGCCGCGGCAGCGCCGGGCACGTGGATCGCGTCAGCTGCCCAGGGAAGTGCGGGGGCGACACCGCCTCGTTTGCGGATCGAGGTCGCGAGGGCTTCGAGATCGCGTTCCAGATCGGCCACGCTGTGCGGGCCGGCGGGCCGCCCGTTGGCGGCGACCTGCGCTCGTGCCCGGTGCCACGAGGCGGTCAGGAAACGGTACGACGCATAGTCGGCGTTCAGGCCGCGGTCCCGCTTCTCGTGACCGAGAACCGACCGGAGCTTGCTCAGTACGCCGGTCCGCTGCCCGGCGTTCGTCGGGTCGAGCTGCTGGGTCAGCTGGCTGAGCTGATGGACCCAGACCTGGGCCAGTTGCTCATCGGCGAGCCGCGGTGAGAGACGGAGGATGTGCGGGTCGTTCTGGGTGCCGGACCGGAGCCGGCCTTCGGCCGCGAGGCCGCGGCCGGTGGGCAGGATCTCGACCCGGACGTGTTGAGGCGCGTCGCTGACCGCCGTGTCGAGCACCGCGAGCCGCGCCTGGGCATCGATCGCCGGCCTGCTCGTGATCATCCCGCCCAGCTCCGCCTGGCCGAGTTGCCGCAGGGCCGCGAGAGCGCTGCCTTCGGTCAGGTCGGGATCCAGGGCCGGCCGGCCGCCGATCCCGGTGACGAGTCCGGAGCCGCGGACCTGAGGGGTCGTGGTTCGCGCGTCCGGCCCGCGGCGATGTCTGGCGCCGACCTGCGCTCGGTGCCGCCCGGCAGAGCGGGGCGGTGGCGTGATCGGCAGCGCGGTACCGGTGGATTGTGCTGCCACAGCGGCCGGTTGGTGGCTCAGCAGTTGGGCGCCACGCTGAATCTGGCGGGCGGCCGAAACCAGGTCTCTGGGTCCGACCTGACGAGATTGGCCCGGCAGGGTGGCCAGGCGGGCCGCAGCGGTCTCGGAGTGCACGGCCGCGCTCTCCAGGACGCTCCGCAACATTGCCTCGGCTTCGACCCGCCGCGCCTCCTGCAGACCGGGAATGTGCAGCAGGCGATCGAGTGCGGCGATCGCGCCATCCGCCGGCTCCAGCCCGCGGATTCGCGCGATCTCGGCACCGACCAGCGCCACCGATTCCGCCAGCAGTCGCTCGTCGCTGGCTCGGTCAGCGGCCCGGCGACGGAGTCGGGTGTCGAGCCCGGTGACTGCTTCGGCGGGCAGCACCTCTTTCGCGTCCAGCCGGAACCGCCCGTCGCGTAGCCGGACGCCTGAGGGCGCGACTACGCCCAGCGCGATGCCGAGAGCCTCCCGCGCGCGGGCCTCTGCCAGGTCGCCCTGCCCAGGGGTGCTCATCCGGTCGGCTCCTTCGTCGGTGACGTGAGTGTGACCGCAAAGTAGCCTCCCGGGTTCCCCCGGGCAACCGGTAAAAGATTTCAATCCGGCTTCCGGTTGAGGGTGCTGAGTTTCGGCCGGTGCCGTGTCAGGGTGGACGCGATGAACGTGAAACTCTCTCCTTCCCAGTGGACGGTTCCCGAGGCGCGCAGCCTGATAGCGCAGCTGCGCCAACTGGCCGAGGGCGAGGCCTATGACGGCATCGAGCTGTTCACGGCTCTCTGCGGCTACCTGGACGAGCTGTACGGCGGGGCCGGGTTCGACCAGTTGCTGCCAGAGCCGGAGCGGGCTGAGCTGGGCGCAGCGATTCAGCGCGTGCTCGGGAAGGCCCGGACGGGCTCGGTGCTGCTGGACGACGACGGCGTACCGGTCGATCTGGCGACGCCGGACGCCGATCCGGTTTACGACACGCTGGTGCGGCTCGACCAGCCCGTGAACGCGGCCGTGACGCTGGCCCAGGGACGTGGGCTGGCCGCGGAACTGGCGGGCGCCGAGGACTGGCAGGGAGAGCTCGGGCGAGCGCTACAGGGCCTCTATTCGTATCTGGACCAGTTGCACGGAGGGCCGGGCGCATTCGCTGAACTGCTCGGACCGGATGAGCGCAATCACGTCGCCCAACGCGCACCGAAGAGGTAACGGCGTGCCCGTCCGGTCCATTTGGTCCCTATGGACCATTACGGTAGGCGCGTGAGTTTCTCGTCCCCCACGCATCCCTCGCCCTCCGGTGCCCGCGGTTCCAAGGCTCCGGTCGGTGGCTCCAACCGACTTCCCAGCAGCCGTGAGCGCCGCCCCGCGCTGGCCGCCCTGGCGGTGATCCTGATCCTGCTCGGCGCCGCCGGGTCCGCCTTGATCGCGCTGCGCAGCGGCGATCGGCAGGACTATGTCGCGGTCGCTGCCAACACCACGATCCAGCCCGGGCAGCAGATCACGGCGAAGATGCTGGCCAGGGGAGACCTGGCCGGCAAGACCGGCGGCCTGGTCAAGTACTCCGAGTGGAAGTCGGTGGAGGGTAAGTACGCGACCAGCTACCTCTACCCCGGTCAGTACCTCAGCAAGGACAGCGTCACGCGCGACCGGATCCCGGCCGGCGGAGCTTTGGTCGGCGTCACCCTCGAGGGCGGCCGCGCACCGGCCGGTGGGTTCGCCGGTGGCGCCATCGTCCAGGTGATCCAGGTGCCGGCCGCCAACCAGCCCGGCGGCACCTCCTCCACGCTGGTCACCGCGGCCCGGGTGATCGACGTGTCGGGCGGGATCTCCGACAAGACGACGAACGCGAACACCACGCTGAACGTGACCATCGAGGTGCCGACCGCGAAGGCGGTCGGGGTCGCCTCGGCCGCCGCTTCCAAGACCCTCGTACTGGTTCAGTTGTCGGCCGACACGCCGACCGAGGTCCCGATCGACGGAGCCCGCTGATGGCACTCGTCGCACTGGCGAGCGCGAAGGGCTCGCCCGGGGTGACCACCACCAGCCTGGTGCTCGGCGCGCTCTGGCCGCGGCAGGTGCTGCTGGCCGAGTGCGACCCGGCCGGCAGTGACGTGGCGATCCGGATGACGGCACCCGGTGGCCAGCCGCTGAACTCCGACCGCGGCCTGGTCAGCCTGGCGGCCGCGGGCCGCAAGGGCCTCGACGACGACGTCATCCTGGCGCACAGCCAGCAGCTCAACGGCGGCCTGGACGTGATGGTCGGGGTGCGTTCGCCCGAGCAGATCGGTGGCATGGGCGGCCTGTGGGAGCCGCTCGGGATCACCTTCAACCAGATGTTCAGCGCCGACGTCATCGCCGACTGTGGCCGGATCGGACCGGCCTCACCGCAGTTGCCGGTGGTCCAGGCTGCTCGGCTGGTCGTGATGGTCTGCACCGCGACCGGTTCCTCGGTGGCGCACCTGCGGGAACGGCTCGGCCAGCTCGTGCACCACGTCGACGCCAAGCTCGGCGTCATCGTGATCGCCGACCCCAAGCGGCGCGACGGCGTGAAGCAGGTCTGGTCCGTGCTGGACGCGATGGCCGTGCCGGTGCAGTACCGCTGGCATCTGGCCCACGACCCGGCCGGCGCCGCGTTCTTCGACGGCCGTGGGCACGGCCGCCTGGACCGTACGCCGCTGATCCGGACAGCGACCGACATAGCCGCCGAGATGGCGGCGGCGGTCGCCATGCCGACCCAGCACGACTTCGACATGGCCCAGGCGGCGTTCCCGCCGGACGGCGCCTGGGAGGGCCGATGAGCGCCGATCAGGAACTCGTCCGCAAGCTCCGGGTGCAGGTGGCGGAGCGGCTGAACGAGCAGCGCCGGCGCGACCAGGCCAACGGCGTACAGCCGATGAGTGCCGAGGACGAGCGGGAGTACGCGCGATCCCTGATCGTCCAGGTGCTCGAGGACCACGCCCGGTACGAACTGGCCGAGGGGCGTACGCCGCCCACCCCCGACGACGACGCGCAGATCGCCGGCGCGATCCACTCCGCGCTGTTCGGAGTCGGCCGGCTGCAGCCGCTCATCGACGACCTCGAAGTCGAGAACATCGACATCAACGGCTGCGACCAGGTCTTCATCCAGTACGGCGACGGCCGGGAGGAACGGCCCGGCCCGGTGGCCGACAACGACGAGGAACTGATCGAGCTGATCCAGGTCCTCGCCGCCCACGCGGGTCTGACCAGCCGCCCGTTCGACTCGGCCAACCCCCAGCTCGACCTGCGACTGCCCGACGGATCGCGGTTGTCGGCCGTGATGGGCGTGACGTCACGGCCGGCCGTCTCGATCCGGCGATCCCGGCTCGGCAAGGTGTTCCTGCAGGACCTGGTGGCCAACGGCACCATGTCCGCCGACATCGCCTCCTTCCTCAAGGCCGCCGTCGCGGCCCGCAAGAACGTGATGATCGCGGGCGCCACCAACTCCGGCAAGACCACGCTGCTGCGGGCCCTGGCCAACGAGATCCAGCCGCACGAGCGCCTGATCACCGTCGAGCGCTCGCTCGAGCTGGGCTTGGGGGAGTTCAAGGACCTGCACCCGAACGTGGTCGCGTTCGAGGAGCGGCTGCCGAACTCCGAGGGCGTCGGCGAGGTCAGCATGGCCGACCTGGTCCGCCGCTCGCTGCGGATGAACCCCAGCCGGGTGATCGTCGGTGAGGTGCTCGGCGACGAGATCGTGACGATGCTGAACGCGATGAGCCAGGGCAACGACGGCTCGCTGTCGACGATCCACTCGAACAGCTCGATGGAGGTGTTCAACCGGATCAGCACCTACGCCATCCAGGCGACCGAGCGGCTGCCGATGGAGGCCACCCAGATGCTGATCTCGGGCGCGCTCGACTTCGTCGTGTTCGTCCGCAAGCACAACGACTACCAGCACGGCGGCACGATGAGCCGCTACGTCGAGAGCATCCGCGAGGTGACCGGCTGGGACGGCCGGGTGCTGTCCGGCGAGGTGTTCGCTCCCGGCGCCGACGGACGGGCCCAGCCGCACGCGCCGATCGCCTGTATGGACGAGCTCGAACACTTCGGCTACCAGCCGCTCGTGCACGGCCGGTGGACGTGATGGACAGCCAGACCCTGTTGTCTCTGCTGTGCGGCGCCGTCGTCGGCGGCGCGATCCTGCTGCTGGTGGTCGCGATCCGCGGTACCGAGCCGCGTGAGTCGACCCCGTCGCTGTTCCAGCGCGGCGGCAGCGTCGACGGCCGCAAACAGCTGATCCGCCTCGGTACCGGCGTCGCGGTCGGCCTGATCGTCCTCGTCGTCACCCGCTGGCTGGTGCTGGCGGCGGCGCTCGGGCTGCTCGCAGCGCTGGCCGACCGGTTCTTCGGTGGCACGGGCGAGGAACGCCGCGCGATCGAGCGGCTGGAAGCGCTGGCCACCTGGACCGAGGCGCTCCGCGACACGATCGCCGGCGCGGTCGGTCTGGAGCAGGCGATCCCGGCCACCGCGGTCAACGCGGCCCCCGCGATCAAGCCCAGCCTCAACCTGCTGGTCGACCGGTTGCGGATCCGCGAACCGTTGCCCTCGGCACTGATGCGGTTCGCCGACGACCTGAACGACCCGTCCGCGGACCTGATCGTGGCCGCCCTGGTGCTGAACGCCCGGCTGCGCGGTCCGGGTCTGCGCGAGGTGCTGAGCGCCTTGGCCGACTCGGCCCGCGAGGAGCTCGACGTACGGCGCAAGGTGGCGGCGGAGCGACGGTCCACCCGGCGCAGCGTCCAGGTGGTGGTGGCGATCACGCTGCTGGTGGCTGCCGCGCTGATCCTGTTCAACCCGGCCTACGTCTCGCCGTACACGAGTTTCGTCGGGCAGTTCGTGCTGTTCATCGTGATCGCCCTGTACGCCGTCGGCCTGGTCTGGCTGCGCAAGCTGGCCAAGATCGAGGTACCGGAGCGGTTCCTGATCCGCAGTGACGACCGGCGGGCCCAGCGCAGCGGCGACGAGCGGATGGAGGTGGTGGGCGGATGACCGGCGCTTTCATCGCGGGTGGTCTGGTCGGCGCGGGCGTCTACCTGCTGATCCGGTTGCTGATCCGGCCGCGGGCCAACGTGCTCTCGACGATCGCGCGGATCGACGCCGGCCGGGCGGGGTACGTCAGTGCCGCCACCGCCAGCGCCGCGGGGGAGCGGGTGCTCGGCGGCATCGACCGGGCCCGGAGCACGCTCGGGCAACGGCTGGAGGCCGAGGCGAACGCGCGCGGCTGGGCCTTCGGGCGGTTGCGCCGCGACCTCGCGGTGATGAACCAGCCGTTCGCCGCGATGCTGGCCACCAAGGTCTTCTTCGCCCTCGGCGCGCTGATCTTCATCCCGTTCGTCCTGGTCATGTTCGCGATGCTCGGGTTCGCGCCGCCGGGCGCGACCCCCGCGGTCGTCACCCTCGGCGCGATGGCGTTCGCGTTCTTCCTGCCGGACCTGGCGCTGCGCCAGGAGGCGGAGGCGCGCCGGCGCGACTTCCGGCACGTGGTCGGCAGCTTCCTGGACCTGGTCGCGATGAACCTGGCCGGTGGCCGGGGACTGCCGGAGGCGCTGATGACGGCCTCCACCATCGGCGACCACTGGGCGATGGCGAGGATCCGGCAGGCGCTGGCGAACGCGCGGCTGATCGGCATCACGCCGTGGGACGCGATGGCCCGGCTCGGCGAGGACCTCGGCGTGGAGGAGATGCGGGACCTGGCCTCCGCGCTAGCGCTGGCCGGTGACGAGGGCGCCAAGATCCGCTCCTCGCTGCTGGCCCGGGCCGCGTCGCTGCGGCGCAAGGAGCTGGCCGACGTCGAGGGCAAGGCCGGTGAGCGGTCGCAGTCGATGCTGGTCGCGCAGCTGGTGATGTGCGCGGCGTTCATGCTGTTCCTCGGTTATCCCGCGGGCGCGGCGATCCTGGGCAGTTGAGCTGGGCAGTCGAGCTGGGAAGTTAGGGACGGTGCTGACGGGGAACAAGGATCCGTCCGGCGTTTTCGTCCGTCGTACCAGGCATACTGAGGCTCGCATCGGGCTCAGGAGTGACACAACGAGTTTCGGAGGGTTTACCGGATGAACGTGGAAACGCAGTTCTTGCGCGCGATGGTCGGCTACGCGCTGGCTCGGGCCCACACCCAACGCGCCCGTGGCCGCGACGCCCGGGCCCGCGGCGCCCGCACCGAGCTCGGTGCCTCCGCGCTGGAGTGGGCGATCATCTCGGCCATCCTGGTGGCCGCCGCGCTGGCGATCGGTGTCGTGGTCAAGAACGTGATCACCAAGCGCACCGGTGAGATCCAGAACGGCTGAGGAGTTGCCGCGGTCACGCTCTCGTCAACGGCGCCGGGTCCGCTCGGAGCGAGGAGCCTCCTCGCTCGAGCTGGCGATCCTGGCGCCGTCGATCCTGGCGCTGATCTTCGTCTCCATCCAGACCGCGCTGTGGCTCTACGGCCGGTCGGTCGCGCTGAACGCGGCCCAGGAAGGGGTCTCCCGGCTGAGACTCGTCCAGCCGCCGCTCTACACCGGCGCGATCGGGGAGAAGGTCCGCGCCGACATCGAGGCGTACGCGTCCCAGCTGGGCGGCAACAGCCTCGGCAAGGCCGTGGTGCTGCCGCCCGCTTACAACAGCCCCGAGGGAATGGTGTCGTTCACGGTCACCGGTGAGACCATCTCCCTGGTCCCCGGCCTGAAACTGACCGTCAGCCGGACCGCCACCGGCCCGATCGAAGTCTTCGAAGCAGACGACAAGTGAGTGAGGCATGACCACCCTGGGGACCCGCCGCGGTGAACGCGGGACGATGGCTTTGGAGATGGTGATTCTGGCGCCTCTCCTGCTGGTCCTGTTCATGTTCCTGCTGGCCTGCGGACGCTACTTCCAGACGTCGTCCCTGCTCGAGAACGCCGCTCGCGACGGCGCCCGGTCCGCCAGCCAGTCCCGCTCCCTGGGCGACGCCCAGGGCCAGGTCGACGCCGCGGTCACCCGCACGATGGCCCAGGCGGTGAAGTCCTGCCAGGACTCGGCCGGCGGCACCATCACCACCGGCTTCGCGGCCGGTACGGCGCTGTCGGTCGAGGTGACCTGCACGATCAACTACCACGACCTCGGCCTGCTCGGCATCGGTGGCAACACCACCATCACCAAGCGGTTCAGCTCGTCCGTCGACCCCTATCGAGGTGTCCGCGATGGCAGCCAGCCCTGACCCCGGCGCGGCCGGTACGCCGGCCCGCCCCCGCGCTCGGCGGTCCGCACCCTGGCGGCAGCTCGCCGCCTTCGTCCGAATCGATGCCCCCGGCAACCACCGCGGCGCGCTCAGCCCCGCGGTCGCGATCCTCGCGGTGATGATCTTCACCCTGGCCGGCCTCGTCATCGACGGCGGCCGCCAGCTCGGCGCCAAGTCCCGCGCCATCGGCTACGCCCAGGAAGCCGCCCGGGTCGGCGCGGCCACCATCGTCTTCAACAGCGCCGAAGCCAGGATCGACACCCTCAAGGCCGGCACCGCGGTCTCGGCCTTCTGCGCCCAGATCGTCTCCAACGACAAGGCCGTCCAGAAGTGCGGCACCACCGAACTCACCGACGACGCCGTCAAGGTCGAGGTCGTGATCGGCAACAAGACCACCTTCCTCGGCATGGTCGGCATCGGCAACCTGAACGCCAGCGGGAGCGGCGAAGCCCACCCGGAGCAAGGTGTCACCAAGGCCGACGACAGCCCGAAGATCCCGCCGATCGTGATCGGCACCCGAACCGACGGTCCGGGACAGATCCCGGTCACCAGCACGGCGGTCCCGCCGACACTGGACATTCCGTGCCCGTCGAACTGGACCATCGGCGCCTCGACCCCGCCATGGACGCTCCCGTTCCCGCTGCCGAGGAGTTGTACCCCCAGCATCACCCCGTCGCCGACCGACTCCGACGACACCGAGACGACGGCGCCGACGAGATCGGTGCCGACGAAGAGTCCGTCCAAGCCGCCGGGCTCGACCAAACCTCCGGTCTCGACCAAGCCGACCAAACCGCCTGGCGGTGGCGCGCCCGTCGGAGTACCGCAAAACTCCGTGCCCCCGGCAGCCAACTGATGATCCGCCCCGACCGCCTAGGAGCCTCCGTCGTGCGACGTACAGCCATCCCAGCCGCCCTGCTGTCCGCGGCCCTGCTGCTGTCCGCCTGCGGTGGCAGTTCGGAGGACGGCGGGATGCCGGTGCCGGTCGAAGGCGGCGACGCTCCCACCATCACCCTCAGCGGTACGCCGAGCGCGCAGCCCACCGCCGCCCCGACGAAGAAGCCGTCAGCCCCGGTGACCACTGCCGCTCCGCCGCCCCCGGCCAAGGGGCAGGTGACCGTCGTCGCCGGGAACTTCGCGAGCAACCCCGCCGTCCAAGGCCTCGTGAAGAGCTACCCGGTCTATTTCAGTGCACTGGTCGCCCGGGACGCCGACATCATCAAGAACAATTTCCCGGCCTATTTCTACGCCGATGTCCAGCAGGGCATCGACGAAGCCAAGCGCAACGGCTGGGTGATGAAACCACCGGGCAGCGTGGTGGTGATGGGCACCTCGCCGCAGCCGCCCGACGTGATCAGGGTGAAGCTGTGCCGCTCCCAGACCACGCAGTACTGGAATCCCGGCAGTAAGAGTTGGGTCGTAGCCGCGAAGGGTGCACCGCAGGTGATCGACATGATCCGTACCGGCCTGGGCTGGTTGCCTTACCAGTTGGCACCGTCAACCGGCGTGAATTGCGCAAAGGTGCGTTTTCCGGCCTAGATCGAAACAGAATCGTTGACAGAAACGCGTGACGGGACACAATTCACCGGGCATGATGCCCCTGGTCGAAGATAACCTGCCAGTAGGACAAGACTCTGGAGTGAGGATGCGCAACCGAGTGAGCCGAGGGCTGATCGCCCTCACCACAGTGGTCGCACTACTGGCGGTCTACCCGACGTCGACCGCCTCGGCGGACACGATCACCTCGGGCGACAAGGTCTGCAGCATGTACGTCAACTCCGTGGGCTTCGGTGCCTTCTGCAGTTCCGGCGCCGCCTACTTCGGTGATGGCCCCCCGCCGCCGACCTGGAAGCAACGGCTCGGCAACAACATCTTCATCCCCTGCCGCGACTTCGACGTTCCCCGAGGCATCAAGCTCGGGCCACCGCCGGAGGGCAAGACCTGGGTCCTCCGGGTAACGATCGAGGACTACGACCTCGACACGGTCAATGGCGGTACGGGCGTCCACCTGGAGCGAGCGATCGTCCCGGTGTCCGGTGACGAGCGGCAGCAGTGCCGCAGAACCGACTACATGGAACCGTTCTGGGCCGAGTTCGGCAGCACCTACCCGGACCCGGCGCTGCAGGTGAAGCCGACCTACACCCCGCGGGTCAACGTCCCGGCGTACTTCTCGCTGACGCGGGAAAGCTCCATGATCCTGAAGAACACCCAGGGTGACCCGGAGCTGGACAGTGCCTTCTACGACCTCACCCACAACCTCACCATGCGCGGTCTGGTGACGATGATGAAGGTCGATCCGGGTGACGGAACGCCGCCTTTCGAGTGCCGGATGGGCGTCGGGAAGCTCGACGACAACTTCGACGGCTACGACGAGAAGGCCGACCCGTTCTCCCAGATGAGCACCTGCTCGCACAAGTACAAGCGGTCGAGCGCGAACCAGCCCGACGGGATGTACACGGTGAAGCTGACGATCACCTGGACGGTCGCCTACTGGAAGGGCGGGCCGAACTGGATCCCGGTCGGCACCGCCGACATCAACGCGGTACAACGCCTGCCTGTGCAGGAATTGCAGTCCATCGGTGGGTAAGGGAGGCACGACGATGGTGAAGACGGGTGAGCCGGTGCGCAACGCGCGGCTGCCGCAGCGGTCGAGCGGTGGGGCGGGGGAGCGGCTCAAGGGGCTGGCTTCGCTGCTGGCGATCGTCGCGATCGTGGGTGGCGTTCCGTACGTGCTGCTCCGGTTCTTCGGTACGCCGTGGCCGGACCAGGTGCCGGACCGGGACTTCCTGGTCAACCAGCTGACCGCCGAGACGATCATCGGCATCATCACCTTCTTCGTCTGGCTGGCCTGGCTGCACTTCGTCGTCTGCCTGGTCGCGGAGGCGATCGCCGAGATCAAGGGGCACGGGCTGTCGCCGCGGGTGCCGCTGGGTGGCGGTTCGCAGACGCTGGCCCGCCGGCTGATCTCGGGCGTCGTGCTGATCGCGGGGGCCGCCAGCGTCACGCTGCCGGCCGCCACCGCGGTCACCTCCGCGCCGCTCGGCAACCCGTCCTCGGTGAGTGTTTCCCAGGGCAACGACAGCAGCGCCGCCCAGGACGCGTTCCGGCAGAACGAGCCGCGCAGCACGGTCCAGGTCGGCGCGCCGTCGGTGAAGCGCACGCACACCGGCGTACGGACGAACAACGACCAGGCCGGTCAGGTCGTGAAGTACACCGAGGTCAAGCCGCCGCAGGGCCGCAACTACGACTGCCTGTGGGACATCGCGGAGCGCTACCTCGGCGAAGGCCGGCGGTACAAGGAGATCTACGAGCTCAACAAGAACAAGCTGCAGCCCGACGGGCGCCGGCTGACCAACCCGGATCTGATCATGCCGGGCTGGCAGGTGCGGTTGCCGGCCGACGCCAAGGGCGCCGGGGTGCACACCGTGCTCGTCAACGTGGACCACAAGGCGGCGACCAAGACGTCGCCGACCGCGAGGCCCAGCGCCAAGCCGACCGCGAAGGCCAACGCGTCGAGCGAAACGCGGACCGCCGAGCAGGGCACGAACGCGACCGGCAGCCGCTGGTTCGAGCAGCAGCAGGCCGAGGCGGGTTCGTCGATCGGGATCGGCAGCGCCGCGAACGACCCGACCGCCAAGACCGGTCAGCAGGGTTCCGAGACGGGCGCGGGCGAGAAGGCGTCCGCCGAGCAGGATGAGCCGGTGCAGGCCGGGACCCCGGTCGAGGACGCCGGGTTCGACACCACTCAGGCCGGCATCTACGGCTTCGGCGCCACGTTGCTCGCCGCTGGTCTCGCCCTCGCGCTGAGGCGTCGTCGGGGCTGGGCCCAGGGCCCCGGTCCGAAGGCGGCCGGGCATCGGCAGACCGAGATCGGCCTGCGCCTGGCGTCCGACGTACCGACTGCTCGTTTCGTCGACAACGCTCTGCGTTCACTCGGCGCGACACTGACCAGCGACAACCGCGTGATGCCGACCGTGGTGGCTGCTCTGGTCACCGATCGCGCGCTGACGCTCGTGCTGGAGCCGGGGGAGTCCCCGGCGGCACCTCCGGGCCCGTGGCAGGCCATCGCCGACGGCACCCGCTGGGTACTGCGCCGCGCCTACGCGCCGGAGGGCGACGTGGACGCGCCCGCGCCGTACCCGACTCTGGTCACCCTCGGCCGCAACGCCGACGGGGCGACCGTGCTGGTCGATCTCGACACGGCCGACGGCATCGTCAGCTTCGGCGGCGTCACGAACGCCTCCCGGGACGTCGTCGGTTCGCTCGCGGCCGAGCTGGCCACGAACCTGTGGTCCGAAGGCGCCCACGTCAGCATGATCGGCTTCGGCGACGACCTGTCGACGCTGGCGCCGAGCCGCTTGAGCTACTGGGTGCGACTGGACGACGCGTTGCGCGAGGTGACGCGCCGGACGGACGCCCAGGTGCAGGCCTGCGAGCGGCGGGACGCCACCAGCGTCGCCGACGCCCGGCTGGCTCACCCGGACCCGATGCTGTGGGGTCCGGAGATCATCTTCATGTCGGCGCCGCCGTCGCCGGAGGAGGAGCAGCAGCTCGCCCGGCTGGCCAACGACCCGAAGCGCTGTGTCGCGGTGGTCGTCGTCGGTGACGTGATGAGTTCACCGTGGCGGTTCGTGGTGGACGAGAAGAACCAGGCCGTCTGCCGGCTGCTCGGGCTCGAGGTCGATGCCCACAGCATCAACCCGTCCCAGTTCGCGGATCTGGTCGCGCTGTTCGGTGTGGCCGAGTCGGAGGCGCTGGACAAGCGGCGCGGCGACCAGGACCTGCCGGCGTACGAGTTCTCCCAGGCCGACCTGACCCGTCCGGCGCCGGTCGAGGTCGATCTGCTCGGTCCGGTCGAGGTGGACGCCAGTGGCGAGCTCGACCCGGGTCGGGTCGCGCTGTCGACGGAGATCGTGGCGTTCCTGGCCAGCCAGGACTACGGCGTACACCCGAACGTGCTGGCCGGAGCGATCTGGCCGCGCGGGATCAGCGACGAGCTGCGCAACGCGGCGCTGGAGCACACCCGCAAGTGGGTGGGCGTCGACGCCATGTACGCCGACGAGTCCGGCCGCTGGCTGCTCAACCGCAGCATCGTCCGGGTCGACTGGGACGTCTTCCGCACGCTGGCCAAGCAGGCGTCGCTGATGGACGACCCGCGCGCTCCGCTGTCGACGGCTCTGAGCCTGGTGCACGGGCAGTCCTGGTCGAACCTGCCCGCCGGACGCTACTCCTGGCTCGCTGCTTCCGGCATCGAGCGCAAGATGGCCGAGGCAGTCGTCGACGCGGCACTGAAGCTGGCAGAAGCGGGCCTGAGCCACAACGACGGCAACCTGGCCCGTACGGCGCTGCAGACCGGCCTGAGCTTCTCACCGGCCTCCGAGGACCTGTGGCGAGCCACCCTGCGCCTGGCCGCGCACTTCGGTACGACGAACGACGTCTCCAACGTCGCCGGCCAGATGTACTCGGCCCTCGCCAAGCACGGCGGCCCCCGCGGCGCCGAGCCCGAGACCGACGCCCTGGTCGACGAGCTCCTACCGGGCTACCACCGCCCCGCCGCGGTCGCGTAGTACCGGCACCAACGAGAACCGCCCCGAGAGGATCTCCTCTCGGGGCGGTTTCTGTTGGATGGATCAGAGCGAACTGGCGGACCAGGTGTCGCAGGTGGTCATGTCACCGGAGTCCATGCCGATCTTGAACCACTTCATCCGCTGCTCGGCGGTGCCGTGGCTGAAGCTCTCCGGGTTGACCTGACCCTGGGTCTTCTCCTGGATGCGGTCGTCCCCGACGGACGCGGCAGCGTCCAGGCCGCGAGCGATGTCGTCCTCGGAGAGTTCGGTGATCAGTGGCTTGCCGCCGCTGCTGGGCACCTTGGTCGCGTGGTTGGTCCAGATGCCGGCCAGGCAGTCGGCCTGCAGCTCGGAGCGGACCGAGTCCGACTCCGGTCCCTCGCGGGACTTGATCTTGCCGAGGATGCCGTAGAGGTTCTGGATGTGGTGGCCGTACTCGTGCGCCACGACGTACGCCTCGGCGAAGTCGCCGCCCCGGGCCCCGAGGTCGGTCTGCAGGGTCTTGAAGAACCCGAGCTCCAGGTAGACCCGCTTGTCGGGCGGGCAGTAGAACGGGCCGACCGCCGCCGTCGCGGGGCCGCAACCGGTGTTCACCGAGTTGTCGAAGACGCGCATCGGCGCCGGAACGTACTTCTTGCCCCGGCGGGGCAGCTCGGCGGCCCAGAAGTTCTGGATCGAGTTCTGGTAGAAGACGAACCGGCAGTCCTTGTTGGAGGTGAGGTCCGAGCCCTTCTTGCAGGAGTCGAGGTTGCCTGCCGCCGTGTTCTGGACGGCCGGTTCGTCGGCGCCGCCGCCCCCACCGGGGAGGCCGCCGTTCAGGAGCAGGACGATGATCAGCAGGACGACGCCGCCGATGCCACCACCGACCGGAATGCCCATGCCGCCGGGGAGCCGGCCGCCTCCGCCACCGCTGCCGCGGGTGTCTTCCACGCCACTGGTGTCCAAGTCGGCGTCAGGGTTGAATTTCACACCGCATACACTAGACCTCGTCGCTGCAAGAGGGCGCCTTGTGACGCGTCCCTGCCGGCCTGCTTCCGTTCAGCCGACCCGATGTGCTGGACCCCCGACCTGAGGACACCTGCGCCGCCATGATCACTGTCTCCAACCTCGAGGTACGTGTCGGGGCCAGGCAACTCCTTTCGCCTGCCTCTTTCCGCGTCAACCCGGGGGACAAGGTCGGCTTGGTCGGTCGGAACGGCGCCGGGAAGACGACGCTGACCAAGATCCTGGCCGGCGAGGGTCTGCCGGCCGGCGGTTCGGTCTCGTCGTCGGGTGAGATCGGCTACCTGCCGCAGGACCCGCGGACCGGTGACCTCGAGATCCTGGCTCGCGACCGGATCCTGTCCGCGCGCGGACTGGACGAGGTGGTCCGGCGGATGCGCAACGCGGAGAAGGCGATGGCCAGCGCGGACGAGAAGACGCGCGAGAAGGGGATGCGGCGCTACGAGCGCGCCGAGGCCGACCTGCACGCCGCCGGTGGGTACGCCGCCGAGTCCGAAGCGGCCCGCATCTCCGCCAACCTCGGCCTGCCCGATCGGGTGCTGGGGCAGCCACTGGGCACCCTGTCGGGTGGTCAGCGGCGCCGGGTAGAGCTGGCCCGGATCCTGTTCGCCCAGGCGGAGACGCTGCTGCTGGACGAGCCGACCAACCACCTGGACGCCGACTCGATCGTCTGGCTGCGCGACTTCCTGAAAAGCTATCCCGGTGGCGTGATCATGATCAGCCACGACGTGAACCTGCTGGAGGACACCGTCACCCGGGTCTTCCACCTGGATGCCAACCGAGCCGAGATGGACGTCTACAACGTCGGCTGGAAGGCCTACCTGACCCAGCGCGAGACCGACGCCCGGCGGCGGAAGCGCGAGCGCGCCAACGCCGAGAAGAAGGCCACCCAGCTGGTCGACCAGGCGAACAAGATGCGCGCCAAGGCGACCAAGGCCGCGGGTGCGCAGCAGATGCTGAAGCGGGCCGAGAAGCTGATGTCCTCGCTCGAGGCCGAGCGCTCCTCGGACCGGGTGGCGAAGATCACCTTCCCGACCCCGGCCGCGTGTGGCAAGACCCCGCTGATGGCCAGGGAGCTGTCGAAGTCGTACGGGTCGCTGGAGATCTTCACCGACGTCGACCTGGCGATCGACCGCGGCTCGCGGGTCGTCGTCCTGGGTCTGAACGGCGCCGGCAAGACCACCCTGCTGCGGGTGCTTTCCGGGATCGAGAAGTCCGACACCGGTGAGGTGATCGACGGCCACGGCCTCAAGCTCGGGTACTACGCGCAGGAGCACGAGACCCTCGACGTCAACCGGACCGTGCTGGAGAACATGAAGACCGCGGCGCCGGACCTCAACGAGACCCAGGCCCGGTCGGTGCTCGGCTCGTTCCTGTTCAGCGGCGACGACGCGGACAAGCCGGCCAGTGTGTTGTCGGGCGGCGAGAAGACCCGGCTCGCGCTGGCCACGCTCGTCGTCTCGGCGGCGAACGTGCTGCTGCTCGACGAGCCCACCAACAACCTGGACCCCGCGTCGCGCACCGAAGTACTGAACGCGATCCGCTCGTACGCCGGCGCCATCGTGCTGGTCACCCACGACGAGGGTGCCGTCGCGGCGCTCGAGCCCGAGCGTGTCCTGCTGCTGCCGGACGGCGTCGAGGACCTCTGGACCAACGACTACGCCGACCTGGTGTCGCTCGCCTAGGGGCTTTTCCACAGGTGACGATCGCCGCACCGAAACCGCGGCGAGGTGCCGTATGTTCACTGGCATGAGCGATCTCGGACTGCGGTTGACGGTGGACGGGCCTGTTGCCCGGGTGGTGCTGGACCGGCCGGAGGTGCGCAACGCGCAGACTCCGGCGATGTGGGCGGCCTTGTCGGACTTCGGCGCGTCGCTGTCCGGCGACGTGCGGGTGGTGGTCGTGTCGGGGGAGGGGCAGTCGTTCTCGGCCGGGCTCGACCGCAACCTGATGATGGGCGAGCCGGTCGACGGTCAGGAGCCGCTGCTTACGCTCGGGAAGAAACCCGATCCGGAGTTGCAAGAGCTGATCTCGCACTTCCAAGCGGGCTTCTCCTGGCTGCGCAGGCCGGAGATCATCAGCATTGCCGCGGTGCAGGGTCACGCGGTTGGAGCCGGTTTCCAGCTGGCGCTCGCGTGCGATCTGAGAGTCATTACTCCGGACGCGAAGTTCAGCATGCGTGAGCCGGCGCTCGGGCTGGTGCCTGATCTGGGCGGGACGCAACCGCTGGTCCAACTGGTCGGGTACTCGCGGGCGTTGGAGATCTGCGTGACGTCGCGCTGGGTCGAGGCCGACGAGGCGCTCCAGCTGGGGCTGGCGAACATCGTGGTACCGGGCGAGGAGTTGGCTGGGACGGTGAAGGACCTGTCGGAGGCGGTGCTGTCGCCGCTGGTCGGCGCGGTGCGGGAGACCAAGGCGCTGCTGCTGGGCGCCGCCGATCGTTCGTACGACGAACAGCTGACTGCCGAGCGCGAGGCGCAGACGCGGCGGCTGAAGGAGCTCATCGCCCAGTTCGGCTGACCGGCGCCGGGCGGGAAGTTTCGGACGACCTCAAGTGTTGTCAAGGTTGACGAGTTGATTGCGGGGAGGGGACCGGATGTCTTCAGGGATGCGAATGGGTGGCGGCACCGGCGGTGCGATGGGCTGGCGGCGGCAGGACGCGTCGGTGGTGGATCGCAAGCTGGCCAAGGGCACGCTGCGGCGCATCCTGCGGTTCGCGAAACCGTTCAAGCTGCACATCACCTTCTTCCTGCTGCTGGTGGTGGTCTCGGCGGTCCTGGTGATCGCCTCGCCGCTGCTGTTCAAGAAGATCGTCGACGACGGCATCATCAAGGGCAACGGCGGTCTGGTCACCTCGCTGGCGCTGGTGGTCGCTCTGCTGGCCGTCATCGAGGCCGCCCTCGGACTGATGCAGCGCTGGTTCTCGGCGCGGATCGGTGAGGGCCTGATCTACGACCTGCGGACGCAGGTCTTCGCCCACGTGCAGCGGATGCCGATCGCGTTCTTCACCAGGACGCAGACCGGCGCCCTGGTCTCCCGGCTCAACACCGATGTCATCGGCGCACAGCAGGCCTTCACCTCGACCTTGTCCGGCGTCGTGTCCAACGTGATCAGCCTGATCCTCGTGGTCGGCGCGATGCTGCTGCTGAGCTGGCAGCTGACCGTGGTGGCGATCCTGCTGCTGCCGGTCTTCCTGTTGCCGGCGCGGTATCTCGGCCGCCGGCTGGCCGCGATGACGCGCGAGCAGATGCAGCTCAACGCGGACATGTCGACGGCGATGACCGAGCGGTTCTCCGTCGGCGGCGCGCTGCTGGTGACGCTGTTCGGCAAGCCGGAGCTGGAGAACGCGCGGTTCAGCGTGCAGTCGGGGCGGGTTCGGGATCTGGGGATCCGGATCGCGATGCTGGGGCGGGTCTTCTTCACCGCGCTCACCCTGGTCGCGGCGCTGGCAACCGCGCTCGTGTACGGCGTGGGCGGCAACCTCGCCGTCCGGGAGACGCTGACGGTCGGCACTCTGCTCGCGCTCGTCGCGTTGCTCGGGCGCCTCTACGGCCCGCTGACCGCCCTGTCGAACGTACGCGTCGACGTGATGACCGCCCTGGTCTCCTTCGAGCGCGTCTTCGAGGTGCTCGACCTGAAGCCGATGATCCAGGACGCTCCGGACGCCCGGCCGCTACCGGACAACGCCGCCTCGGTCAGCTTCGACAAGGTGTCGTTCGCCTATCCGACCGCGGACCAGGTGTCGCTGGCGAGCCTGGAGTCCGTCGCGGTGCTCGACAAGCGAGCCTCCGCGCAGGTGATCGAGGACATCAGCTTCGAGGTCGAGCCCGGCCAGATGGTCGCCCTGGTCGGTCCGTCCGGCGCGGGCAAGACGACCATCACCAACCTGGTCGCCCGGTTGTACGACGTGACCGGTGGCTCGGTGAAGATCGGCGGTCACGACGTCCGCGAGGTGACGCTGCAGTCGCTGCACGACACGATCGGCTATGTCACCCAGGACGCGCACATGTTCCATGACACCATCCGGTCCAACCTGGCCTACGCCAAACCGGGCGCGACCGACGAGGAGATGGTGGAGGCACTCCGCTCGGCGCAGGTCTGGGAGCTGGTCTCGTCGTTGCCGGACGGTCTGGACACGGTGGTCGGCGATCGCGGTCACCGGCTCTCCGGTGGCGAGCGGCAACGCCTGGCGATCGCGAGGTTGTTGCTGAAGGCACCGCACGTCGTCGTACTGGACGAGGCGACGGCTCACCTCGACTCCGAGTCGGAGGTGGCGGTCCAGCAGGCGCTCGACACTGCCCTCGAAGGCCGGACGTCACTGGTGATCGCGCACCGGCTGTCGACCGTGCGCAACGCGGACCAGATCCTGGTCGTTGACCACGGCAACATCGTCGAGCGCGGCACCCACGACGAGCTGCTCGCCCTCGACGGCGAGTACGCGGATCTGTACCACACCCAGTTCGCCCAGTCGGGTTCAGCAGCAGGCGTCTGAGGTTGTCCGTGTGAGGTCGTCAGGGAGGGTTGCCGAGTGATCAAGCTCGCGCTCGTACTGGCCGCCGGCTACACGGGCTACAAGCTGGCATACCACTCCGAGGACGGCCGCCACTACGGCAAGGTCGGCCAGCACCGCCTCAGAACGACACTCGCTCTGCTGTTCGCCGCCCTCGCCGCGGGCTGCACCTACGCGGCCCTCCTCCTGCACTGACGCAGCCGGCCTCAGCGCGGCGGCGCGCAGTACGAGGTGTTAGCTCTTGCGCTTCTCGTCCTGTTCGAGCAAGTGGAGAACCGGTACGCCGAGGTGGCGGCGGGCCGAGTTGGTCCAGTCGAGATGGAAGAACTCGGCGACGATGTGCGGCCGGGTGAGGATGATGACCTCGCGGCCGCCGACCTTCTCGACCGTCGAGGTGAGCGCCTCGATCGGGCGGTCGTGCGAGATCCCGCCGTCGGCCTGCTGACCGAGATCGCGCAGCCGCTGGACGCTGCGGCCAGTGCAGTCCTTGGCCTCGCTGTCGATCGCCTTCTGCGCCTCGGCCAGATCCTGACGCTGGTCGGCGAGTCCCGGCCCGTAGAGATCGGCCGTCCCGAGCGCGCTGATGGACGCCTCCACGCCGGCCTCGGCGTTGTGACACGGCACCACCACGTGGTACTTCACCGGCTCGGGCAGGTCCTGATGGAGCTCCACCACGCGGCGGGCATCGGGTTCGGTCAGTTCCTGCTCCACGAGCAGCACGACGTCATACATCTCGGTACCTCCGGTTCGAACCAGTCGGTATGCCCCCATCATGCCCCCGCAATGAGCGACTTGGGGGCAGAATGGCGTCATGTTGCTCCCCGTGATGCCGCCGGTCCCGCCGATGCTGGCGAAGCCGATCAAGCAGATCCCGGACGGAAACGTCAGCTTCGAGCCGAAATGGGACGGTTTCCGCTCGATCATCTTCCGCGACGGTGACGAGGTGGAGATCGGCAGCCGCAACGAGAAGCCGATGACGCGGTACTTCCCGGAGCTGGTCGAGGCGCTCAAGGCGAACCTGCCCGACCGGTGCGTGATCGACGGCGAGATCGTCGTGGTCGGCGCGTCGGGGGACCGGCTCGACTTCGAGGCGCTGCAACAGCGGATCCATCCCGCGGCCTCCCGGGTCAAAATGCTGTCGGAGACGACGCCGGCGCGCTTCGTCGCGTTCGACCTGCTCGCGCTGGGGGACACCGACTACACCGAGCGGCCGTTCGCCGAGCGGCGTGAGGCGTTGGAGCAGGCGCTGGCCGAGGCCGCGGCGCCGATCCACCTGACCCGGACGACCACTGACCAGGCGACCGCGACGGAGTGGTTCCACCAGTTCGAGGGCGCCGGGCTGGACGGCGTGATCGCGAAACCGCTCGACGGGTTGTACGAGCCGGACAAGCGGACGATGTTCAAGATCAAGCACGTCCGGACCGCCGACTGTGTCGTGGCCGGCTACCGGCTGCACAAGAGCGGCGACAACCGGATCGGGTCGCTGCTGCTCGGGCTCTACAACTCCGAGGGGGTGCTCGCGAGCGTCGGCGTCATCGGCGCGTTCCCGATGGCGCGGCGCGAGGAGTTGTTCGTGGAGATGCAGGAGTACGTCACCGACTTCGACAACCACCCGTGGGCCTGGGCCAAGCAGGAAGAGGGCAACCGGACTCCACGCAACGCCGAAGGAAGCAGGTGGCAGGCGGGCAAGGACCTCAGCTTCGTACCGCTGCGTCCCGAGCGGGTGGTCGAGGTCAAGTACGACCACATGGAAGGCGTGCGCTTTCGGCACACCGCGCAGTTCGTGCAGTGGCGCGAGGACCGTACGCCGGAGTCGTGCACCTACGAGCAGCTCGAGGAGCCGATCAAGTTCGACCTCGCCGACGTACTGACCGCCCGCCCGGAGGCGTCCGCCGGCTGACCGTGCTGGACAGGTGAACCCGGGGGCGCGGACAATCCAGAGATGACGGCGGAACGGATCGAGCTGGCGCGTCCCTCGGACGCCGAGCGTGACCGCGCCCTGGCGATCCTCCGCGACGGCGCCGGCTCCGGCCGCCTCTCCCACGACACCTTCATCCGCCGGATGAACTTCGTACTCCGGGCTCAGAGCCGCCGCGAACTCGCCAACGCCACCCACGACCTCCCCGGCACCGAGCCCCGAGCGATCCAGCTCCTCAACCGCCTGCTCGCCCGCGTCCCCCGCCTGACCCTCGCGCTCCGCCCCGCGGCAACGCCCGTCCGCCCCCAAGGCCTGGCCCTGCCCCCACCCGGCTCCCCGACAGTCCGCATCGGCCGAGTCCCCGGCGCCACCCTCCGCCTCGCCGACCTCTCCGTCTCCCGCTTCCACGCCGAACTCCGCCCCACCGACAACGGCTGGCTCCTCCGAGACCTCGGCTCCATGAACGGCACCCACCTCAACGGCCTCCGCATCACCACCCCCGTCCAAGTCCGCCCCGGCGACCACATCCGCTTCGGCGCAGTCACCTACCACCTGACTTGGACCGACCCGAGCTAGCTCTCGCGAACGCGACACCGGCGTACGTCCGGGATCGTCAGCCTCTCTGGCGACGGCCGCCTCACCACGGCGTCCGGCCCCCGTCAGAGCTCCGCACCCGGTGACTTCTCCGTCCCTTTGCCGCCACCTCTGCGACCCTCCGATGCCACTCCGGTCTCACCAGCAGTCCGCGTTGGCGCCGAAAGCCCATCAAGCGCCACCTTGGCAGCCCGCACCGCCTGCAGATCAGGATGACTCCCACGCTGCTCAGGCCGGACGATCCCGTTGAGCTTGTGCGCAAACTCCTTGAGATCCTGCTGGGTCACCATCTTGTCGATCAGCTCAGGCATCGTCCGCGGCGCTCGGCGGTTGCGGGCGACCATTTTCTCCATCGAGTCGACCACGAGCTGCGGTTCTTCGGCGAGGAGCCGGCCGAGGAACTCCGAGGTGCGTTCGACCGGCATGGCGTTCGAGCCTGTGGCCGGCGGGTCGAAGTCCTTCACGTTGTCCGTCACCAGGACGTCCGCTTCACCGTGAACGGCGGCGGCGAGGACGTGTTTGTCCTTCTCGTCCGCTCGCATGTCAGACATCCGGTGTTGATAGTCGGTGATCAACGCTTCGGGAAAAGCTTTCGCCATCTGAGCTAGCCGGCCGTCGGCACGCTCGGCGGTCACACCGGCGGGACGGTTGCGCTTCACCTCATCCAGTACCTCGGCGGACCACTGCGGTTCGAAGAGCTTGCTGTCAGCAACGCTGAGCATCACGTCCGTCGTGAGCTGACCGCGAAGCACATTGGCATCGAGGAACGCGACAGGAGGATTCGCCATCGGAGATCAGCGAACTGTCGGCGGCTCGTCGTCCCAGGGCTCCTCGTCCGCCAGCGCCTGGAGCGCCTCCTCACGCTGCGCCTTCAGCCGGGCATCGAAGGCGAGCACATCGGACAGCTTCACCCAATCGACGTACTCACTGGTGCGAAACGGGATCTCGCCCTTCCCGACGTGCTGCCGGAACTGCCGACGGGACATCGAGATAGCGTCTGCGGCCTGATCCACCGGCACTTCCTGCCGCAGCGGAGTGATCTGGAGGGCATACCCCTGCCGGAGCGCAGCCTCAACGAACGCCATCACCTCGTGCACTTTCGGCGGGATGTCCTGCCGTGTCCCATCCGGGCTCACCAGCGCCGCGCCATCGCGCACGAGATCACGCTCATCCTCGGTCAGCAGAAAGACCTCGGTCCGGCTCGGCATGACGTCCATGGGCTGATCCTAGAGCGCCAGCCATCTCGCAGGCCGGAGGTTATCCACATCCCCGTCGCGACGGCACCCGACCGAGAACCACCCATCTGATCCTGCCGCTACAGCTCCTTGTCGGCCGACTTCTCCGGTCCGCTCGCGCCGGCCTTACGTGCCTGAGGTGCAGACCCAGGTTTCTCGGCCGCCTTGGTGGGTGACGCGACCCCGTCGAGCGCAGCCTTGGCGGCTTGTGTCGTCTGCAGGTTCGGGTGGGTTCCGCGTTGTTCGGGCGGGACGATGCCGTTGAGTTTGTGCGCGAACCCCTCGAGGTCCTGTTGGGTCGCCATCTTGTCGATGAGTTCGGGCATCGTCTGCGGAGTACGACGGTTGCGGGCGACCATCTTCTGCAGGCTGCGCACGACCTTGTCCGGGTTGTCGTCGAGCACCTGGTTCAGGAACTCGGAGGTTCGTTCGACCTTCATCGCGTGACTTCCGCTGCGCGGTGGGTCGAAGTCCTTCGTGTTCTCGGTGACCAGGACGTCGGCCTTGCTGTGGACGGCGGCGGCGAGGACGTGCTTGTCCTTCTCGTCGGCCCGCATCTGCGGCGTCAGTTCGTCGTACCCGGTCGTCATCGCGGCGGGGAACACCTTGTCCATCTGCGCGAACCGGCCGGTGACCGCTTGCTCGCTGGCTCCGGGCGGCTTGTTGCGGATGGCTTCGGCCTGCACCTCCGGCGACCACTTCGGGCGGTAGAGGCGCTCCGCCGCCAGCGTCAGCATGATGTCGGTGGTGAGCTGGCCGCGGACGACGTTCGCGTCGAGGAAGGCAGTACGAACAGTGGCCATCGAGGTCAGCCGTTGCTCGGCGAGCCGTCGTCGTCCCACGGCTCCTCCTCGGCGAAGGACTGCAGCATCTTCTCGCGATCGGCGTCCAGGCGAGCGCTCAGAGCCAGTACGTCGGCCAGTCGTACCCAGTCCACGTACTCCGACGAGCGGAACGGGATCTCACCCTGGCTGACCAGCAGACGTAGCTCGTCGCGCCCCAGCGACACAGCGTCCGCTGCCTCGTCGATGGGAAGTTCGTGGCGCAGTGCCGTGATCTGCACGGCGAAGCCGGCTTGCATGGCGGCTTCGACGAACTCCATCGCTTCGGCGACCTTCTGGGGGATCTCCCGCCGGTTGCCGTTGCGTCCGATCAGTGCTGGGCCGTCGGGAGTGACGCGGCGGTCGGTGTCGGCGAGCAGGAACACCTCGGACTGGCTTGGCAGGATCTCCACGGGGGGATTCTAGGGCGCCGGCTGCCGGAGCCGGGGGAGGTTGTCCACAGGGTTACGGCTGGTGGACCGTCGGGTGGGCGCCTGGATTGGCGGACCACCAGGGGCGGGCGGCGGCGTGGGTGGCGATGGTTCGGGTGTAGACGTCGACGAAGGCCTGGTGGATTCGGTCTATGTCTTCCTGGGGGGTGCTGTCGGCGCGCCAGCGGAGGGCCCGGCGCCAGAGCAGTGGGTGGCCGGTGATGGGGAGGACGACGGTGTTGGGGATCTCGCGGACGGTGGGGGCGCAGAGGCTGATGCCTCGGCCGGCACCTATTAACTGTTCGATCTCGGAGGTGTCGAGGTTGGCGTAGCGGAACTCGGGGGTGAAGCCGGCCGACTCGCAGATGCTGCGGAGGTAGGCGAGGTCGCCGTCCTCCTTGCCGGCCGGCGGGCAGATCCAGATGTCGTCGGCGAGATCTGCGAGCGCCACCGCTTCCTTGCCGGCCAGCCGGTGGTCGGCGGGGAGGGCGACCGCGAAGGGCTCCGGCCAGACCATCGTCTGCTCACGGATTCCGGGTGGGCACGGTGGCGCGTACGCGTCGTCGCACCGGCCGAGCATGACCACGTCGACCACGTCCGCGGCCAGCAGGTCCGTCAGTACTGCGCACGAGGCGTCCACCTGGGTGGCGAGTTGGCGGTCGGGGAGCAGCTCTTCCAGGCGGGACAGCCACGCTCCGAACATCACCGTGCGCACAGCGCCAAGACGGAGTACGGCGGACGTGGACGTATAACGCCGGCTGCTGCCGACCAGCTCGTCCATGTCGGCCAGCATCGCCCGCGCGCGGCCCAGAACGTGCTTCCCGAGCGGTGTCGCGACCACGCCGTACGGGCCGCGTTCGAACAGGATGCCGCCGATCGCGTCCTCGATTCTGTGCAGCTGGGCGGTCAAAGACGGCTGTGAGACGCCCAGCCCGGCCGCGGCCTTCGACACGCTGCCGGTGTCGGCAAGGCGGCAGACCACTCGCAGATGACGAAGTTCCAGCTCCATAGCGGTGAGGTTATGCCCTGCTGGGATATCACAGCCATAACTCGCAGGTGTCAATCTCTTCCCACAGAGGACGCCAGGAGTTCATCCACCTGCCCAGCGGACCCAGGCATCCTCGCCCCCGCCATCGTCCGGCTGTGGATTGCAGCCCCCCGGCCGGTGGCGGGGGCACCCGCCCCCTCAGTGAGGAAGTGTCCGAGTGAAGAGCACAGCCCTGCGCACTGTCGCAGCCGGTTGCGTGCTGAGCCTGGCAGCCGCCGCCACCGCGGTCGTTGCCATGAAGATGCCCGCGGCCGACGCTCAACAAGCCCAACCGCCCGTCAATCCCAGAGCGGCGGCGGTCAAGACCGCCGACAAGCTGGTCCAGGGCCGGGTCGCCGAACTCAAGGCGAGCCCGGACGACCAGTTCGTCCGCCAGCAGGAGATCAGTACCCCGTGGGGCCTGCAGTACGTGAGCTACCAGCGGACGTACCAGGACCTGGCCGTGATCGGCGGCGACTTCGTCGTCACGACCGATGCCCAGGGCAACGCCAAGAGCCTGACCGTGGCTCAGCAAGATGTCATCAAGGTCGACCGTACGCCGGTCGTCACCAAGGCCGCCGCGAAGAAGGCGGCCCTCAAGTCCGTCGACCACGGCAAGCCGGCTCCCGGCGACCCGACCCTGGTCGTGTACGCCGGAGGCAAGAAGGCAGTACTCGCCTGGGAAGCGATCGTGGAAGGTCGGCACGACGACCACGCGAGCCGGCAGAAGGTGTACGTCGACGCCCGCACCGGCAAGGTCGTGCACTCGATCGAGCAGACCGCGTCCGGTACCGGCACCGGAATCTGGAACGGGTCGAACCTGACCATCGGCACCACCCGGTCGGGCTCGACCTACACGATGACCGACCCGGCCCGCCCCAGCCTGCGCTGCGGCGACCACTCCAACGGTGCCACCTTCTCCGGCGCGGACGACGTGTGGGGCAGCACGTCGAAGACCGACAAGGAAGCCGGTTGCACCGACGTCATGTACACCGCCGCCGGCGAGTGGGACATGCTGAAGAACTGGTACGGGCGCAACGGGCTCGACGGCCAGGGCAAGTGGGCCGACGCGCTCGTCGGGCTGAACGAGACCAACGCCTACTGGGGCGCGGGGTCGAACACCGACGGTGTCGTCTTCGGCTACAACAACGCCCGCAACTGGATCACCGCGACCGATGTGGTGGCCCACGAGTACGGCCACGGTCTGGACGCGTACACGCCGGGTGGCATCTCGGGTCACCCGTCACAGGAAGCGGTCGCCGACATCTGGGGGGCGTTGACCGAGTCCTACCTGAACAACCCGAACGACAAGCCGGACTACGAGGTCGGCGAGACGATCAACCTGACCGGCGCCGGCCCGATCCGGTACATGTACAACCCGTCCAAGGTCTCGGGTCACCCGAACTGCAACTCCAGCAGCCTGCCGTCGTCGGTGCACGCCGCCGCCGGCCCGATGAACCACTGGTTCTACCTGCTGGCCGAGGGCACCAACCCGACCAACGGCCAGCCGACCAGCCCGACCTGCAACAACACCACGTTGACGGGCATCGGCATCAAGGAAGCCGGCAAGGTGTTCTACAACGCCATGCTGAGCAAGACGTCCGGGATGTCGTACGGCAAGTGGCGTTCGACCACGCTGAACGCCGCCAAGAACCTGGACAGCACCTGCGCCCTGCACGGCAAGGTGAAGGCCGCCTGGGACGCCGTCTCCGTCGCGGCCCAGTCGAACGAGGCGACCTGCATCCAGAGCGGCAGCGACTTCACCCTGTCGGTGTCCCCGGCCAGCGGTTCGGTCAAGCCCGGCGAGGCCGTGTCGGCCACGCTGAACACCGTGATCGGCAGCGGCTCGGCCCAGACGGTCCGGTTCACCGCGACCGGTCTGCCCACCGGCGCGACGGCGACCTTCGACCCGAGCTCGGTCCAGTCGGGCAACTCCTCGACGCTCCGGATCGCCACCACGTCCAGCACCGCGACCGGCACGTACAACGTGACGATCACCGGTGACGGCACGGACGTGGACAAGACCGCGACGTACCGGCTCACCGTCGGCGGTACCACCCCGCCCGCCGGCGTACCGGACATCGACGTGGAGAAGGTCAAGGCCCACCTGGTCGCGCTCCAGCAGGCGGCCGACAACAACGGCGGTAACCGCCGGGCCGGCAGCGCGGGCTACACCGCGTCGGTCAGCTACATCGAGCAGAAGCTGCGCGACGCCGGCTACACGGTCGTCAAGCAGCGCTGCACCAACTGCCAGTACCCGTCGGACAACCTGATCGCCGACTTCCCCGGCGGTGACACCAACCAGGTGATCATGCTCGGGGCGCACCTGGACAGCGTCAGTTCCGGTGCCGGCAGCAACGACAACGCGTCCGGCTCGGCCGCCATCCTGGAGGTCGCCCTGCGGCTCGCCCAGGACAAGCCGTCGCTGGTCAAGCACGTCCGGTTCGGCTGGTGGACCGACGAGGAGCAGGGCCTGAACGGGTCGGAGTTCTACGTCAACCAGCTGGCCTCGGCGGACCGGTCGAAGATCAAGGCGTACTTCAACTTCGACATGGTCGGCTCGACCAACGCCGGGTACTTCGTCAACAACATCACCAGCGAGACCGGCAAGGTGCTGAAGGCCTTCTACGACGGCCTGAACCTGCAGCCGGAGGAGAACACCGAGGGCGCCGGCCGGTCCGACGACGCCTCGTTCAAGAACGCGGGCATCCCGACCAGCGGTGTCGCCGCGGGTGCGAGTGCCCGCAAGACCACCGCGCAGGCGCAGAAGTGGGGCGGCACCGCCAACTCGGCGTACGACCCGTGCTACCACGCGTCCTGTGACAAGTACCCGGCCAACATCTCGGCCACGGTGCTCGACCGGAGCGCCGACGCCGCGGCGTACGGACTGTGGAAGCTCGCGGTCGGCGATGTCCCGCCGACCGGTAGCGACTTCTCGGTCTCGCTGAGCCCGGCCTCGGGGTCGGTTGCCCCGGGCAGCTCGGTGCAGTCGACGGTCGGTACGACGACCACCAGCGGTGACGCGCAGTCCGTCCAGTTGTCGGCGAGCGGGCTGCCGGCTGGGGCGACGGCGAGCTTCTCACCGTCGACGGTGCAGTCGGGCAGCTCCTCCACGCTCACTCTGGCAACGACGGCCTCGACTCCGGCCGGTACGTACCAGGTGGTCGTGAAGGGAACGGGCGCGGTCAGCCACGAAGCGACGTACAGCTTGACGGTGACGGGCTCCTCGACCGGGACCGTGACCGTGCAGAACCCGGGTTCGCAGTACGGGTTCGTCGGCTTCTCGTCCTTCCCGCTGCAGATCCGCGCCACCTCGAGCGCCGGCAAACCGATCACCTTCCGGGCGACAGGCCTGCCTGCGGGCTTGTCGATCAGCGCGGCCGGAGTGATCTCGGGTACGCCGGCGGTTCGCGGCTCTTACACGGCGACAGTGACCGGAACCGACAGTGGCGGAGCGACAGGACGTGCCACTTTCGCGTACACGATCTGGTAAGTAGCCAGCGGCAGAGCGCCCCGGACCGTCCACCAGGCGGTCCGGGGCGCTCTGCGTCCGTCAGCTCCCGCTACGGGCGGCTGACCTCGATCTGGAACTCGTGCACCCACTTCGACTCGTCCTCCGGGTCGAACGCCAGGCACACCTCCCGGGCGTAGCCGACGCTGCGGTAGCCGCCGTCGTCGATCCAGCGGGCCAGGATCTGCATGGTCTGGTCGGCCTCACTCATCGCCCCCCGGTGCACGATCGTCGCCGCGGTCGGCAACGCGGGCAGGTCGACGACCTGGAAGTCAGGACCGGCCATCTGATCGGCGCTGACCGTCACGGCTGCATGAACCAGCACGCTCTCGCCGTCACCCTGTTCGTAGTACGCGATGGGCAGACCGGCCGCCTGTACTCCGGCAGCGCCCATCCGCTCCCAGATCTGCCCGTAGAGCGGCTGGATGACCGGGCCGATGTCGACGCCCTCGTAGCTGGCGGCGACGGCGGACAGCTCCGCCACCCGGACGGACGGAATCTCCTTCAGCACCACGTCTTCGGTGGACATGAACCCCTCCTTCTCGATGATCCGGAGCCTCGCCTCGACGGCATCGAGGCGGATGGCGTCGGCCGACAGCCGGGCCTCCAACTGGGCCCGGCGCAGCCGCAGCATGCCGCGCAGCTCCTCCGGACCGACCTTCGCGTCGACGATGTCGCCGACCTGTTCGAGAGTGAACCCGAGGTCCTTGAGCGCGACGATCCGGTTCAGGCGGCTGAGCTGGTCGGCCGTGTAGTGCCGGTAGCCGGTGACGGCGTCGACGCCGGCCGGCCGCAGCAGCCCGATCGCGTCGTAGTGCCGCAGCATCCGCGCCGACACTCTGCCGAAGGCGGCGAAGTCTCCGATGGTGAACATGGCTCCACCCTGAGGCTTGACACGGTGTGAAGGTCAAGCGGGGATCAGCACGACTTTGCCGACGGTCTCGCGGTTCTCGAGGGCGCGGTGCGCGTCGGCGGCCTTGGTCAGCGGGTACTTCGTCAGCAGGGGAGCCCACCGCCCCTCGATCGACTCCTGGAGCGCGGCGGTCTCCAAGGCGCGGAGCTTGCGCATCAGCTTCGGGCCGATCGCCCACGTCGCGCTAAGGCCGCGCGCCATCAGGTCCTCCGTAGTGAGCTGGATCGGACCACCGCCGGACCAGCCGAACATGAGCACCCGCCCACCGATGCCGAGCAGCTGGAAGGCCTGCCGGCCGTTCTCACCACCCACTCCGTCCAGTACGACGGTCACCTCCCGCCCATCGAGTTCGTCCTCGACCTGCCCGGGCCAACCCGTCCTGGTGTAGTCGATCGCCAGTTGTGCACCAAGGTCGCGCACCAGCTTGGTCTTGTCCGCTCCACCCGCGAGGCCAACCACGTAGGCGCCCGCGTTGCGCGCTGCCTGGACGAAGAGGCTGCCCATGCCGCCGGCTGCTGAGGTGATCAGTACGACGTCGTCGGCGTCCAGCGCTGCCTGCTCCAGAACGCCGGCGGCCGTACGCCCCGTGCCGATGGTGGCGACAGCGGCCGCGCCGTCCAGATGGTCGGGGATCTCGTGCAGGGACTCGACCTTGGCCACCGCCAGTTCGGCGTACCCGCCTGGTGCCTGTCCGAGGTGTACGACGACGCGCTTCCCGATCCACGACTCGTCGACGCCCGGCCCGGCCGACTCCACCGTGCCTGCCACCTCCCGCCCGGGGATGGTCGGCAACACCGGCGGTGCGACCGGTCCGCCGCCTGCTGTGCCGGCGCGCAATGCCGTGTCTATCAAGTGCACACCGGCCGCCTCGACCGAGATCCTGACCTGGCCGGCCACCGGGACCGGATCCGGCACCTCCTCGTAGGTCAGATTCTCGGCGGGACCGAACTCGTGCAGTCGTACGGCGTACATCAGCTCTCCTCAGTCGACCGTTGGTGAGCCGAAGCTATGACCTCAAGAGAAGTTGAGGTCAAGGCCTCTCGTAGGGTGAGGGCATGCCGATCCGACTCAGCGAGCGCCGGCCGGAGGTGAGCCCGGACCGGTTGCTGTCCGAGTGCGTGCCACCCCCGCGGTTCGCCGACGTCCGCTTCGACACGTACCGCCCGAATCCGGCCGAGCCGAGCCAGGCGGAAGCTCTGGCCGTACTGCGAAAGCGCGGGCTGGCGCTCTCGGAACCGCGCAGGAAGCGCTCCGCGTGGGCAAGGCTGGGCGGCGGGAGAGCGCTCCCTGAGCGCAAACCGGGGTTCTATCTCGACGGCGGCTTCGGCGTCGGCAAGACCCACCTGCTCGCCTCGCTGTGGCACGAGTCGGCCGGGCCGAAGATGTACTGCACGTTCGTGGAGCTGACCAACCTGGTCGGTGCGCTCGGTCTGCGGACCGCGGTCGAGGCGTTGTCGGCGTACCGGCTGATCTGCATCGACGAGTTCGAGCTGGACGATCCGGGCGACACCGTGCTGATCTCGCGGCTGCTCGGCCAGTTGGTCGAGGCCGGGGTCGAGCTGGCGGCGACGTCGAACACGCTGCCGGGCAAGCTGGGCGAGGGACGGTTCCAGGCGACCGACTTCCTTCGGGAGATCCAGGGGCTGGCGGGCCACTTCGACGTACGGCGGATCGACGGTCCCGACTACCGCCATCGCGGATTGCCTGTCGCGCCGGAGCCTTGGCCCGACGAGCGGGTGGAGCAGGCCGCGGCCGAGCGATCGGGTGCATCGTGCGACCACTTCGTCGATCTGTATCGCCAGTTGGCTCAGTTGCATCCGAGCAAGTACGGCGCTCTGCTCGACGGGGTGACGACGGTGGGGATCACGGACATCCGCGAACTGTCCGACGAGAACGTCGCGCTCCGGGTGGTCGTGCTCGCGGACCGGATGTACGACCGCGACATCCCGCTGATCGCCGGGGGAGTGCCGCTCGACCGGATGTTCACCGCGGAGATGCTGAAGGGCGGGTACCGGAAGAAGTACCTGCGAGCGCTCTCCCGGCTGATCGCGCTGGCGAACGTCGGGATGGACCAGCCGGTTTGAGTGGTCCTGCTCGGTCCGGCGGCCCAGCGTCGTGGTTCTGAGGCATGAGCAGTCACGAGCGCCGATCGGTCCCGGGCCAGGCAGCCGGTGTCCTCGCCCTGCTGGGGGTCGGTGATGAGGCAGGATGTGCGAATGGCGAAGAACAAGATTCCGAAGCCGGACGACGTGGCCGGCGGCAGATTGCTGGACCAGTTGCGGGTTCCGCAGGGGCCGGTCGACCTGAGCAACTGGGACACCCGGGCGACCACCGGTTTCACCGGCACCAAGGACGAGGGCAAGCTCGCGCTGGACGCGCTGGGGCCCGAGGTCTCGGACTGGCAGGAGCGGTTGTTCGCCGAAGGACGCAAGGGTGGCGAGCGCAGTGTGCTGCTGGTCCTGCAGGGAATGGACACCTCGGGCAAGGGCGGCGTCATCCGGCACGGTGCGGGGCTGATGGACCCGCAAGGCCTGCGGATCACGTCCTTCAAGGCGCCGACCCCGGCGGAGAAGCGGCGCGGCTTCCTCTGGCGGATCCGCCAGGCACTGCCCGAACCAGGCCTGATCGGTATCTTCGACCGCTCGCACTACGAGGACGTGCTGATCGCGCGGGTCCGCACGCTGGTCGCGCCGCCGGTCTGGAACCGCCGCTACGAGCAGATCAACGAGTTCGAGGCCGGGCTGGCCGCGAGCGGCGTGACCGTGCTCAAGTGCTTCCTGCACATCTCGCCGGAGGAGCAGAAAATTCGCCTCCAGGAGCGCCTCGACAACCCGACGAAGCACTGGAAGTACAACCCCGGTGACGTCGACGAGCGCCAGCTGTGGCCCGACTACGCCGAGGCGTACCAGGCGGCGCTGGAGAAGTGCAACGACGCCGCGACGCCGTGGTACGTGATTCCCAGCGACCGCAAGTGGTACCGGAACTGGGCAGTCACCACGCTGCTGCTCGAGACGCTCAAGGACCTCGACCCGCAGTGGCCGGCCGCCGACTTCGACGTGGAGGCCGAGAAAGGCCGGCTGGCCGCGACCTGACCTGCTGAAGACGCCGGAACCCCGCCGGACGACGTGCATTCCGGCGGGGTTCCGAGTCGTTCGATCAGGCGGTGCGGACCAACTCCGGGCGGAGCAGGACCGGACGAGGGGCCGGCTCCAGGGTGAGCAGGTCCAGACCGGCCACGCCGTAACGGAGGAGGACCAGCCGGGCCACTTCCGCGCTCACGCCGAGCGGGCGCGAGACGGCGACGGCGCCGGCCTTGCGGGCGGTCGATTCGGCCCGGTCCGGCAGGATGCCGGGGGCCAGGAAGAACGAGCCGACCGCGACGTGGCGACGGCCTTCGAGACGCCACTGGAGAACGGCTTCGGCCGGACTCGGGGTGGCGGCCGTGGTGAAGGCAGCGGTGACCGGCAGCTTGTGACGCTGGCCCCAGAGCCTGGCGAGCCGGGTGATGGCCGCGTTCGCCTGAGCGTCGCTCGAGCCGGCGCAGGCCAGGACGAGCGCGTCCAGTTCGCGGACCCGGCCGTCCTTGAGCTCGGCGCGCATCCGGCGGTCGAGTACGTCGAGCAGCGTGTCGTCGTACCCGAGGACGTCGGAGGTGATGATCCGCAGGTCCGGGAACCGGCTGCGGACCTCGTCCAGCACGGCCGGGATGTCGATCCGGGCGTGGAAGGCGCTGGACAGCAGCAGCGGCAGGATCACGACCTCCTCGACTCCCTCGGCGGCGAGCTTGCCGATCACTTGGTACGGCGTCGGCGGGCAGTGGTCGAGGAAGGAGGCTTCGATCCGCAGGTCGTCCCGCATCTCGCGCAGGCACTTGACCAGCGAGTGGACGGTGGCGGCCGATCGCGGATCGCGGCTGCCGTGGGCGAGGACTACGAGCGCTGGTGCGGTCACAGCAGTTCCCCTTCTTCGTCGTCGATCATTCCTGCCGCGAGGGTCCATCCGTCGTGGGCGTCGATCAGCAGGAATGATCCGGTGATGTTGTTGCTGGAGTACGGGTCAGCGGCCAGTGGTGCGGCGATCTTGAGCTGCACCTTGCCGATGTCGTTCAGTTCGAGCCCGGTGGCGTCGATGACTCCGAGCGTGTCCAGATCGAGCGCACCGTTGATCTTGGTGACGATCGCCTGGGCAGTGGTGGTGGTGTGCTTGATCAGCAGCCGGGCGCCCACGGTCAGTGGGCGGTCCGACAGCCAGCACACGGTGGCGAGGAGTTCCCGGCGGGTGCCGGGGGAGGAGTTGGCGGCGACGATGACTGATCCGCGGGCGACGTCGAGGTCGTCGGCGAGCCGGACGGTGACGGCTTCACCGGCGACCGCAGAGGGCCGCTCCGCGACCGCCGTACCGGTAGCGCTGATGACGGCGCGGTCGATGCCGGAGACCGAGGTACGCCGGCCGGCCGGTAGCACAATGACCTCGTCGCCGACAGAAACGGTGCCGGAGGCAACGGTGCCGGTGTAGCCGCGGTAGTCGCGGTACTGGTCGTCGGTTTGGGGGCGGATGACGTATTGGACGGGGAAGCGCAGTGGCCGGCTGGAGGTGTCGTCGCGGCCGGTTGCGCTTTCCAGGTAGTCGAGCAGGGTCGGCCCGTCGTACCAGGCGGTGGCTGGAGAGCGCTCCACGATGTTGTCGCCGACGAGCGCGGAGACGGGGATGGCCTGGACGTCGCTGATGTTGAGCTGGTTGGCCAGTTGTGAGACGTCCTTGGCGATGCCTTTGAAGACGGCTTCGTCGTAGCCGACGAGGTCGATCTTGTTGACCGCGAGGACGACGTGCGGCACCCGGAGCAGGCCGGCCACGGCGAGGTGGCGCCGGGTCTGTTCCAGTACTCCGTGCCGTGCGTCGACCAGGATGATGACGACGTCGGCGGTGGAGGCGCCGGTGACGGTGTTGCGGGTGTACTGCACGTGGCCGGGGCAGTCGGCCAGGATGAAGGAGCGCTTCTCGGTGGCGAAGTACCGGTAGGCGACGTCGATGGTGATGCCTTGTTCGCGTTCGGCGCGCAGGCCGTCGGTGAGCAGAGCGAAGTCGAAGTCGCCGGTGCCGCGGCTGGAGGAGACGTGCTGGACGTGCGCGATCTGGTCGGCGAGGATCGCTTTGCAGTCGTGCAGCAGCCGCCCGACCAGGGTGGACTTGCCGTCGTCGACGGAGCCGGCGGTGGCCAGCCGGAGGAGTTGCCGCTGGATCGGGGTGCTCATCAGAAGTACCCCTCTCGTTTGCGGTCTTCCATGGCGGCCTCGCTGGCCCGGTCGTCGGCTCTGGTGGCGCCGCGTTCGGTGATCTCGCTGGCGGCGACCTCGATCACGACTTGTTCGGCCGATGTGGCGGTCGAGGTGACGGCGCCGGTGCAGGACATGTCGCCGACGGTCCGGTAGCGGACCAGCCTTTTCTCGGCGGTTTCGCCGGTGCGTGGTTGGGAGTAGGGGCCGACGGCAAGCAGCATGCCGTCGCGTTCGAACACGTCGCGTTCGTGGGCGTAGTAGATGCTCGGCAGCGGGATCTGTTCGCGGGCGATGTAGTTCCAGATGTCCAGCTCGGTCCAGTTCGACAGCGGGAACACCCGGACGTGTTCGCCCGGTTTGTGTTTGCCGTTGTAGAGCGACCACAGTTCGGGTCGCTGGTTGCGCGGGTCCCACTGGCCGAACTCGTCGCGGAGGCTGTAGATCCGTTCCTTGGCGCGAGCGCGTTCCTCGTCGCGGCGGCCGCCGCCGAAGACGGCGTCGAACCGGTGCCCGTTGATTGCGTCGAGCAACGGAATGGTCTGGAGCTGGTTGCGGGTGCCGTCGGAGCGCTCTCTGAGCCGGCCGTCGGCCAGGTAGTCCTCGACCTTCGCGACCTCGAGCCGCAGCCCGAGAGCAGCGACGGTCTGGTCGCGGTAGTCGAGGACCTCGGTGAAGTTGTGACCGGTGTCGACGTGCAGCAACGTGAACGGTACCGGCGCCGGCGCGAACGCCTTGCGGGCCAGGTGCAGCATCACGATCGAGTCCTTGCCGCCCGAGAACAGGATCACCGGCCGCTCGAACTCCGCCGCCACCTCACGGAAAACGAAGATCGACTCGCTCTCCAGGGCGTCCAGCTCGGTCACCATGGGTGCTTCGATCGCCGCGGTCATGTGTGCAGCCCGCATTCGATCTTGCCCTGGCCGGACCAGCGGCCACTGCGGGGATCCTCGCCCGGGGCGACCTGCTTGGTGCACGGCTGGCAGCCGATCGACGGGTAGCCGTCGTACTGCAGCAGGTTGACCAGGACGCCGTTGTCGTTGATGTAGCCGTCCAGGTCGTCCTGGGTCCAGGGGGCGATCGGGTTGAGCTTCACCATGTCGCGCTTCTCGTCGTACTCGACGATCTGGGTGTTGGCGCGGGTCGGCGCTTCTTCCCGGCGTACGCCGGTGACCCAGGCCTTGTAGCCGGACAGCACCCGGTTCAGCGGCTCGACCTTGCGCAGCGCGCAGCACTTGTCGGGCTCGCGGGCGAACAGGTCCTTGCCGTACTCCGCGTCCTGCTCGGCGACGGTCTGCTTCGGGATGGCGTTGATCAGGTTGATCGGCAGGGTCGCGGCGACCGCGTCGCGGGTCCCGATGGTCTCGGCGAAGTGGTAGCCGGTGTCGAGGAACAGGACGTCGACACCGGGCGCCGCCTCGGCCGCCAGGTGGGGGAGCGCTCCATCGGCCATCGACGCCGTCACCACCAGCTCGTCGCCGAAGGTCTCCCGCGCCCAGGCCAGCACCTCCAGCGCCGACGCGTCGGCCAGTCGTTCGTTCGCCTCTTCGGCGAGTTCCTTCAAACCGCTCATTCGACGCTCACCCGCAGTCCGATCATCTTCAGCTGAAAGACCCGTGCACAAGGCCGGCACTCCCAAGCGCCATGGCCTTCTTCCGAAGGACGAAGATCCTCGTCTCCGCAGTAAGGGCAGTACAACGGTGCAGCGCGCTCACTCACTGAAGTGCTCCTTCCTCGGCCCGGACGACCCACTGGGCGAAGCGCTCGCCCTCGGACCGCTCTTTCAGGTAGTTCTGGGTGACGCGTTCGACGTAGTCGGTGAGACCGGTCGAGGTGACCTTGTGACCGCGCAGCTTGCGCCCGAAGCCGGCGTCCAGCCCGAGCCCGCCGCCGAGGTGCACCTGGTAGCCCGGCACCTGGTTGCCCTCGGCATCCAGTACCAGCTGGCCCTTGAGGCCGATGTCGGCGACCTGGATCCGGGCGCAGGAGTTCGGGCAGCCGTTGACGTTGACCGTGATCGGTACGTCGAGGTCGGGGATCCGCTCCTCGAGTTCGGTGATCAGCTCGGCCGCCCGGGCCTTGGTCTCGACGATCGCCAGCTTGCAGAACTCGATCCCGGTGCAGGCCATCGTGTTGCGCCGCCAGGCCGACGGCCGGGCCTGGTAGCCGAGGTCGGCCAGCGCGGTCACGAGTGACTCGACCTTCGACTCCTCGACGTCCAGCACGATGAACTTCTGCTGCGCGGTGGTCCGGATCCGGTCCGACCCGTGCGCGGCGACGACCTCGGCGACCTTCGCCAGCGAGCTGCCGGAGACCCGGCCGACGACCGGCGCGACGCCCACGTAGTACCGGCCGTCCTTCTGCTGGTGAACGCCGACGTGATCGCCTTGCACAGCAGGGATTTCCGGCGCGGGGCCGTCGATCAGCCGGTAGCCGAGGTACTGGTCGCTCTCCAGGATCTCGCGGAACTTGTCCATGCCCCAGTCGGCGATCAGGTACTTCAGCCGGGCGCGGTTGCGCAGCCGGCGGTAGCCGTAGTCGCGGAAGATCCCGACGACGCCCTTCCAGACCAGGTGCACCTCGTCCAGCGGGACCCAGGCGCCGACGCGCTGCGCCAGCATCGGCGTGGTGGACAGGCCGCCGCCGACCCAGACGTCGAAGCCCGGACCGTGTTCGGGGTGGACGACGCCGACGAAGCTGATGTCGTTGACCTCCGGTACCACGTCGTGCGACGGGTGGCCGGTCATCGCGGTCTTGAACTTGCGCGGCAGGTTGGAGAACTCGGTGGTGCCGATGTAACGCTCGACGATGTCGTCGATGGCCGGGGTCGGGTCGATGATCTCGTCCGCGGCGATCCCGGCGACCGGGCTGGAGATGATCACCCGCGGTACGTCGCCACAGGCCTCGGTGGTGTAGAGCCCGACCGCCTCCAGCTTCTGCCAGATGGCCGGGATGTCCTCGACCCGGATCCAGTGCAGCTGGATGTTCTGCCGGTCGGTGATGTCGGCGGTGTCGCGAGCGTAGGTGCTGGAGATCTCGGCGATCACCCGCAGTTGTTCGGCGCTGAGCTGGCCGCCCTCGATCCGGATCCGGAGCATGAAGAACTTGTCGTCCAGCTCTTCGGGCTCCAGGGTGGCGGTCTTGCCGCCGTCGATCCCGGGCTTGCGCTGCGTGTAGAGCCCCCACCAGCGGAACCGGCCGCGCAGGTCGGCCGGGTCGATCGAGTCGAACCCGCCGTGGGCGTAGACGTTCTCGATCCGGGCCCGGACGTTCAGGCCGTCGTCGTTCTTCTTGTTCTCTTCGTTCTTGTTCAGTGGCTCGCGATAGCCGAGCGCCCACTGGCCTTCGCCCTTGCCCTTGCGGGGGCGGGCGGGCTTGCGGGTGGTGCCGGTTTCCCGGGGGGAGGCGCCAGTCATCCGGAACGGTGTCCTTGTCCTAGAGACAGGTGCGTCCGCGAGAGCTAGCTCGAAGCGTCATCGATTCGATCTGGTCTGCGCGGTGCGCACCCAGCAGATGTTCGAGCGGGGTGGCTGTCAGAGCATCGAAGGACGACAGATGGCGCTGCGCATACGACCGAGGTCGACGTGAATCCGACCTACGAGATGAGTCGAGCGGGCAGCGAGCATGGTGTTAATGCTCAGCGCGATCGGCCGGTAAATCAACTCCCATTCCTGCATCGTGAGATGCGATCTCAGAATGTGGTTATGTCGACCAGGTTGCTGCTGATTGTTTCAGGCGTGGAAGATAACTAGCAAGAACTCTTGTGCAAGGAATCTTGTCGAAGTTACCCTCGGCAGTATGAGCCCCGCGAACCGCCGTACGGCCGACGCTTCGGTGATCGCCGCCGTCCATCACCCGCTCCGCCGACGGCTGATCGATCTGATCGCCGTGGAGGGTCCAGCAACGGCGTCCCGGCTGGCCGAGGCGACGGGGGAACTGGTCGGAAACATCAGTCACCACCTGAAGGTTCTCGCTGCGGCAGGCGTGATCGTGGAGGCGCCCGAGTTGGCCAAGAGTCGTCGCGAGCGGTGGTGGCGTACTGCGCACGCGTCGTACCCGCAGTCGTCTGCTGCTACCTCCGGCGGCCCGGCCGCCGACCTGGTCGCGACCTCCGCCGAGGAGGCCGAGTTGGTCCGTCACGCCTCGAAAGTGCGCGCGTGGTTCGAGGATCGCGCGGAGTACGACGAGGCCTGGCTGGACGCTGCTTTCGCGATCGAGAGTTGGGTCACAGTGACACCTGAGCGGCTCGATGAGCTGTCTGAGCGCCTGCAGACCTTGATCCAGGAGTATGTCGAGGCTCCTGGTGATGGCGAGGGTGTGGAGCGGGTGTTCGTGTTCGCTCACGCGGTGCCGGCGAAGCCGTGAGGGCCGGTGTGAGTATCGGGCGCTCCTTAGACCGTGTACTCCGCCGCGCGGCTGCGCTACCGTGTCCGCCAACCAATAGGAAGGTTTCCTAACGGTTATCACCTGAGGAGCCCGCAATGGGGACGTTCCGCCGCGTCATCTCGTTCACCCTGGCCGCCGGATTGGCGGTGACTCCGATCGCTGCCGCCGAGGCCGGTACTGGGTCTGCCGCCGGTACGGCGCTGATCCGGGTGAACCAACTCGGCTACACCGGCGCGCCCGGCCAATCGGCGTACCTGATGACGTCGCAGGCAGCGCCCGGAACGCGGTTCGAGGTCGTCGACAGTCGTGGTCGCCGAGTGCTCAGCGGGCGCGCTGGGCAGGACACGGGGACCTGGAACGACACCTACAAGCACGTGTACAAGCTGGATCTGTCGGCGCTGTGGCGGCCGGGAACCTACCGCGTGAAGGTGGCCGGAGCGCCCACCTCACCGGCTTTCGAAGTCGGCTCGGACCGGCGGCTGCTCAACGGCGCCAAGGACAAGGCCGTCAACTTCTTCACCGAGCAGCGCGACGGCGCCGACGTCGTGCCCGGCTCCCTTAACCGCAAGCCGGCTCACCTGACCGACCGCGCCGCGTCGGTCTACGACTGGCCGGTCTTCGCCGGTCCCGACACCGATCAGAGCGTCGGAGAACTGCGCAAGATCGGCGGACCGGTGGACGTCGAGGGCGGCTGGTACGACGCGGGCGACTACCTCAAGTTCACGCATATCGCGGCGTACTCGGACTCGTTGCTCTGGGCATCGGCTCGCGACGGCCGGTGGCCGGATCCCACGCTGGTGAAGGAAGCCCGGCACGGTCTGGCATGGCTGGACAAGATGTGGGACGAGCGGACCAAGACGCTCTACATCCAGGTCGGCGCGGGCACCGGGAACGTCGAGGGCACCTTCATCGGCGACCACGACATCTGGCGGCTGCCCGAGGCGGACGACCTCGACAACGCCCCTGGTCATCACTTGATCAAGAACCGCCCGGTCTTCCGCGCGGCCGCACCGGGTCAGCCGATCAGCCCGAACCTCGCCGGCCGCACTGCCGCCGCCTTCGCGCTCGCCGCGCAGGTCGAAGCCCGTACTTCGCCCGCCCGGGCCCGGCGTCATCTGGAGACCGCGGCGGCCATCTTCGCCCAGGCCCGGACAACTGACGTGAAGCAACTGGTCACCTCGTTGCCGTTCGCGTTCTACCCGGAAAGCAACTGGCGCGACGACCTCGAGCTCGGCGCCGCGGAACTCGCGCTGGCGGCCCAGAAGCTGCGCGATCCCAGGGCGCGGGGCTGGTTGAAGACTGCGGAGTACTGGTCGGGCGAGTACCGCAAGCACGAAGCCGGCGGCGACACCCTCAACCTGTACGACGTGAGCGCTCTCGCACACGCGGACCTGATCCGCGCCGCCCGCGCCGACCGTCGCGTGCCGGTCAACGTGAAGGCGCTCGAGGACGATCTGCGGGCTCAGCTGGAAATCGGGACGAAGCGAGCCGCGACGGACCCCTTCGGCGCCGGGGCGCAGTACGACAACTTCGACGCCGTCCCGCACGCCTTCGGCTTGGCCGCGACCGCGCGCCTGTACCGCACCGTGACCGGCGATCGCCGCTACGACGGCTTCGGCACCGGCCAACTCAACTGGAACTTCGGCGCCAACCCGTGGGGCGTCTCCTTCATGGTCGGCGTCGGCGAAGCCACCGAGCGCTGCCCCCACCACCAGATCGCCAACATCGTCGGCCGCCCGCTCACCGGCGGCGTGGTGAACGGCCCCAACTCCGCGGACCTCTTCACCGACGGCCTGGGGGACAACCTGGACAACATGAAGCCGTGCCCTGCCGATGGGGTGGATACCTTCGAGCAGTTCACGGGGCGTGGGTCGCGGTACGTCGATGATGTGCGGTCATGGCAGGCGTCGGAGCCTGCGGATGACTTTGCTGCTATTGCTGTTTATGCGTTGACTCGCTGAGTTTTCTTCCCACGCCCACCCCTGGGTCGCGGCTCCTTCGCCGCCGCTCAGCGGTGGCGGGGTGGGCGCTGAACTGCGGTAGGTGTCTTCAAGGCTGACTTGAATCGGTCTGCAGTTCGCCGACCTGCCGCTGGTGCACGCCGTACCCAGCGGGCGTCAAATCCGCCAACTGCATCGAGCCAATACCCACCCTTCAGCGCGAACCGGCGAGCACCACTCGCCGATGACGATTCCCGCGGGTCAACCTGGAGTTGGGCGGCGACGGAGGAGTCGCGAGTGAGGCGGCGAGGCACGGGAGTTGCCGCAGCGGCTCGGTGACCGGTTCACCCGGACGAGAAGCTCCGGCTACCAGCATCTCCGCCAGGGGCGTCGGCCACCTGCATCGCGCTCAATGCGCCAGCCACCAACGGGAACCACCAACCACCGATGGCAATCCCCAGCGGGCTCAGCTGCAGTCGAGCGGCGACGAAGGAGCCGCGACCCAGGGGTGGGCGGGAGCCGCGACGGAGGAGCGGCGTGGGAAGAGAAAGCGCCCGCCCAAGAGGAGCCAGGGCGGGCGCTTCGGTCATGCTCAGTTCAGGTCGAGACCCGGGTACAGCGGGTGCTTGTCGAGCAGTTCGGCGGAGGCGGCGCGGACCTTGTCGGCCACCCCGTCGGCGAGCACGTACTTCGCCTTGGACGGCGCGCCGGCCGCCGTGGTGGTCGGGGTGACGCTGGAAAGCACGTCAACCATCAGTTCCGCGACCTTGTCGAACTCGTCCCCGCCGAACCCGCGCGTGGTGAGCGCCGGCGTACCGATCCGGACGCCGGAGGTGTACCAGGCGCCGTTCGGGTCGCGCGGGATCGCGTTGCGGTTGGTGACGATGCCGGCGTCGAGCAGCGCCGACTCGGCCTGCCGGCCGGTGATCCCGTACGACGAGACGTCCAGCAGCACCAGGTGGTTCTCGGTGCCGTCGGTGACCAGCTTGACGCCGCGCTTCATCAGGCCCTCGGCCAGCGTGACCGCGTTGTCGGCGACGTTTTGCGCGTAGGTCTGGAACTCGGGGCGGCGGGCCTCGGCCAGCGCGACGGCCTTGGCTGCCATCACCTGGCTGAGCGGGCCACCGAGCACCATCGGGCAGCCGCGGTCGACGGCGTCGGCGTACTCCGGCTGGCACAGCACCATGCCACCGCGCGGGCCGCGGAGCGACTTGTGCGTGGTGGTGGTGGTGACGTGGGCGTGTGGCACCGGGTCGTAGTCGCCGGTGAAGACCTTGCCGGCCACGAGTCCGGCGAAGTGCGCCATGTCGACCATGAAGGTGGCGCCGACCTCGTCGGCGATCTCGCGCATCTTGGCGAAGTTCACCTTGCGCGGGTACGCCGAGTAGCCCGCGATCAGGATCAGCGGCTTGAACTCACGAGCGGTCGCGGCGACCTTGTCGTAGTCCAGCAGGCCGGTCTCGGGGTCGGTGCCGTAGGAGCTCTGGTGGAACATCTTGCCGGAGATGTTCGGCCGGAAGCCGTGGGTCAGGTGACCGCCGGCGTCCAGCGACATGCCGAGCATCTTCTGGTCGCCGAGCGCCTTGCGGAGCTTGGCCCAGTCCTCGTCGGAGAGGTCGTTGACGTGCTTGGCGCCGACCTCGGCGAGCGCGGGCGACTCGATCCGGTGCGCCAGGATCGCCCAGAAGGCGACCAGGTTCGCGTCGATGCCGGAGTGCGGCTGGACGTAGGCGTGCGGGGCGCCGAACAGCGCCTTGGCGTGGTCGGCGGCGGTCTGCTCGACGGTGTCGACGTTCTGGCAGCCGGCGTAGAAGCGGTGCCCGACGGTGCCCTCGGCGTACTTGTCCGAGAGCCAGTTGCCCATCGTCAGCAGGGTCGCGGGGGAGGCGTAGTTCTCACTCGCGATCAGCTTGAGCGAGGAGCGCTGGTCGGCCAGTTCGGCCCTGATCGCGCCGGCGATGGTGGGTTCCACCGCACCGATCACCTCGAGCGCGTTGCGGTACGCGGCCGACGCCGTCGCGGCGTCGGAGGGTTGAGTCATCTTCGTCTCTCTCCTGAGGTCGCACAGGGTTTCCCTGTGACAAGGTCGCGGCACCCAGGCGCACGGTGCCGGCGGTCTCTTCGCTCCCCGGTGGTCGATCCCACCTCAGCGCCAGTCGCGACTTGGTAACCCTAGCGTGTGCGGCGGGCGTCAGAGGATGCGGTCGAGGATCGGACCGTGCGGCGTGGTGCGCGGCAGCGTTCCGAACACCCCACCCCAGTCGCCGGCCAGCCGGGACGCGACGAACGCGTCGGCCACCTCGGGCGTCGAATGCCGGACCAGCAGCGATGCCTGCAGGCACGCGGCCATCCGGGCGGCCAGCCGCCGGGCACCCGCTTCGGCACCCTCCAGGTCAGAGAGCGCTTCCAGTACGTCGGTCACCGCCGCGTCCAGGCGATGATCGGCGCCTTGGGCGGCACCGACCTCCAGCAGCCAGGCTTCCAGCGACTCGGGACGGCGGAGCGCACGCAGTACGTCGAGGGCGTTGACCGTGCCGGAGCCTTCCCAGATCGAGTTCAGCGGAGACTCCCGGAACAACAGCGGGAGACCGCTCTCTTCGACGTACCCGTTGCCGCCGAGACACTCCAGCGCCTCGGCCACCGTGAACGACGTCCGTTTGCAGACCCAGAACTTGGCCAGCGGCAGCGCGATCCGACGGAACGCCGCAGCTTGCTGGTCCCCGGCCAGCGAGGCGTCGACCGCCGCGGCCAGACGCATCGAGAGAGCGGTTGCTGCCTCGCTCTCGATGGCGAGATCGGCCAGTACGTTCCGCATCGCGGGCTTGTCCTTCAGCAGGCTGCCGAACGCGCTGCGGTGTGCGGTGTGCCAGGTCGCCTCGACCAGCGCGCGACGCATCAACGCGGCCGACCCGAGCACGCAGTCGAGCCGAGTTGCGGCGACCATTTCGATGATCGTCCGGACGCCGGCCCCCTCGTCGCCGAGCCGATAGCCGATCGTGCCGTCGAACTCGACCTCGCTGGACGCGTTCGACCGGTTGCCGAGCTTGTCCTTCAACCGCTGCAGGGCAAACGCGTTGCGCTTGCCGTCGGCAAGGACCCGGGGAACGACGAAACAGGTCAGGCCGTCCGCAGCCTGGGCCAGGACGAGGAAGACGTCGACCTGTGGCGCGGAGCAGAACCACTTGTGCCCGTTGAGCAGGTACTCGCCGTCAGACCCGGTCGGGGTGGCGGTGGTGAGATTGGCCCGGACGTCGGAACCGCCCTGCTTCTCGGTCATTCCCATCCCGGCCAGGGCTCCCGCCTTCTCAGCAGCTGGCAGCCGGCGGGCGTCGTACTGCGTGGCGGCGAGTCGCGGGATCCACTCATCTGCGAGTTTCGGGTCCGCGCGGAGTGCCGGGACGGCGGCGTACGTCATGGAGATCGGGCAGCCGTGGCCCGGCTCGACCTGAGACCAGAGGTAGAAGCCGGCCGCGCGGGTGAGGTGTGGTGACTGTTGGTCACTGGTCCAAGGCGCTGCCTGAAGGCCGAATCCGACGGCCTTCTCCATCCAGCCAGTGCCACGACGGATGGAACTCGACCTCGTCGATCCGGTGACCGTAGCGGTCGTGCGTCCGCAGTACGGGGGAGTTCTGGTTGGCAGGCAGGGCCTGAGAGAGCGCTTCCTGGCTGCCGGCCAGTTCACCGATGGCAGTCAGGCCGGGATGGTCGTTCAGGTCAGCGAACGGACGCAGAGAGTCACCAAGTGCGGTGTCCCGCGTGAAGAAGTTCACCCCTTGCAGTGGGGGAGCCTGATTCGTTGCAGCGTTTGGGTCCGCCATGTCAGTACGGTAAGCGGTATGGCACGCTCTGGGTCCGAGACCTCCGTCTCATTCGTATGGGCCCGACGACTTCCCGGTACGACGTGGCGGCTGCTGACCCAGACGGTCGGCACCTGTCTGCGCTACCGGGTCACGGGTCTGGCCGCGGAGGCGGCGTTCTTCGCGATCCTGTCGCTGCCGCCGCTGATCTTCGGGCTGGCCGGCAGCATCGGTTTCATCGCGAACCAGTTCAACCTGGAGACGATCGAGGACGTCAAGATCCAGATCATCCAGCTGGCCGAGCGGGCACTGACCGCCGACTCGGTGCAGCAGGTGATCGTGCCGACGCTGGACGACGTTCTCGGCAGCGGTGGCCGGTTCGACGTGATCTCGATCGGTTTCCTGCTGGCCCTGTGGTCGGGCAGCCGCGCCCTCAACGTCTTCGTCGACACCATCACGATCATGTACGGGATGGGCGGCCGCCGCGGCATCGTCAAGACCCGGGCGCTGTCGTTCACCCTGTACTGCGTCGCGCTGATCATCGGCGTGATCGTGCTGCCGCTGGTGCTGGCTGGACCGAGCGCGGTCGACGCACTGCTGCCGGCTCGGGTGGACTTCCTGAATCAGCTGTACTGGCCCGTGGTCACGATCCTCTCGGCCGGCTTCCTGAACACGCTCTACCACCTGTCGGTGCCGGTCCGGACCCCGTGGGTGTCGGACCTGCCGGGCTCGTTCCTGGCGCTGTCGCTGTGGATCCTCGGAAGCTTCCTGCTGCGCTGGACGCTGCAGACCACCGTCGGCGGAACGTCGATCTACGGACCGCTGGCGGCACCGATCGCGGTGTTGCTGTGGCTGTACCTGACGGCGATCGCAGTACTGATCGGGGCCGCGCTGAACGCGGTGGTCGACCGAATGTGGCCGCACAAGGCGCGCAAAGACGCGGCGGACCTCTCCGAGCCGGTGATGAAGGCGGACTCGAAGGCCCACCACGAAGAAGACCAGGCGCCGGACGATGAACGCCCCGAGGTGAAGATGGCCAAGGCGATCGAAGCCCTCGGCCAGCCCAAACCACAGCAGCCTGACACCCCCGCAACACCCACCGACCCACCACCGGTCGACACCTCACCGAAGCCCCCACCGGCCAGCACGTCGCCCCAGTCCCCACGAGTCGAGACCTCACCGGCCGTCACCCCGCCGAAGACCACGACGTCCAGCGACCGCGCCGCCGCACCCGCATCGGGGCCGGCCAATTCCGTTGGCGGTGCACCCGCAACCCCAGCCACCACCACGCCGGCCACCCCGGCACCAGCACCAGCGGAACCATCCGCCTCACCCGGCGAAGAGCGACGGACACCAACCCCGGTAGGAAAACCCGGTGCGCCGCCCGACCCCGACGACCTACGCTGAACCCATCGCGACAGCGACCAAACCAAGGAAGGGAGATGACCCCGCATGACCTCTGATCAGGCCCTCGGGCCGCTGCTCTCCCGCTTCGTCCGTCCGCTGAGCTGAACTCGCGGCCGGACCTCCCGAAAGGTTCGTCGCACGATGTCAGCAGAACTCCGGGCCCTGGGCCTCGACACCCCAACGGCCGACTACCTCGCAACCCTCTCCGACGAGCTCGTACCGGGCCGAGTTGCCCGCGTCGACAAGGGACTCTCGACCGTCCTGACCGAAGACGGCCCGGTCCGCGCCAGCTGGTCCGGCGCAGTACTGGCCGCCATCGCCACCGACCCTCAGGCGACACCGTGCACCGGCGACTGGGTCGCCCTGCGGCAGTGGCCCGACGACCGAGTCACCATCGAGGCGGTCGCCCCACGCAGTACTGCGATCGTGCGGGCCGAAGTCGGCGGTAGTTCGCGCGGCCAAGTTCTGGCGTCCAACATCGACGTGGTCGCCGTCGTGGTCGGTCTGCACCCCGAGCCCAACATCGGCCGGATAGAGCGCTTCCTCGCCCTCGCTTGGGAGAGCGGCGCCCGGCCGGTCGTCGTACTGACCAAGGCCGACCTGGTGATCGACGCGGACACAGTCGCCGAGGACGTGGCGACTGCCGCCCCCGGTGCGGACGTACTGGTCTGCAGCGCGACGACAGGGGAGGGGCTGGAGGACGTCAGGGCGCTGCTGGACGGCGATGCGACCATGGCTCTCCTCGGTACGAGCGGAGCCGGCAAGTCGTCCTTGGTGAACGCGCTGGCCGGCGTGCAGCTCCTGGACGTTCAGGCGATCCGGGAGGACGGCAAAGGCCGGCACACGTCGGTACGCCGGGAGTTGATCGTGCTGCCCGGCGGGGGAGTCGTCATCGACACGCCAGGGCTGCGGGGGATCGGGCTGCAGGAGGCTGGCGGGGGACTGTCGGCTGCCTTCCCGGACGTGACCGCCCTGGCTGACCAGTGCCGCTTCAAGGACTGTGTGCACGTGACAGAGCCGGGCTGCGCAGTACGGCAGGCGCTGGACGACGGGACGCTGGCGGTCAGGCGGTACGAGAGCTGGGTGAGGTTGCAGCGCGAGGCGGCGTACATGGCTCGTCGCGCGGACAGCCGGCTGCAAGCCGAGGCCCGCAAGGCGTGGGTCCGGCAGACAAAGGACTACCGGCGGGACGTCAAACCCCGGCCGTGAGCCATTGGGCGCAGTGCAAGACTCGCTCTCATGGATCGTTCTGTCTTGGTGACCGGCGCCTCCCGCGGCATCGGCGCCGCCACCGCGAAAGCCTTCGCCGCTGAAGGCGACCGAGTCGCCGTCCACTACAGCTCCTCACCGGTCGCCGCCCAGGCAGTGCTGGACGCCTTGCCGGGGGAGGGACACGTCCTCGCCCACGCAGACCTGGCAGACCCGGCAGCCGTCCAGCGAATGGTCGACGACGCAGCTTCAGCTCTCGGCGGCCTCGACGTCCTGGTGAACAACGCCGGCGTCTACGGTCCCCACCCGATCCGTGAGACCTCCTACGAGGACTGGCAAGCAGCCTGGGCAGAAGCTCTCGGCGTGAACCTTCTCGGCCCCGCCAACACCGCGTGGTGCGCCATTCGCCACATGTCCCGAGGCGGCCGCATCGTCAACGTCTCCTCGCGCGGCGCCTTCCGAGGCGAACCCAACCAGCCGGCGTACGGCGCCAGCAAAGCAGCCCTGGTCTCCCTGACCCAGTCCCTGGCCAGATCCCTCGGCCCAGAAGGCATAGCCGTCACCGCCATAGCCCCCGGCTGGACCACCACCGACATGGCCGCAAAAGCGCTCTCCGGAGACGGCTACGACCGCAGACGCCTCGAAAGCCCCCTCGAACGAGTCGCCGCCCCCGAAGAAGTGGCAGCAGCAATCCTCTACCTGGCATCCCCCCAGGCCGAGTTCGCCACCGGCACAGTCCTGGACTTCAACGGAGGCTCCCACCTGAGGATGTAACCCCCTCAGACTCAACGCAACGCACAGCAAGCGAGCAAAACGCAAAGCTCAGCTCAGCCGGTCAGTCAACGGCCAAGCCCAGCACCAGCTGGTCAGCGAACCGCCCAACCCAATACCCACGGGTCAGCCGACCGCCCAGCCCAATCCCCGCCGGCCAGCGAACCGCCCAACCCAACCCCCACCGGTCAGCCGACCGCCCAGCCCAATCCCCGCCGGCCAGCGAACCGCCCAACCCAACCCCCGCAAAGGGGGTGCGGGTGGCGAAGCCCCCGCCCGCGGCAAGCGAAGCGCAGCCGCACAAACAACGAGAGCGACCCGCTCCGCCTACCTCTGGCGGACACAGATCGCTCATCGCTCTCGTGGACGATACTGGGATCGAACCAGTGACCTCTTCCGTGTCAGGGAAGCGCGCTACCGCTGCGCCAATCGTCCATATTCACAAGGGTGTTTCGAGGTGGAGACGGGATTCGAACCCGTGTACACGGCTTTGCAGGCCGTTGCCTCGCCTCTCGGCCACTCCACCACAGAGTCTCAGCCTACTGACCTGTACCGAGCGAACGACCGGGTTCGAACCGGCGACCTCAACCTTGGCAAGGTTGCGCTCTACCAACTGAGCTACGTTCGCATCGCTCCGAGCTGTTCGAACTTCTTCGACCTGCTCGGTGCGAGAGCAGAACAGTAGCGCACTTTTGGCGAAGTTCGAAATCAATAGCGGGCCGCTGCCGAGTCACCTACTTGAGCCCAGTTTCGACCCCACCAGTCCCACCCGTTTCACTAGTTCTCAAGTTGGCGAGACCTCTCTCAGGCCCCCACGAAGCAGCAAAATGTGAACAGCCGATCCACCAAGGAGGACCCAGCATGACCCTGCCGCCCCGCCCGCCCGACGTCCGCAAGGCCGACACCCTCCACCGCCTGCACACCGACGTCGACGCCTGGGTAGCCACCGCCTCAGCCGACGGTACGCCGTACCTGATGCCGCTGTCGTTCCTATGGACCGAGGAGACCCTCCTACTCTCCACCGCCCGCACCAACCCGACCAGCCTCAACCTCCAAGCGAGCCCCTGGTCCACCTGTCGATCGGAGAAACCCGCGACGTAGTACTGATCACCGGCACCGCGGAGCTGCTCGAAGAAGTCGCCACCGAAACAGGTGACGAGTTCGCGAAGAAGGCCGGCTTCGACCCCCGCCCCGCCGGCTACCCGTTCTTCAGAATCACGCCCACCAAAATCCAGGCATGGAGAGAGGTCAACGAACTCAAGACAAGAGACCTCATGACAGGAGGCAACTGGCTGGCCAGCTGACGTCAGCATCATCACTCACCACGAACAACCCGAGCCGCAGCCGGTCAGCCGACCACCCAGCCCAACCCCGCCGACCAGCCGACCGCCCAACCCAACCCCCGCCGGTCAGCGAACCGCCCAGCTCAACCCCCGCCGGTCAGCCGACCGCCTAGCCAGCCCCCGCAAAGGGGGGTGCGGGTGGCGAAGCCCCCGCCCGCGGCAAGCGAAGCGCAGCCGCACAAATGACGAGAGCGACCCGCTCCGCCTACCTCTGGCGGACACAGATCGCTCATCGCTCTCGTGGACGATACTGGGATCGAACCAGTGACCTCTTCCGTGTCAGGGAAGCGCGCTACCGCTGCGCCAATCGTCCAAGCTGGGTGCTGCTCAGTCAGGCTGTTTCGAGGTGGAGACGGGATTCGAACCCGTGTACACGGCTTTGCAGGCCGTTGCCTCGCCTCTCGGCCACTCCACCAATGAGAGGATGCTGGCCTACCGACTCCATGACCAAGAAAATGGCCCTCTCCGAGCGAACGACCGGGTTCGAACCGGCGACCTCAACCTTGGCAAGGTTGCGCTCTACCAACTGAGCTACGTTCGCGTTGCAACCGGGCTTTTCGTTCCCCTCGGTGCGAGAAGAACATTAGCGCACCTGCGCCGGAGTTCAAAAACGGGGGTCACCAGCCGGCCCACCAGTGGTCATCGGCCGGTCACTCACGGACGCCGTGACGGGCCCCGGAAACCCTGCGGCATAAGGTGTCTCCGGTTGGAAGGAGCACGCATGATCATCTGGCTGAACGGCGCTCTCGGCGACGAATCCGCCACCGTCTCGCCGCTGGACCACGGCCTGACCACGGGCGACGGGGTCTTCGAGACTCTGAAGATCGTGAACGGACAGCCGTTCGCGGTCACCCGGCATCTGAACCGCCTGGTCGTCTCGGCGACCGGCCTCGGCCTGCCGGAGCCCGACCTCGGACAGATCCGCGACGCGATCGCGACGGTCGTGAAGGCCGACCCGGACATCGAGTTCGGCCGGTTGCGGATCACCTACACCGGCGGTGTCTCGCCGCTGTCGTCGGACCGCGGTACGTCGGGCGCGACGCTGGTCATCGCGGCGGAGGCGATCGAGCGTCCAGCGCCGACCTCGGCCATCGTGACGGTGCCGTGGGTGCGGAACGAGCGCAGCGCGGTCGCCGGGCTCAAGACCACGTCGTACGCCGAGAACGTCCGCGCTCTCGCCTACGCCAAGGCGCGCGGCGGAAGTGAGGCGATCTTCGCCAACACGGTCGGCGACCTGTGCGAGGGCACCGGCACGAACATCTTCTGCGTCTTCGACGGCGAGCTCGTCACGCCGACCCTGCGGTCGGGTGCGCTGTCCGGCGTGACCCGCAATCTGGTGCTGGCCTGGTTCGGGGGAGTCGAGCGCGATGTGCCGTTGAGCCGGCTGGCCGAGGCGGATGAGATCTTCCTCACCTCGACCACGCGCGACGTCCAGGCGATCCACCGGGCGGACGACCGCGACCTCGCAGTACCGGGTGAGGTGACCGCGGCGGTGGCGAAGGTGTTCGCCGAGCGTTCGGCGGAGGATCTCGACCCTTAGGTCGCGCAGCAGTTCGTGGTGAAACGTCAGCGACCGGAGTCCTCGGACTCCGGTCGCTCTGTCGCTGCTACTCGCCTGCGGACTTGCGGCGCTCGCGGTAGGCCGCGACGTGCAGCCGGTTGCCGCAGGTGCGGGCGTCGCAGTACCGCTTGGAGCGGTTCCGCGACAGGTCGATCAGGGCGTCGTCGCAGTCCGGTGCCTCGCAGCGGCGCAGTCGTTCCCGCTCGCCGGCCGAGATCACTTGGGCGAGCGCGATCCCGCACTCGACGGTGATCCGGCACCGCAGCGACGAACCGTCCCGGGAGTAGTGGATGTGCCAGGGGTGACCGTCGTGGTTGGTCAGCCGGGGCGTGGTGGTGCCGCTCGCGACGATCGCGTTGATCATCGCGGCCGCTTCGGCGTCCGACGCGGTGGTGAACACCGGCGCGAACAGCGGCCGCAGTCCCCGCACGTCCTGCAGATCGGTCTCGGTCAGATGGCCCACCGCGCTGAACTCGCGGTCGTGGACGAACTTCTCCAGGTCCTCGAGCGTTTCCATCGTGTCGACCTGGCTGTTCGGCCCGGGCAGCGTGTTCACCAGCCGGACCAGCGTGCCGAGCGCGTGCTCGGTGTCGTGCGAAAAAGTCACAATCACGTCTCCAACGCGACGGGGTCTCCGTCTTGCAGCAAGAGTAGCCCGGCCCGATTCGTACGTCGCGGATCAATGCGCTATGGTTTCACCCGCAACACAGTACGGCGCAAGCAGATCCGGGCGATTGGCGCAGTGGTAGCGCGCTTCGTTCACACCGAAGAGGTCACTGGTTCGAACCCAGTATCGCCCACCCGAGATCCGAAGCCGGTTCCCCTGGGAACCGGCTTTTCGCGTACTACGCCCGCGCACCCGCCGCCACGGCTTTTCTGTCGGCCTAGGTATTGGTGGCTTCGAGGATGGCGTCCACCACTTCGGTGAGCGGTCGGGCGGTGTCGATCGCCGTGCCGGGTGGGAGGTCTTCCTTGGTGGCGTGCAGGCGGAGGATGTGTTGTTTCTGCTCGTCGGTGCCGCCCCAGTCGTCGGTGGCTCGGTCGGCCAGTCGTCGCTCGAGGGTTTCGGTGTCGACGTCCAGGACGAGTACCTGGTCGAAGACGGACAGGAACTTGGGGAAGTTTCTTGAGCCGCCGCAGAAGAAGGTGACTTCGTGGGTGGTGTCCGCGGCGAGTTCGCGGACCCGGTCGACGTCCCAGAGGTGGTTCTCGTGGCGGCCGGGGCCTTCGGTTCGGGCGCCGGTCTCGGGGTCGCCTTGGTAGGCGAGTTCGTTGTCGCCGTCGACGGCTTGGTAGCCGCGTCTGCGGAGTTCGCGGCAGACCGAGCTCTTGCCGGTGCCGGAGCCGCCTTCGACGAGGTAGTTGCGTTTCGCCATGGGGGCTGCCTTCAGTAGTGGCGGCGCAGCGTCGGCCAGAGTTGCGACCAAGGGGTCTTCGTGCCGGTGCAGAGGACGGTCGCTGTGCCTTGTTCTTCGTTGTCGGCGTCGATGCCGTTGTCCACCTTGCCGACTTGAGTGCAGTTGGTGAAGTGATTTTCGAAGGCGGGGTCGCGTTCCTGTTCCACCAGCAGGACTGGGCCGTCCTGCATGTCGCTGGGGCGGGACCAGTCGTGAAAGCTCATGTGGTTGGAGTAGGGCTTCGGAAGGCCGTGGGCCGGGCCGTACTGGAGGAGGGCGCCGGCCTGGCCGTAGTTGGTAGTGAGGATGACTGCACGGGCGCGCTGGTCGTCAGGCAGTTGCCGCCAAGCGTCCGCGACCGCACTAGTGAGTTCCGGCCAGCCGAGCTGCTCTCCTTGCTCCTTGTTGACTGGGAGGACGACGTTGACGGCTGAAGCCGGCAGTACCGGGAGGGTGAAGACCACTGAGGTCAGACCTGCCAGGACCAGCCCGCTAGCCAGCGCGACGCGGCGGCCAGTCGTGGTGAGCCAGTCGATGGTGGGCTGGGCCCCAGCGGCCAGTAGCACCAGAAGGAGCGGCAGGGCGTAGTACGACTTGCCACCAAGCGCCAGTACTACGGCGCACAGCACCGGGTAGGCGAGTGCAACCGGGCGAGCCCACTGGGTGCGCCAGAGACGACGGAAGCCCGCCACCCAGATGGGGACCAGGAACGGCGAGAGCTGCAGGATCTGCAGCGGGATGAACATGACCCGGTTCTCGGTGCCGTCGTCCTCACTGATGCCGCCGGCCACTGTCAGCTGGGGCCAGTCGTGGGTGGCCTGCCAGATCAGATTGGGCGCGGCGATCAAGGCGGCGAGCGCGACGCCGGCGGGTAGCCACCAGGTTCGCAGTACCGAGCGGGGGCCTGTGATCAGTACCGCGATCAGCAGGGCAGCTAGCGGCAGCACCACGAGGTACTTGTTCTGCAGGGCGATGCCCGTGGCCAGACCTAGTGCGACCCACCAGCGAGGGTTGCCGGTGCGGAGGAGCCTGACGGCCAGCAGGAAGATGACCATCCACGCGAGCAGGTCGTACGTCGCGGTGGAGGCCAGGTGCCCGACGCCCAGCAGAAAGCCGGAGACAGCGGCGCAAACGGCCGCCAGGAGCTGAGCTCGGCGATCCGCGGAGAACTCCCGGGCGATCAAGGCGACCACGACCACGGTGGCCGCGCTGGTGAGGGTGGAGATGACGCGCACGCCCATCGGGGTCTCGCCGAAGACGGCTGTCGAGAGGCGGACCAGCAGCGGTGTCAGCGGAGGCTGATCGATGTAGCCCCAGGCGAGGTGGTCGGCTGCCGCGAGGAAGTACAGCTCGTCGCGGTGGAAGCCGTAGCGGCCGGACAGCACCGTCAGAACCACTGCCAGTACCGCCGCGACACCGATCACCGGCCGGGTCGCGAATCCCACCCCAGGACGCTCCATGGCGGCATGTTGTCAGTCCGCGACCGTCCCGGAAAGGCCTTCGAACGTGGTAGCGGTCCGGCAGCGGCAGGTCGCTTGCCTGAGCGGCACTGGACTGGTTTGGTATACCAACTCGGTCGAGCGGAAGGGGAACGGTGGAGTCGCTGTACGAGCGGATCAGCACGCACGTGCTCGAGGAGATCCGCAGCGGCGTGCTCGGACCGGGGGACCGGGTGGCGTCCGAGATGGAGCTGGCGGCGCAGTTCGAGGTCAGCCGGATCACGTCCAAGCGGGCCTTGGAGGTACTGCGGGAAGCCGGGCTGATCGAGCGGATCCGCGGCAAGGGCTCGTTCGTGGTGAAGCATCTGCCGGATCTGGAGGGCGTGACCACGCCGCTCAAGGGCGCACTACGGCCTGCTCGCCGCGGCAACGTCCCTGGGACGATCGCCCTTCTCATACCGGATGTCTCGGAGGCCTACGGGCTGGAGTTGCTGCAGTCGATCGAGGAGAGCAGCGCGGCGGCGGGCGCGAACCTGATCGTACGGCGTACGCGCGGCCGCCAGGCGGACGAGGAACAGGCAGTCGAGTCGCTGGTCGCGTCCGGCGAGGTGGACGGACTGATCGTCTTCCCGGTGCACGGCGACTTCTACAACGCGAGTCTGCTGCGCCAGGTGCTGGACGGGTTCCCGATTGTCCTGGTCGACCGGCACCTGTCCGGCATTCCGGTGTCCGCCGTGCACACCGACAACGTGGCCGCCTCCCGTGCCCTGACCCAACGTCTGCTCGATCGCGGGCACCGGCAGATCGCCTTCGTTTCTCCGCCACCGTTGAACACCTCGAGTATCGAGGACCGGCTGGAAGGCTTCCGGTCGGCCTTCGCCGAGCAGAAGCCTGGCAGCTATCACGCACATCACCTGACGGAGTTGCGCAGTACGCTGCCCGGCTCGTTCACGCCGGAGAGCGTTCGCTCGGACCTCGAACTGATCCGCGCCTTCCGGCACCGTTTCCCCGGCGTCACCGCGTTCGTGGCCTGCGAGTACAACCTGGCCCGGATGCTGGACCGGGCACTCGGCCGGCCGCGTGAGCTGGTGATCAGCTGTTTCGACTCACCGGGCGACCCAATTGCCGGTCCGCCGTTCCTGCACGTCCGGCAGAACCAGCGCGAGATGGGCCGGCAGGCCGTCGACCTGTTGCTCGCCCAGTTGCGCGGCGAGTCGGTGCCGAAGGTCTCACTGGTCCCGTTCGAGCTGGTCGATGCCGATCGCAACGGAACCTGACTTTCGGCAGTACTGCGGGGAGCGCTCTCTGTGTAGCGTCGGAGTGTGAACTGGACCCGTGCGGGAGATCTCGGCCTGTGGGCCGGCCTCTCCGTGCTGGTGCTCCTGGAGAGCGGGGCACGGCGCGACCCGGTCTGGATGCAGGCGATCTGCGTCGCGGTCATCGGCCTGGCCGTGCTGAACCGGCGTTCGCGGCCGGTGCTCGGCCTGAGTCTGGTGATCGCCACCGAGGTGGTGATCCTGGCCCTCAGTCTCGACACGACGCTCGGCGTTCCGATCGCGCTGGTCCCCGCGATCTCGTTGCTGAGCTACGTTTCCGGGCGGCGCGAGACGCAGTTGCGGCAGTTCGTACTGATGTCCTGCGCGCAGCTCTCCGGGCTGCTGGTCCTCGGCCTGGTGCTCCATCCCGATGTCCCGGCCGCCGAGGCCGTGCTCAACTGGCTGCTGGTCCTGCTGCTCTCGCTCCTGGTCGTCGTCCTGCCCTGGCTGGTCGGCCGGTACCGCGCGCAGCAGGCGCTGCTGGCCACCGCCGGCTGGGATCGCGCCGAGCGGATCGAGCGTGAGCACCGGCTGGAGATCGCGCAGGAGCGACTCAGAGAGCGCTCCCGGATCGCCGAGGACATGCACGACTCGGTCGGTCACGAGCTGAGTCTGATCGCGTTGCGGGCCGCCGCGCTGGAGGTCGACGCGAAGCTGCCCGAACGTCATCGCCGCGCCGCCACCGAACTGCGGGAGGCAGCGGCGACTGCCACCGAACGGCTCGGCGAGATCATCGGCGTACTGCGGGAGGGTGAAGCCTCGGTCGTACCGGCGCTGGAGACCGTGGCCGAACTGGTCGACCGGGCGGCCGCTTCGGGGCTGGCCGTCAAGCTCGTGCAGGAAGGGACCGCCGAGCTGTCGCCGATGGTGGATCGTGCTGTTCATCGAGTGGTGCAGGAGTCGCTCACCAATGCCAGCAAGCACGCGCCTGGCGCCGAGGTTACCGTCGCGGTTTCGCATCCGGGCGATGAGGTCGTCGTGCGGGTGGCGAACAGCGCAGCCGTGGGTGAAGTTCGGACGGGCGGGAGCGAGGGTCAGGCGGCCACGGTGGGGCGCATGACCGAACACCGTTCACCTGGCAATGCCGATGCTGCTCGAAGTGGCGACGCGGCTCGGACCTCCTTGGCTATTCGGCCCGGCGCTGCCTCTCGGCCCGGCGCTGCCTCTCGGGCCGGCGGTGCTGCTCGACCCGGTGCTGCTGGAACGGCCGACGCTGCGCCGACCGGCGGCGGTTCAGGCGGGAGAGGCCTGGCGGGGTTGGCTGAGCGGGTTCGGCTCGTGGGTGGTGTCCTGACTGCCGAGGCTCGCAGTACCGGCGGCTTCGAGGTGGTGGCCAGGATTCCGCGAGCCGGTGGACGGGTGGAGGCGGCGGTCGAGTCTGCCACCGCCGACGAGCGCGCGACCGTACGGCGGAACGCGCGGCGCGGGTTGATCACCGCCCTGGCCGCACCGGCAGTGATCGGCGTCGTCGTCGGATTGGTTGCTCTCGGCTACTACATGGTCGTCGGGTACAGCTCGATCCTGCGGCCGGCGGACTTCGACGCGATCCGGCTGGGGCAGCCCGCCGACCAGGTCGAGCAGCGGCTGCCGGCGATGCAGATGGTCGATCCTCCGAGCGGCAGACTGGTGCAGCCGAAGGAGTGGGACTGCCGCTACTACCGGCCGGACGCGCCGTTCTCCATCACCTACGCCTACCGGCTGTGCTTCCACCGAGGCGTGCTGGTGACCAAGGACCTGATTCCCACCGGCTCGGTCCGGCCCGACCCCGAAGGGACACCGTGACCATCAGAGTGCTGCTCGCCGACGACGAGGCGATGGTTCGCGCCGGCGTGCGGGCGATCCTCGGTTCAGACGAGACGATCGAGGTCGTCGCCGAGGCGAGCGACGGGGAGGAGGCCGTGCGGCTCGCTCAGCTTCACCGGCCCGCCGTCGCCGTCCTGGACATCCGGATGCCGAGGATGGACGGGCTGGCGGCCGGTGCCGAGATCAAACGGACCGTGCCGGAGACCGCGGTGGTGATCCTGACGACCTTCTCCGAGGACGCCTACATCGCGAAGGCGCTGGGCGACGGGGCGAGTGGCTTCCTGCTGAAGTCGGGGGACCCGCACGAGCTGATCGCGGGCCTCAAGGCGGTCGCCGACGGCGCGGCGTACCTGTCGCCCAAAATCGCTCAGCGAGTGATCGCGGAGCTCGGCACCGGTACCGGCGGTCGGCTGGCGCGAGCGACGGCAGCGAAGGAGCAGATCGAGGTGCTCAGCCCGCGGGAGCGTGAAGTGCTCGCGTTGGTCGGCGCCGGTCTCTCGAACGCGGAGATCGCGGGCCGCCTGTTCGTCGTGGAGGGCACGGTGAAGGCCTATGTCAGCGCGATTCTGACCCGGCTGGCGGTGAAGAACCGGGTCCAGGCCGCGATCGTTGCCTACGAAGCCGGCCTGGTCTGACGACCTGCGGCCTCGGCTTCGGCGACGCTCTGCTCAGTGGTCGATCGCTCGTCGGCAGGGCGGAGTCGCCGATCCGGTCTGACCCGGCTTGGCCCACGAACCTTCGTCTGATCGGATTCGGGCGGCGCCGCTCCCGGCGGGCTTCGGCGGGCAGCAGCCGGGCGGTCCTCCGACGCTCCGGCGGGTGACATCGCCTGGACACCCGGTCATGGGATAGTGGACCTCCCGGGTGGACTGTGCCTGGGACATCCTGCAAGCTCAGGGGAGCGGCAGCCCCGCCCCCTCTCACAGAATCGGGGGATCTAGGTCGTGACCGACTCGCACAACTCCGGACAGCACAAGGACCGGGAAGCGGCAGCGGCCGAGGTCCGGAGGATGTGGCAGCCGACCCCGTCCTGGACCCAGCCGGACCCGAACCCGCCGGCCACCACGCCGCCTCCGCCCCCTCCTGCCCAGAACCCTCCCGCCCAGCAGCCGCCGTCCGGCGGTTCGGCGGCACCGAAGGGCAGCCAGGAGACTCCTGACCCGGAAGAGGCCGAGGAGCCGACCGAGGAGCCGAAGCCGGACGCGCTGTCCAAGGACTACCCGGGCGACTCGTGGTCCCAGCCGGCCGAGACGCCGAAGCCCACGCCCGACCCGTGGACCAAGCAGCCGGCTCAGGAGGCCGCTGCCGACCCGTGGAGCAAGTCGGCAGCAAGCGAGCCGGCGAGTGAGTCCTGGAGCAAGGCGGCCGCGCAGGAGCCGGCAGGGGAATCGTGGAGCAGGACCGGTACGCCGGAGCCCGCCGCCGACCCGTGGAGCCAGCCTGCTCATGAGCAGGCCCCTGCGCGCGACATGCAGTCGCCACAGCTCTCACCTGCTGCCCAGCAGTTCTTCCCGCAGGGCATTCCCGGGCAGGGTGGTCAGCAGCCCGACCGTCAGGTCTCCTACCGCGCGGACGAGTTGCTGCAGGCTCTGCCGTTGCCGCGGGAAGCTCCTGCCGAGAAGGGCGTCCGTAGCGTGCTGCGGTTGCGTCCCGGCACCAACGAGCGGCTCGAGCGTATTGCCCGCGCCACTGCAGCCACCGCCTTCCGGCGGCCGGTCACGGTGACGATCGCCAACCCCAAGGGCGGCTCGGGTAAGACGCCGACCACGCTGCTGCTGGCGGGTGCGCTCGGTCAGGCGCGTGGTGGCGGCGTCGTCGCGTGGGACAACAACGAGCTGCGCGGCAACATGCACCTGCGCACGCACGACACCAACAGCCGCTCGACGGTGACCGACCTGCTGCAGGCGATGCAGATGCTCACGCAGCCGGACGCGCGACTGGGTGACGTCGGCGCCTACCTGCGGCACCAGGTGTCGGGGCAGTACGACGTACTGACGTCGGCCACCACGACGTACGCGCAGATCGAGGCGAAGGACTTCGACCAGATCCACCGGCTGCTGAGCCGCTTCTACAAGGTGCTGGTGATCGACACCGGTAACAACGAGGGCTCCAGCAACTGGCGCGAGGCGATGAAGGCCTCCGACGTCCTGGTCATCCCGATCAAGTGGAAGAGCCTCTCGTGCGCTGCCGCCGTGCAGATGCTGGAGGAGCTCGACCACCAGGGCCCGGACGCGCAGCGCCTGATCCGCCGCGCGGTGATTGCGGTCAGCAACGGTCCCGGCGACGTCAACAAGGAGGTCGAGAAGCAGCTCCGCCCGTACTTCGAGTCGCGCGCCGCCGCCGTCGTCGACATCCCGACCGACCCGCACATCGCGGCGGAGGGCCCGCTCGACCACTCGGCGCTGCAGCCGGCCACCCGCCGTGCGGCGCTCGATCTGGCCGCCAAGGTCGCCGAGCAGATCACCATCGCGCTGAACGTCCCGCGCTAGAACAGATCGACCGCGGCGGCGACGGCCTATCGGCTGTCGCCGCCGCGATTTGTCGTCAGAGTGCACGCACTGAGTGACGGGCCTGCCCGACGGTAGCCAGACGCGGTACTGGAACGAGAGCCCCTGGTGCTGGCCGCTCGGGTAGGAGTCGCCGGGCCGGCTATTGGACGAAGGCAGTGACGCCTTCGTAGGCGGCTACGGGAGCGACGCCGCTGCACTCGTACTCGAGCAGCAGCAAGCCCGTTGAGGTGCTTTCGTGGTTGACGAGCCGGAGGCCGGTCGCGGCGCCGGGATGACCGAGCAACTGCCGGCCGGAGCCCACGATGGTGGGGGCGACCGTGAGCCGAACGGTGTCGACCAGACCGGCTGACAACAGCGCCTGACCGAGCCGCGCGCTGCCGTGGATCTGGAGTTCTCGGCCGGGTTCGGCTTTGAGTTTGGCGACTGTGTCGATCGGGTCGCCGTTGAGGATCGTCGTGGGGTGCCACGAGGTTTCGGCCAGGGTGTTGGTCACGACGTACTTCGGCAGCGCGTTCATCCGCTCGGAGTACGGGTCGTCGGGGTCGGTGATCCGTGGCCAGTCACGCGCGAACGCCTGGTAGGTCCGGCGTCCGAGGAGCAGGCCGTCGGCGAGGTCCAGCCACTCGGAGGTACGGCGTACGAAGAGTTCGTCGAGGTGCGGCACCAGCCAGCCGCCGCGGACGAAACCGTCACTGGTGTCCTCGTCCGGTGAACCGGGACCCTGGCTGACACCGTCGAGACTGACGAACTCGGTCAGGACGAGCTTCATCGGGCGTCCCCGGCCTCGGCGACGCCGGCCAGTTGAGCGGTGACCGACCCCCAGCCGTCGGCGAAGCCGAGCTCGGCGTGCAGGGCACGAGAGGCCGGATCGCCGTGGCGGACGATGATCCGGTAGTCGGTGCCGTCCGGGTGATCGGCCAGCAGGATCTCGGCGGTCATCGCGATCGGATCCGGGCGGGTCGGGCGCCAGTCGCTGTCGATCGCGTTCGTGAAGACGATCCGCTCCTGCTCGTCGACGACCAGAAAGGTCGCGTCGAGATGGGGGACGTACTTCGCGCCGTCCTCGCTCATCGTCGTCACCAGCGCGCCTCCGGACCGGACGTCCAGCCGCTCGACCCGGCACAGCGCAGGCGCCGGCACCCACCACTGCTCGAACTTGGCCGGCTCGGTCCACGCGCTCCAGACGGTCGCGCGGGGAGCGCGGATGACGCGCTCCAGGACCAGGTCCAGCTCGGGATTCATCGGTGCTTCTCCTTCGGGTCGGTGACGAAGGCTTCCAGCCGGTCGGTGCGTTCTTCCCAGCTCCGGCGCTCGTTCGCGAGCCAGTCGTCGACCAGCGCCAGGCGTTCGCGGTTGAGCACGCAGGTGCGCACCCGGCCGGTCTTGACCGTGCGGATCAACCCGTTCGACTCCAGGGTGCGAACGTGTTTCATGAACGAGGGCAGGGTGATCGGGAAGGCCGAGGCGAGATCGCCGACGCTGGTCGGGCCACGCCCGAGGCGGTGGATGACCGCGCGCCGTGTCGGGTCCGCCAGGGCGACGAAGACGCCGTCGAGCTGCGCCAAATGCTGTGCCATGCGGCTAAGTATTATCCGCTCGCGATAGTTAGCGCAAGGGCTAACTATCGCGAGGGCCCGTCAGGCGTCGCGGCGCTGGAGAACCATCGTCGCGGCGAACAGTGCTCCGCCGGCCCACAGCGCCAGCACGACGAAGCTCGCGGTGGGGGAGAGCGGATCCGTGGAGCCGGCGAGATAGTTCTGGCCCGCGCCGCCCGGGAGCAGGGCAGCCAGCCAGACGAGGGCCCGCATGCTGCTCTGCGACATCATCATGGGAATGACGATGAGCAGCAGGAACGCCGCCGTGAGGGTGCCGGCGGTGCTCCTGATCAGGAAGGCGATCCCGGTGGTGAAGAGGCCCGCCAGGGTGAGATAGGCGGCGACCGAGAGCAGGTCGATCACCAAGGTGGCGAGATCCCAGTCGGCCCATTCGCCCATCGTCAGGCCGCCGGTGACGGCGGCGATCACTCCGAGCAAGAGGCCGTAGGCGAACAGCACGGGGGTCAGCACGATCGCCTTCGCGAGGACCACGTTGCGGCGTACGGGGGTCCACTGCAGGGTCGAACGAATGCTGCCGGTCGCGTACTCCGAGGTCACCAGCAGCATCGCGAACGCCGCGACCACGACCTGCGCGATCGTCATCGCCGACACCGCGACGCCGCCCACCGCCGACTTCCCGGCCAGCTCGCCGGGCGCCAGATGCGTGTTCTCGTACGCCGTGGAAAAGCCGAACTGCATCGCCAGCAACCCGGTCAGTGCGACGGCGGCGACGATGTTCAGCCAGCTCGACCGAACCGTCCAGAGTTTCGTCCACTCCGACTCCACCGCGTTGCGCAGACCGCTCGACCTCTGCTGGACGGTGATGGTTGCGGTGCTCATCGCTCGCCTGCCTCGACCAGTTCGGGCTCAGCCTCGACCTGAGGTTGAGGGGTACGCCGCTTCGCGCGCTGGTGCCGGACGACCTCCACGATCAGCGTCACGCCGAGCGCGAGACCGATGCCGAGCGCGACTCCCTTGAGCGGGTTGTCCTCGAACGCCTTGCCGCCGAGATAGCCGACCAGTGAGCAGTACAGACCCCAGCTGACCGCGGCCAGTCCCGCGAAGAAGGAGAAGCTGCGCAGCGGGTAGCGAACCGCGCCCATCGTCAGCGTCACGGCGGTCCGGCCGCCGGGGACGTAGCGAGCGACGATCAGTACGAGCCCGCCGCGTTCCTCGAGCGCTTTGCGCGCCCACAGGCTCATCTTGTGCCGCTTGGTTCCCGGCTCCAAGCGGTCGAGCATCCGGCCGCCCGCACCACGGCCGAGGGCGTACGAGACGTGGTCGCCGAGGAACGCGCCGGCGGCGGCCATCGCGATCACGACGTACAGGTTGGGCTCGCCGGTGGCCGCGAAGACGCCGGCCGTGACGACCAGCGTCTCGCTCGGGATCGCCGGGAAGAACCCGTCCAGCGCGGCGAAGCCGAAGAGGGCGAGGTAGATCCACCACGACGACATGAGTTCTTCGGTGAAGTGCAGGATCGCGTCGGTCACGAGGCCACCACCCCGTACTGGACGCTGTCCGCGGTGAGCTCCATGTAGGCCTCCTCGAGCGACGCGCGCTCGGTGTGCAGTTCGTGCAGCCGGACCCCGAGCTCGTGCGCGAGATCACCGATCCGTTCGGCCGGTACGCCGGCGACGACCAACTGGTGGGGGAGTGATTCGACCTGCTCGGCCTCCGGAACCAGGCGCTCCCTGAGCAGCGCGAGCTCGGTCCGGTCGGGCACCTGGACCCGCACGGTGGTGCGGGAGGAGCCGGCGATCACGTCGGCGATCGGGGCGTCCGCGATCAGCCGGCCGCGACCGATCACGACGAGCTGGTCGGCGGTCAGCTGCATCTCGCTCATCAGATGGCTGGAGACGAAGACCGTCCGGCCCTCGGCGGCCAGCTTGCGCATCAGCCGCCGGACCCAGCGGACGCCGTCGGGGTCGAGGCCGTTGACCGGCTCGTCGAACATCAGTACCTCGGGATCGCCGAGCAGGGCACCGGCGATGCCGAGCCGCTGCCCCATGCCGAGCGAGTACTGGCCGGCGTGTTTGCGGCCGACCTCGTCGAGGCCGACCAGGTTCAGGACTTCGTCGACCCGGCTGACCGGCACGGCGTTGCTGCGGGCCATCGCGATCAGGTGGTTACGAGCCGTCCGCCGGGGATGCAGCGCCTTGGCTTCCAGCAACGCGCCGACCTTGGTCAGCGGGCGCGGCCAGTCGGCGTACGGACGGCCGTCGACCAGGGCCTGTCCCTCGGTGGGGGTGTCGAGGCCGAGGATCATCCGCATCGTGGTCGACTTGCCGGCGCCGTTGGGGCCGAGGAACCCGGTCACCCGGCCGGGGGCGACGGCCAGTTCGAGGGTGTCCACCGCGGTGGTCTCGCCGTAGCGTTTGCTGAGTGCTTCGAGGGTGATCACGCGGGGGCCTTCCGGTTCGCCAGTGTCCCTACGAACCTAGAAAACGCGGGTACCCCGGCACATCGGACTATGGGCGCCACCTACCCCTGACTTTCGTCATGCCCGAGTCCCCCTGTGGACGGGCTTGCATCAGCCCAGGGGTGGACTCGCTACGATCTGCGATGTGACGGCCCGCGCACGGCGGGGCGGTGTACTCGAGGAGCGAACGTGTCGGAAGTCAAGGTCCATCTGGTCGGCGTCGAGGGCGAGGCTGAGCGGAGCGTGACCGAGACGACGACCGTCGGTGAACTGTTCGCCGCGATCTTCGGCCAGGACCGCTCCGCGATCGCCGCCAAGGTCAACGGCGAGCTGGTCGACCTGGCCCGGGTGGTCGCCGACGGCGACGAGATCGAGCCCGTGCTGGCCTCCTCCGCCGACGGCCTGGCCATCATCCGGCACTCGACCGCGCACGTGCTGGCCCAGGCCGTCCAGGAGCTGTTCCCCGACGCCAAGCTGGGGATCGGCCCGCCGGTCGAGAACGGCTTCTACTACGACTTCGACGTGGCCACTCCGTTCACCCCGGAGGACCTGACCAAGCTCGAGAAGAAGATGCAGCAGATCATCAAGGAGCGGCAGCGGTTCAGCCGCCGGGTGGTCTCGGACGACGACGCGCGCGCCGAACTGGCCGCCGAGCCGTACAAGCTGGAGCTGATCGGCATCAAGGGGTCCGCCTCGGCCGACGCCGCGGAGGGTGCTTCGGTCGAGGTCGGCGCCGGTGAGCTGACGATCTACGACAACATCCGGCGCGACGACTCGGTGGCGTGGAAGGACCTGTGCCGTGGGCCGCACGTGCCGGCGACCGGGTACCTCGGCAACTTCAAGCTGATGCGCGTCGCGGCGGCGTACTGGCGGGGGAGCGAGAAGAACCCGCAGCTGCAGCGCATCTACGGCACCGCGTGGGACTCGCGGGACGAGCTGAAGGCGTACCTGACCCGCCTGGAGGAGGCCGCCAAGCGCGACCATCGCAAGCTGGGCACCGAGCTGGATCTTTTCAGCTTCCCCGACGAGATCGGCTCCGGTCTGGCGGTCTTCCATCCCAAGGGCGGCGTGCTCCGCAAGGTGATGGAGGACTACTCGCGGCAGCGGCACGTCGAGGACGGCTACGAGTTCGTCTACACCCCGCACATCACCAAGGCGCAGCTCTTCCAGACGTCCGGTCACCTCGACTGGTACGCCGACGGCATGTACCCGCCCATGCACCTGGACGAGGAGCGCGGGCCGGACGGTGAGATCCGCAAGCAGGGTCAGGACTACTACCTGAAGCCGATGAACTGCCCGATGCACAACCTGATCTTCGACTCGCGCGGCCGGTCGTACCGCGAGCTGCCGTTGCGGCTGTTCGAGTTCGGCACCGTGTACCGGCTGGAGAAGTCCGGCGTCATCCACGGGATGACCCGGGCCCGCGGTTTCACCCAGGACGACGCGCACATCTACTGCACCCGCGAGCAGATGCGCGACGAGCTGCGCGACCTGCTGAACTTCGTCCTCGGGCTGCTGGCCGACTACGGCCTGGACGACTTCTACCTGGAGCTGTCGACCAGGAACCCGGAGAAGTCGGTCGGCTCCGACGAGGTCTGGGAGGAAGCCACCAACACCCTGCGCGAGGTCGCCGAGGGGTCGGGGCTGGAGCTGGTCCCGGATCCGGAGGGCGCCGCGTTCTACGGCCCGAAGATCTCGGTCCAGGCCCGCGACGCGATCGGCCGGACCTGGCAGATGTCGACGATCCAGCTGGACTTCAACCTGCCGGAGCGGTTCGAGCTGGAGTACACCGCTCCCGACGGTTCGCGGCAGCGGCCGGTGATGATCCACCGCGCGCTGTTCGGGTCGATCGAGCGGTTCGTCGCGGTGCTGACCGAGCACTACGCCGGGATCTTCCCGCCGTGGCTGGCGCCGGTCCAGGTGATCGGCATCCCGATCACCGACGGGCACGTGGACTACCTGTTCGAGATCGCCCAGCAACTGAAGGCGGAGGGCATCCGGATCGAGGTCGACGCCTCCGACGACCGGATGCAGAAGAAGATCCGCAACGCGCAGAAGTCCAAGGTGCCGTACATGCTGATCGCCGGCGACGAGGACATGGCGGCCGGTTCGGTCTCCTTCCGTTACCGCGACGGTACTCAGAATAACGGTATCCCGATCGCCGACGCGGTCGCCGAGATCGTCGACACCGTGAAGAAGCGCGTCCAGGTATGACCGGTTCCCCCGGCGATACGCCGTACGAGCTGGAAGGTGTGGATCGGCAGGACGGGGTCGGCGTACCGGACCCGTTCCTGCGGTTGTGGACCCCGCACCGGATGGCGTACATCGCCGGGGAGAACAAGCCGGCCACCGGGGCGGCGGGGCACGAGTGCCCGTTCTGCCGGTTGCCGTCGTTGCCGGATGCCGACGCGCTGATCGTCCGGCGGGCGGACGCGGCGTACGCCGTACTGAATCTGTATCCGTACAACCCCGGTCACCTGATGGTCGTGCCGTATCGGCATGTCGCCGACTACACCGAGCTGACGCCGGCCGAGGTCTCCGACGTGGCCGCATTGACCCAGCAGGCCATGCGGGTGATCCGGATCGTTTCGGATGCGCACGGGTTCAACATCGGGATGAACCAGGGCGAGATCGCGGGCGCCGGGATCGCTGCTCACCTGCATCAGCACGTGGTCCCACGCTGGGGCGGCGATGCCAACTTCATGCCGGTGATCGCGCAGACGAAGGTACTGCCGCAGTTGCTGTCGGACACGCGTGCGCTGCTGGCGAAGTCCTGGCCGACCGACTGAGCCGGTGGTGCCGCGTCATCTGAGGAAGAGCGGCATCAGCGGGTCGACCAGACCGAGCAGTGTCTCCAGGGAGACCTGGCGGGCCGGGTTGGTCAGAGCGGTGACGCGGACCACCCTGCGACCTTGGCGGAAGACGAGTTCGCCCTGGTCGGGCAGGTGGTAGCCAGGTCTGCCGATCGGCGCGAACGGTGGCGGCGGGGTTCGTTTCGCCTCCGGGATGGTGTCGGGGTGGAAGGACTCCACGATCGAGACCGTCGCGTCGAAGCCACCCCAGATGCAGGTCAGCGCGCCGTCGACCCGGTAGTCGCGCCGAAGTTGCGTGGTGGTCCCGACGAACCGCTCGGCCGCCGCGGTCGACAGCTGACAGATCGACTCGGACTGCCGCGCGTCCCGCGTCATCGCCGGTACGACGGCGCGCACCGCCCGGCTGATCGCGACCGCCTTCGCGCGATCGATCCCGGTCGGGTGGCGGTCGATCCCTCCGATCGAGAGCACCCGGACCGCACGGTCCTCCACGCTGAACACCAGCCGCGACGAGCTGATCCGAGCCTCCGGTCCGAGCTCGGGCACCAGTTCGAGCGCTCCGGTTCCGGCCGCGAGGCGGTCCAGCGAGTCCAGTTGCTTCGGCAGCGCGGTGACGCCGACCGTCACTGCCCGGCCGTCGAGGAGCAACGTGCACAGGTCGAGTGCCGGCAGGCCACCGTCGTTCCAGGAAAACGGCTTGGCCGTCACCTTCACTCCGAGCTGCTTGCCGAGTGTCGCGGTGACCGCTGCACACACGGTCGGCCCCGGCTCACCCGCCGACCCGTCCAGCCCTTCAGCCTGCGGCGGCGCCACCACCACTGGCACGACGACAGCCGGCTTCGGCGGTAGCGGTCGAGCTTCATCCGCCCGGCGAGCCACCGAGCAGCCCGCCAGCACCGCAAGTATCGCCACTCCTGCCAGGGCCCGGCGAAGGCGCGGAGCTGCACCACCTACCAACCAGCGTGGAACGGCATCTGCGCCGCTCACGCCCGGCGCTTCAGCGGCTTCAACCGGAGGTTGGTCAGTGGTGGAAGTCCGCCCATGGCTCAGAGTGGACGGCGCGCGGGTAAGCACAGGCAGCGGCGGGCGGCCGGCTGGGGGCCGGGAGTCGGGCATCGGGACCTCCCGTCGGAGGTGGGCGTGAGGCCATGGTGCGCCTGAGAGTGGGCTCAGCGGTAGTCACCAGGGGTGGCGAGTCACGCACCCGGGGCGTGCCTGGTCTACGATCGCGTCGCCATGCTTAACAGATTCCGGCAGTTCTGGACCAAGGTGATCTCGCCGATCGCCAACCTCCTGCTCAAGCTCGGTGTGAGCGCTGATGCCGTCACACTGGTCGGCACCATCGGCGTCTGCGCCGGTGCGCTGATCTTCTTCCCGCGCGGCCACATCTGGCTGGGCGCGGTGGTGATCACCTGTTTCGTCTTCTCCGACCTGATCGACGGCTACATGGCCCGCACCTCCGGGACGTCGTCGAAGTGGGGCTCCTACCTGGACTCCACGCTGGACCGGCTCGGCGACGGCGCCATCTTCGGCGGTCTGGTGCTGTTCTACGCGGGCAGCGCCGGCGACACCCCGTGGATGGCCGCGGTCACGTTGTGGGCACTGGTGATGGGCGCGACCACGTCATACGCCCGGGCCAAGGCCGAGAGCCTCGGTCTGCAGGCGAGCGGTGGCCTGGCCGAGCGCTCCGACCGCCTGGTCGCGGTGCTCGTCGTCGGATTCTTCTCCGACGTGCTCGACCTTCCGATCCTGCTCGAGATCGTCCTGTGCGCTCTCGCGGTCGCCAGCACCATCACGGTCGTCCAGCGGACGCTGTCGGTCCGCAAGCAGGTGCTGGCTGACCCGGCCAATGCCGGACTCGGAACACCGGCAGCCAATACTGCGCCGAGCGCCGCCGCGACGGGCGGTGCAGGAGCGGGTGGAGCAGCAGGCCCGAACGGCGCCGCGGGGAGCGGCACCGCAGCGGGCAATCCGACCGAAGGCGTAGCGCCAGGCGATCTCGGCCTCGACGGCCCCTCGTCGTCGGACGGTGGGACGGCCGGCCCCGGCTCCGGCCTGCCGCCCACCTCCACCTGACCGTGGAGAGTCTGCGGCAGCGGATCGTCGATCTGGCTTTCGCGCTCGCCTGGGCCCTGGTACGGCGGCTGCCGGAAGGACTCGTCTCGGCGGTCTTCCGGCGGATCGCCGATTTCGTCGTACGCCGGGACGGGCGCGGCGTCCAGCGTCTCAAGTCCAACCTCGCCATCGTCCGTCCCGAGGCGACTCCGGCCGAGCTGCACGCGCTCACGCAAGCCGGCATACGCTCCTACCTGCGCTACTGGCAGGAGGCCTTTCGCCTGCCCGAATGGGACGACGAGCGGATCGTCGGACGGGTCCGCACGGTCAACGAGAAGGTGCTCCGCGACGCCCACGCCGCAGGCAGGGGCGTGATCTGCGCCCTTCCTCACCTCGCGAACTACGACCACGCGGGCGCCTGGGCGGGCCGCACCGGAATGCCGGTCTCGACCGTTGCCGAACGCCTCCGCCCCGAGTCCCTCTTCGACCGGTTCGTTGCCTACCGCGCCAAACTCGGCATGGAGGTGCTGCCTTTGACCGGCAGCGACGAGCACGTCTTCGGAGTACTGGCCGAGCGCCTCCGAGCGGGCGGCTTCGTCTGCCTGGTCGCCGATCGCGACCTCTCCGACCGCGGCGTACCGGTCACGTTCTTCGGCCGCAAGTCGAGAATGCCCGCCGGTCCGGCCGCGCTCAGCGTGCGCACCGGCGCCCCGCTGATCCCGGCCACCCTGCACTACGACGGTCCCGACCTCGTCATCACCTTCCACGATCCGATCGACCGCACCGGCGGCCCGGCTCAGATGACCCAGTGCTGCGCCGACGCCTTCGCTGCCGGTATCGCCACGCATCCGCAGGACTGGCACATGCTGCAGCGAATCTTCCTGGACTGAGATGCTGCCTGGATCGAGATGAAGGTCGGCCTGGTCTGCCCGTACTCGCTCGGTACGCCGGGCGGAGTGCAGAACCACGTCCGCGACCTGGCCGAGGCGTTGCTTGCCCTCGGCCACCAGGTCTCGGTGCTGGCCCCGGTCGACGACGACCAGGCTCCGCCGTACGTCGTTTCGGCCGGTCATGCCGTCGGCGTTCCCTACAACGGCTCGATCGCGCGCGTCACCTTCGGGCCGCGCACCGCGACCCGGGTCAGGAACTGGCTGGCCGACGGCGCGTTCGACGTCGTCCACGTGCACGAACCGACCACGCCGAGCGCCTCGATCATCGCGCTGTGGGCCGGTGACGGCCCGTTCGTCGCCACCTTCCACACCTGGCAGGTGCGGTCACGGGCGATGAGCGCGGCCGCCGGTCTGCTGCGCCCCGCGCTGGAGAAGCTGGACGCCAGGATCGCGGTCTCTGAGAACGCGCGGTCGATGATGGTCCAGCACATCGGCGGCGAGGCCGTGGTGATCCCGAACGGTCTCTACACCAGCCGTTTCGTCGGCCGGATCCGTCCTGAGTGGCAAGGCGCCCATGGCACGATCAGCTTTCTCGGCCGGATGGACGAGCCCCGCAAGGGCCTCGGGGTACTGATCGCCGCCGTACCACGCCTGGTGGCCGCGCGACCACAGGTCAAGGTGCTGGTCGCCGGCACCGGGCAGGCGGACGAGGCGCGTCGCTCGCTTCCCGAGCACTGCCGCCAGAACGTGCTCTTCCTCGGCACGATCGACGACGACGAGCGCGCCGACATGCTGGCCGGATCGGACCTGTACGTCGCTCCGCACCTCGGCGGCGAGAGTTTCGGCATCGTGCTGCTGGAGGCGATGGCGGCAGGCGCGCCCGTCCTGGCGAGCGACCTTGCCGCGTTTCGCCAGGTGCTCGACGGTGGACGGCTGGGTGAACTGTTCGAGCCAGGGAACTCCGATGCGCTGGCTACGCAGGCCATCCGGCTGTTGGGCTCGCCTGATGAACGGGACAAGGTGCGGGCGGCAGGTCGCGCCGCAGTACCGCGGTACGACTGGGGAACTCTGGTCGGCGAACTGGTCGCGGTCTACGAGTTGGTAGCTCGCCGCTAGTTCGCCGTACCAGCGCTGTGCTTCGGTGGTCGGATCAGCGCAGCTCGGTCGCGGTGGCCGCGATCTCGTCGAAGTCGCCGGGGGCCGGGTGCCAGGGGAGCTGCAGGGGGTCGTCCTTGTAGCGCGGTACGACGTGCAGGTGGGTGTGGAAGACGCTCTGCCAGGCGTCGGCGCCGATGCAGCTCAGCAGATTGGCGCCGTCGGCATCGAGGCGGTCGATCACCCGGCTGACCAGGGACTGTGCGAGCAGGGTGGTGGCGGTGAGATCTTCGGCGGTGGTCTCGCGCAGATCGGTGGAGTGCGCCCGCGGGACGACCAGCAGATGGCCGCGGGTGGCGGGGTTGATGTCCATGAAGGCGATCGCCCGCTCGTTCTCGGCGACCTGCTGGGAGGGGATGGTGCCGGCCACGATCCCGCAGAAGAGGCAGTTCTCGGTCATCGGGCCAGGTTAAACTGCGCGAGCCCCGACCCGACCCCGAGGGAGCCCCATGCCCGACGACCTGCTGCGCCCGACCATCGGCGCGGACGTCGACATGACCACGCGACCCTGGCGGTTGATGTCGCAGGCCTACGTCGCGTTCTTCGGCGGCGTGATCGCGACCACCGTGGTCGCCCTCTTCAACGCGCGCCGGCTCGGCGTACCGGCGCAGGGGCAGCGGCTGATCGCGCTCTCCGGTCTGGGCGGTCTCGTCCTGGCGGCGATCGCGATGGTGATGCTGACCGACGAGCTGACCGCCTCGTCGGGGACCCGGCTGGCGATCCGGATCATCGCGGTGCTGGCCTGCCTGGCGCAGATGCGGATCCAGCAGCCGATGGATCGTGCCTTCCAGTTGCGTGGTTCGGAGTACAGGTCGCTGTGGGGCCCGGGGATCGCGGCCGTGATCGGCTGCGGGCTGCTCGAGATCGGGCTGCTCGCCCTGGTGGTGACGGCGGTATGAACGAGCCCACCGAGGCCAGGTTGCAGATGGCCGGCCACTGGCTGCAGATCGGTCATCCGGAGCGGACTCTCGACGAGTTGCAAGGTCTGTGGGGTGATGCGGCGCTCGACTATCGCGCTTTCTTGTTCAGAGGCGCCGCGTTGCATGCGCTGGATCGCAACGACGAGGCCATCGTCGTACTACGGGACGGGCTGACCCACTTCGGGCCGTTCACACCGTTGCTGCAACTGCTCGGCTCGGCGCTTCGTTCGGTGGGCCAGTTGCAGGAGGCCGAATCGGTCTATCTGCAAGGGCTCAGCCTCGATCCCGGCGAACCGGACCTGCTGCTCGGCTACGCGCTGGTCTGCCTGGCGGCGGGACAGCCCGAGAAGGCCGCCGCGCTGGTCGAGCGGGCAGCGTCCTACGCCCCGGAGAGCGCTTCCGTCGCCGCGGCGCGAGCGCAGGTCGCCTTCGCCCAGGGCCGCCACAAGGACATGCGCAGGCACAGCCAGGAAGCGCTCTCTGTCGATCCCGAGAATCCGGGTGCCCAGGCGCTGCACGGTACGGCGTCGATGCTCACCGGCGACCCGCGGACGGGATACCGCTCTCTCGCCTCGGCCGCCGCCTCGAATCCGGCCGACCAGGACCTGCGCGGAGCGGCCCGCGAAGCCAAGCTGATCAGCCACCCGCTGCTGCGGCCGCTGCGGCCCTTCCAGCGGTTCAACCCGCTGGTGGTCTGGATCGGCGCGGTCGTCATCATCTACGCACTGCGGTTCGCCGGGCTCCGCCCGCTGTCGATCCTGTTCGCGATCGGCTGGTTCGCGTTCTGCATCTACTCGTGGGTCGCGCCGCCGCTGGTCCGCCGCATGATCAACCGGAAATGGGGAGCATGACGAACGACCGGATCTCCGTGCTGCGCAAGGCGGTCGAGGCCAGCCCTGAAGACGTCCTGCTGCGGCTCATCCTGGCCGAGACACTGGTCGCCGCAGCGGAGACAGAGAGCGCTCTCGACGAGTACGTCGTACTGCTCGATCAGCAAGGTCTGCCGGCCGATCAACTCGTGCCGGTCGGCGAGCTGGCCGCGGCCAACGGGCGGCTCGCGTTGCTGCGCAGCTGTCTCGAAGCAGCCCGGCAGGCAGGCATCGTGGAGGGGACCGGGCGGCTGCAGCAGCTGGCCGACGAGATGATCACCGAGCGCAGCGGCGTACGGGTGAAGGTCGGTCCGGAGGACGAGCCGGTCTTCGACAGCGACGCGATGAAGGAGACCACCACCTTCGACCAGGTCGGCGGGATGGAGGAGCTCAAGCGGGTGATCCACCGGATGGTGATCCTGCCGCTCAGCCGGCCCGAGCTCTACCAGAAGTACGGTCGGAGATCGGGCGGTGGCGTGATGCTCTACGGGCCACCGGGATGCGGCAAGACGCTGCTCGCGCGGGCGACGGCGGGGGAGTGCGGTCTGCCGTTCGTCAACGTCCGGATCGAGGACGTGATGGATCCCTATCTCGGCGTCTCCGAGCGCAACCTGCATGCCGCGTTCGAGCGGGCGCGGGCGAACGCGCCGTGTGTGCTGTTCATCGACGAGCTGGACGCGCTGGCTTTCGCGCGGCACAAGCACGGCGGGTCGGAGTCGCGACGGCTGGTCGACGTACTGCTGCAGGAGCTGGACGCGATCGGCTCGGAGAACGAGGGTCTCCTGGTTCTCGCCGCGACCAACGCGCCTTGGGACGTGGACGAGGCGATGCTGCGGCCGGGGCGTTTCGATCGGGTGGTCTTCGTTCCGCCGCCGGACGAGCCGGCCCGCGCCGACATCCTCTCCGTGCTGGTGAAGGACGTGCCGACGGCCGGTGTGGATCTGAAGGCGCTGGCGAACCAGACCCCGATGTTCAGCGGCGCGGATCTGCGCGCCTTGATCGAGCGCGGCGTGGATCGGGTGATCGACGAGGCGCTGACCAACGGTGGTGAACCGCCACTGTCGATGCAGCACCTGTCCGCCGCGCTGCCCACGGTCAAGCCGTCGACGCTGGACTGGCTGCACCGCGTCCGCTCGTACATCGAGTTCGCCAACCAGTCCGAGCGGTACGACGACGTGGCCGACTACCTTCGCAGCAGGGAGATCCGTCGCCGGCTCAGCTGATCGTTCGTCCGGCGCCTCAGTTGCTCGAGGACCTGACTCGCTGGGCCGCGGCGTCGGGCATCGGCTCGTAGCGGGCGAACGACCTGGTGAACGACGCGGCGCCGTGCGATAGCGAGCGCAGATCGATCGCGTACCGGGTGATCTCGACCTGCGGCACCTCGGCCTTGACCAGGGTGCGGTCGTCGCCGACGCGCTCGGTGCCGAGCAGCCGGCCGCGACGACCCGACAGGTCGCTCATCACCGAGCCGACCAGCTCGTCCGGTGTCAGCACCGACACCAGATCGACCGGCTCCAGCAGATTGACCTTCGTCGCGGTCGCCGCCTCACGCAGCGCCAGTCCGCCGGCCATCTGGAAGGCCATATCGGACGAGTCGACGCTGTGCGCCTTCCCGTCGAGCAGCGTCACCCGGATGCCGACCATCGGATAGCCGGCGCCGACACCCTTCTCCATCTGCGCGCGGATCCCCTTCTCCACACTCGGGATGAACTGCCGCGGCACCGCGCCACCGACGACCTTGTCGACGAACTCGAACTCCAGCCCGTCCGGCAGTGGCTCCACCTCGATCTGGCAGACGGCGTACTGGCCATGGCCGCCGGACTGCTTGACGTGCCGCCCTTGTCCTCTGGCCTTGCCGCCGAAGGTCTCGCGCAGCGGCACCCGCAGCTCGACGGTGTCGACCGTGACGCCGTACCGGTTGGCGAGCGCGTCGAGGACGACGTCGGAATGCGCTTCGCCCATGCACCACAGGACGATCTGGTGCGTCTCGGGATTCTGCTCGATCCGCAGCGTCGGGTCCTCGGCGGCGAGCCGTTGCAGACCGACCGACAGTTTGTCCTCGTCGGTCTTCGCGTGCGCCTGCACCGCGATCGGCAGCAGCGGCTCGGGCATCGTCCAGGGCTTGAGCAACAACGGATCGGCCTTGTCGGAGAGCGTGTCCCCGGTCTCCGCGCGGGTGAGCCGGCCGATCGCGCACAGGTCGCCCGCGATCACCGCGCCGGCCGGACGCTGTTGTCTGCCCAGCGGGAAGGACAGCGTGCCGACCCGCTCGTCCTCGTCGTGGTCGGCGTGACTGTTGCCCTCGCCGAAGAAGGACGTGAAATGGCCCGACACGTGAACCGTCGTGTCGGGCCTGATGGTGCCGGAGAACACCCGGACCAGGCTGACCCTGCCGACGTACGGGTCCGACGTCGTCTTCACCACCTCGGCCAGCAGCGGCCCGTCCGGGTCGCAGGCGAGCTTCGGCCGCGGTACGCCGTGCGGGGTGAAGACGTCGGGCAACTGGTGCTCCGGCGGCGCCGGGAACCCGCTCGTCGCGACCTCGAGCAGCTCCGACGTACCGACGCCGGTGCCGCTGCAGACGGGGATGACCGGGAAGAACGAGCCGCGGGCGACCGCTCTCTCGAGGTCCTCGACCAGGATCGCCTGGTCGATCTCCTCGCCGCCGAGATAGCGCTCCATCAGCGACTCGTCCTCGGACTCCTCGATGATCCCCTCGATCAGGGTGCCGCGGAGTTCTTCGAGCGGCCCGGCGTACTGCGGGTCGGGGGCGCGGGTCGTACGCCGGCCGTCGGCGTACTGGCACTGCGTCTGCGACAGCAGCCCGACCAGCCCGTCGCCGGTCGGCAGGTAGAGCGGCAGAACCTTGTCGCCGAAGGCGTTCTGCGCGGCAGAGAGCGCGTTCTCGTAGTTGGCCCGGGCGTGGTCGAGCTTCGTGATCACGACGGCGCGCGGCATACCGACCTGGTCGCACTCCTGCCACAGCGCCTTGGTCGGTTCGTCGATGCTCTCGTTGGCAGCGACCACGAAGAGAGCGCAATCCGCGGCTCGGAGGCCGGCTCGCAGTTCGCCGACGAAATCGGCGTACCCGGGGGTGTCGATCAGGTTGACCTTGAACTTGCGGTGGCGCAGCGGCGCTAGCGCTAGCCCGACCGAACGCTGCTGCCGGATCTCGGCGTCGTCGCTGTCGCACACCGTCGTACCGTCGACGACGGTCCCCGGTCTGTTCAGTACCCCGGAGGCCACCAGCAGGGCCTCGACCAGAGTGGTTTTCCCGGCACCCGAGGGGCCGACGAGCACCACGTTGCGGATGGCGGCCGGGCTGTCCACCGCGAGACCAGCCCCACCACCCTGGGAAGCATTCGCCTTGTCTGCCATGACATCCCTCCTGGTCCAACCACCATTCCGCAACCCCTCAGCCAGCACAAGACCAAGTCGCGGTTCGGCCCAGGCGGAGCGCAGAGAGGCGCTGGTCAGGGGTTCGGCTGGGGGAGCGGGGCAGGAGTGAGCGGGGCGGGGGTGAGCGCAGTGAGCATGGCGTGCAGGTCGTCGGGGTGAAGGCGCGGGGCGGGCTTCTCGGCCAGCTCGGCGCGCAGCCGTGCTGCTTCGGCTGATGCATCGGCGGCTGCCTGGGCGCCTGCTTCCCGAAGCCGGCTGACCTCGGTCTCGGCTTGGGCAGCAGTCTGCCGCACCTGGGTCAGCTCGGCCTCCGCCCGAACGAGGTCGGCACGAAGCTTCGTCTCGGACTCCTTCGCAGTCTCCTGAGCAGCTTGGGCTTGAGCTGCCACCTCTACAGCCCGCGATCGCTCAGCCAGCAGTTCGGTGCGCAGTACCTCAAGCTCGGACCGCCGCTCCTGCTCGCCACGAGCCGCGACGTCGCGTTCGAGCGACACCCGCTCCAGCGTTGCCGCCAACTCCTGCCGCTCTCGCTCGCCTGTCCTCACCTGTTGTTCGGCAGCCACCAGTACTGCGGTTGCTGCTTCCGCGCGTTGTACTGCGTGCTCGCGCGCATCGATCGCGTCTTGAGTCTGCTGCCGCGCGGCACCAAGGGCTTCGGTCGCATCGAGCGCCTGTCGAGCCGCTGCGGCGGCCCGGTCGACAGCCTCGGCCTTCTCCTTGCCAGCCCGCTCCGTGGCGGCGTTGGCTTGCCGAGCCTTCTGCTCAGCTTGCTCCCGTGCCTCTTCGGCAGCCAGCCGAGCCTTCTCGGCCTCAGCAACCTGTCGGTGCGCAGTCTCCACGGAGGCGACTGCGGCAGCCTCCACTTCATCCAGGCGAGCGCTCAGGGCTGTCAGCGCAGCTGTCAGAGCATCGACTGGCTCGCGGATCGTCTCCAAGTGGTCCCGCAGACGTTCTGCGTCCAGCCGGAAGGTGTTGCTCCCGGCATCCAGTCCGAGCGCCCCCAGCGCTTCCTTCTCCGCCTTCGCCATCTGCGCGCAGGTCCGCCCGCCCTCCCAGCGGGTGTCCCGGCAGAAACTCCGCGGTCTCCCGCCCTGCATCCCCGGCGCCGGCAACTCTTCCCGGCACTTGCTGTAGCCGCAGCGTCCAGACTCCTCATTCATGTGCCTGAGCGTAGATGTTGGCGGTATTAAAACCTAAGAACTAGTTAGGTGTTTCGAAAACCAAACTAACAACCAACGAAACCAGTGTTTTGTTAGTCCATGCGGCGAGGCGGGCGAGCTGGACTGGGTTGGCAAGGCAAGATCGGAAAATGCCCGCAGATTTGGATGCCCTGGTGGTCCTGGAGACGCTCAGAGAAGCCCCGGAGCGCGATCGGGCCGAAGTGGACCGACCGAAGCTGGACTGGGCGGCGGCGGACTGGCCAGGAGTGGAGAACCCGGCCGAGCTGCAGGCACAGATCGCCGACTGGCTGACGCAGTACGCCAACGCGGGGACGCGTAAGACCTACGGCTACGCCCTGGGGCTGCCGGCTGCTTGGGTCGATGACCTCGCTGGCGGCATCGGCCGAGAATCGACTGCCGGTGGACCGCCGGGAGGTCGGCCGGGAGTGCTGCACCACCTCGCGTGGTTCCGGTGGTGCGCGAGCCGCGGCATGGATCCGCGGGCAGCCACCGGGAACGAGGTGAAGGCGTGGCTGCACCAGCTGGATGCGGCTGGCGCGGAGAAACGGACGCGGCAGCGGATGCTCTCCACCTTGTCGGCGTTCTACGCGCACCTGACCGAGGCAGGCGTAGTACCGGCCAACCCGGCGGCACTCAATCGCGCTCGCCTCGGCCTGGGAAGCACCGCCAGAGACGCCTCGCCGACCATCCGGCTGACAGCGGGTCAGCTCAGGGCGCTTCTTGACGCAGCAGCCGACCTCCCCAACCGCACCAGATACCGCGATCTCTACGCCCGGCGCGCAGTAGCAGTAGTCGGCTTGCTCACCCTCGGCCTCCGCGTCTCCGAGCTGGTCGGCCTGGACCGCGACAGCCTCGTCCTCTCCGGAGGAGAGCCCATGCTGCGAGTCCTCGGCAAGGGCGGTGTCCACCGCGAGGTCTACCTGACCAACCTCGCCGCCACAGCTCTCACCGAGTACCTGGCCGAGCGCGACCGCACCAGCGAAGCCGCGACGCCAGCACTGCGTGGCAGAACCAGCGCCAACCGCTCGCCGATGATCGCCACTCGCGTCGGCGGCCGCTGCTCCCGCTTCGACATCAACACCCTGCTGCGAAGGGTCGCAGTACAGGCCGGTCCCGCTCTGGCGGAAGTTGCCGACAAGATCCATCCCCACGCCCTGCGCCACGCGTACGTGACCATCGCCCTCGAGCAGGACGCCCGCATCCAGCACGTCCAGGCAGACGTCGGCCACGCCACCATCGCCACCACCCAGTACTACGACCGCGGCCGCCGCACTCGCGACACCACAGCCGCCGATCTGGTTGCCGCCGCCATCGAAGCGGTCCCCGGCCACCCGGCGACCTCAGCCGCCCAACCCACCGCTCCAGCCCCCACACCAGCGAGTTAGCCACCGACACCACCCCTCCCAATGCCGGCCGGACCCCTGGCGTCGGTACTGTCGCGGCATGCGTAGGGGAATCTTCACAGCGGTCGCAGCAGCCTTTTCCGGCCTAGTCCTGGCGGGCTTCGCGGGAGCCGCTCCAGCCACCGCGGCAAGCACCGGTACGACGGAAGCCGGCGACGTCGTGACCAATTTCCAGGTCGACTACAACGTCACCACGGACGGCGTGCTGCAGGTGACGGAGACGATCAACTACAGCTTCGGCAGCTCCGGCCGGCGCGGCATCTACCGCAACCTGGTCACTCGCGAGGTCTGGGCCGACGACCGGTCCAAGGACCAGAAGTACGAGATCTCCAACATCAGGGTGGACAGCAAGGACGCGCCGGACACGTTCACCAAGTCGACCAAGAAGTCGAACGGCGATCGCGACCAGAGCATCCAGATCAAGATCGGCGACGCCGACCGGACCATCTCCGGCCGCCAGGCCACCTACGTGATCCAGTACGACGTACGCGGCGCCCTGCGGCACTTCGACGACCACACCGAGCTCTACTGGGACGCGACCGGCAACGGCTGGGACGCGGTGCTGCGAAGGGTCAGCGTCAACGTCGAGGTCAAGGGCGCCGACGTCCAGAAGACCACCTGTTTCGCCGGCCCTCCCGACCGGGCCTGTGACCGCGCGACGGTGTCGGCCGGCAAAGGACTCTTCGAGCAGTCCAGCCTGAGCCGCGGCAAGCAGCTGACCATCGTCGCGGCGATCCCGCCCGGCGTGGTCAGCAACGACACCCCGATCGTCGTCGACGCCCCGAGCTTCCTGCAGCGTTCCGGGCTGACGATCCCGAGCCTGCTCGGCTCGGGCGCCGTCACGCTGGCCGCGCTCGTGGCCGCGGTGCTCTACGGCAGGAACGGCAACAAGGACCTCCGCTTCGCCGGGATGCCGCCGGGCAGCTTCCCGCCCAACGGCCTGGCCGCGCAGCCGGTGAAGGACGACCTGAAGGAGAGTCAGCTCCCGGTCGCGTTCTCGCCGCCGCGGATCCCGGTCGCCGAAGGCGGTCTGCTGATCGACGCCAAGGCGAACACCACCGAGACCGCCGCGACCCTGATCGATCTCGCGGTCCGCGGCGGCATCCGGATCGACAACACCGGCAACGAGCAGAAGGCCGTGCTGCTGAACCCCGCGGTCGCCACCGTTCCGCACGAGCAGTACCTGATGCAGGGCCTCTTCCCGAGTCTGCAGCCCGGTTCCGAGATCGTGCTGGAACGCCGTCCGACCGGGGACACCTCGATGCGGCAGGCGCACGACGCGATGGTCGCGCAGCTCCGTGAGCAGATCCGGCAACGCGGCTGGTACGTCCGGATGCCACGAGCCGGTGGCGGCTCCAGCTTCGCCGCCGGCGCGAAGATCGCCTGTCTCGGCATGATCGGCATCTGGTTCTTCGGCGCGGGGCTGGCCGGCACCGTGATCGGTGCCGCGACCGGTGGCCTCGGCCGGGCGGCCAGCATCGTGATCCCGGTCGTCGCGGTCCTGGTCGCCATCGGCGTCTGGTTCAGCGTCAGGGGCCGAGGGCAACGAAATGCGGCCGGCCGGGCGGTCACCGACCAGCTGATCGGCTTCCGGACCTACCTGGCGACGGCCGAAGCCGACCAGCTCAGGTTCGAGGAGGGCGAGGACATCTTCAGCAAGTACCTGCCCTGGGCCATCGCCTTCGGCCTGGCCGACCGCTGGCAGCGCGTCTGCGCCCAGCTCGTCGCGGCCGGCCGGATCACCCCGGATCCCTACTGGTACTCCGGTCCGTCGTACTACAGCTCCGGCTTCGCCGCCGGCAACATCAGCCAGACCGTGGCCAACACCTTCGACCCGCCGCCTGCTCCGGCGGGAAGTGGTGGGGGAGGCGGCAGTTCCTCCGGCTTCAGCGGCGGTTCGTCCGGAGGCGGTGGCGGCGGCGGAGGTGGCGGCTCCTGGTAGTCAGTCGATCAGACGGCGCCGCCGGCAGCGGTCGGCGCCGTCGGGTCGGTGCCCGTGTCGCCGACGACCTCGCGGGCCAGGAAGTCCTCCAGGTGGAACAGGTTGTCGCCGGCCCGCTTCGCGACGTTCACCAGGGTGGTCATCGCGGAGACCTCCTCGACCTGCTCCTTGAGGAACCACTGCATGAACTGCTCGCCGATGTAGTCACCGTCGTCGCGCGCGGTCCGGGCCAGGGTCTCGATCTGCTTGGTGACCGTGATCTCCTGCTGCAGCGCGAGCTCCAGCGGTTCCAGCGCGGTCCGGAAGTCGTTGACGACCTCGCCGATGCCGGGGATCTGCGGCCGGACGTCCATGTCGAGCAGGTACCGCACCATCATCATCGCGTGGTTGCGCTCTTCCAGGGACTGCTTGTAGAAGTGCGCGGCGAGCTGGGGCAGGTCCTGGTCGTCGTACCAGACAGCGACCGCCGTGTACTGCTGGGAGGCGGTGAATTCGTTCCGGATCTGTTCTTGCAGAAGTTTCGCGTACGTGCTCATGACAGCCAATGTAGTGCGCGGCGGCGAGATTCTCACCGTTGGCGAGGCTGTCCTAACAGGGTGTCGGGGCGGCGTCAAGCCCCGCCGCGAACATGCGACCGGATCGCGGGAAGATTCCCCAGCGGCGCGAAGTAGCCGGCCACACCGTGGTCGAAGGTGATCGCCGCAATCCCTTGCTGCAACCAGATCGGGGCCTGTGCGACCGCCTCGTCCGGCGTCAGCGCGAGCACCAGCACCTCCGCGTCGGACGGGCTCAGCCCGTTCTCGATCGCGAATCCCCGCGCCCGTTGCGCCGAGGTGAAGGCCATCAGGAACGGCTGCCCCTGATGCACGCCGACGAAGGGCTGCGGGTTCTCCGGCTCACCCCGCTGGACGAACCACCAGCGCTCGAGCGCGAAGGTTGCCGTCCACAACTTCTCCTGGTTCGCCGTACTGGGGTCGGCTGCCACGGCCGCCGACAGTTCGTCGGTGACCGCGGGCTCGATCGCTTCCGTCATACCCCCACCGTACGAGATCAGCGGTTCCCCAGCCGCACGACCTCCGTGTCGTCACCGGGCAGTGTGAGAGTGATCTCCTGACCGTCGACAGCGACCTGGATGCCCTCGGCAAGTGCTTCGGGGCGGATCGCGTCACGGGTCAGCAACACGGCGTGCACGAGCACCAACGACCCACCGGTGTGCGCCACCGTCAGGTACGGCGTCGCCGAGTGCGGCCCGAACGCGTTGGCCCCGAGATCGCGGTGCACCCCCGCCTCGTCGTACCCGTGGAGGTTGACCACCGCCGACATCAGCCCGTCGGAGTTGCGCGCCGACGCCCAGGCCGGTCCCTCGCCAACGGTTGCTGTCGGCAAGGAGTTTCCGGCCACCGCGTACCCGCCGCTCCGCACCAGGACGCCGGCCGGCCCGTCGACCAGGGAGCACCGGATCTCCCAGCCCGCGTGGACCACCGAGGCGGTCTCGATCGGCCACGGTCCGTCGGTCCCGAGCCACGCCTTGTGCCACGACGCCGCCGACCGTACGCCGACCCCGAGCCGCCGGATCCGGCCTCGGTAGCTCGACTTGCCGTGCTGGTCGACGAGCGAGGTGAGGTTGTCCACCCGCTGCAGCGAGGCGGCGTCGGAGATCTCCGGACCAGCGTGATTGGCGAACGCCAGCCGGTCGTAGTGCGGGTCAGCGGCCGGCTCGATGCCCTCGGGCTCCTCCAACGGCTCGTGATCCGAACCGTGGTTGATCAGCTTGACCACCTGGTCGTGGCGGCTCGCGTGGACGAGCCACCCCGGCGCCGGCATCGCCCGCACCTGGTCGGCCTGGTCGAGCGGAATCTCCTCCTCGGGGTCCGACCACACCGGGTGCTCCGGCGGCAGCAGCAGACCGATGAAGCCCTTGGACGCCCAGTACGGCGAACCTGGCCCGGAGTACGACTGCGTGGTCGGGAGAAAGGTGTCGTACCAGCCCAGCGTCAGCAGCCCGCGCTCGTCCGGTACGCCGTGCTGCACGAAGTGCCGCGCGATTCCGGAGCACAGCCGCCGAGTCGCGCCGGGCGTGATCGGGCTGGCGTCGAGCAGCTGCCCCATCCAGTACGGCGTCGCCGCCGCCATCCGGTAGGTCAGCGACCGACCCTGGTAGATCGGCGCTCCGTCGTTACCGACCAGGTGGATCGCGTCCTCCAGGAACAGGCTCAGCCGCTCCCGGTAGAGCTTCAGACGATCGTCGTACTGCGCACCGGGGGTTGCTGCCGCCATCCGGGCCCAGATGCCGGGGTAGAGGTGCATGGCCCAGCCGATGTAGTTGTCGAACTTCTGTCCGTCGCCGTCGGAGTACCAGCCGTCGCCGACGTACCAGTCCTCGATCCGGTCCAGCCCGCCGTCGATGTCCTCCTGCGAGTACGGCGCGCCGACCGAGGCGAGGAACTGTTCGCTGACGACCTGGAACAGCCGCCAGTTGTTGTCGTGGGTGGTCGAGCCGATGAAGCCGCCGAGCCACTCGACGACGTGCTCCTGGGCGCGGTTGTCGAGCCGGTCCCAGATCCATTCGCGGGACTCGTGCAGGGCGACCGCGATCGCGGCCGCCTCGACCATCTGCTGTGAGCGCGGGGTCAGGCGGAGCCAGGCTTCGGGGTGGTCGGGGTTGGCGCCGTTCGCCACGCCGCGCGCGTACCGCTCGATCAGCTTCTCGCAGCCTTCGCCGCGGACGCCGGCGATCCGGAACGCGGCGAGCATGAACGAGCGGGCGAAACCCTCGAGCTCGTCGGACGCCGTACCGGATCGGCTCGGGCGGCCGGGCAGGACGATCCGGGCGTTGCCGGGGGAGAAGTAGGGCACCAGCGAGTCGAGCAGGTGGTCTGCCAGTGTCTCCCAGTGGGCGCGGACCCAGCCGGTCTGGCGCGAGAGCACACGGTCGGTGTCAGGTAGCACGAGGCGGGTCATGCGATTCTCCCGAGTTCGGCGGAGCTGATGGCGTGCTGGAGGGGAAGGCCGGCGGCGAAGCGTTCGAGTTCGCTGACCGCGAGTTCGCCCAGGCGGGCCACCTCGTTGCCGACGGCACCTGCCAGATGGGGGGTGAGGAAGACGTTGGGAAGATCGAGCAGCGGAGACTCCGGTGGCAGCGGCTCCGGATCGGTGACGTCCAGAACCGCGTCGAGTCGGCCCGAGACGCACTCCTGCTCCAGCGCGGCGGCGTCGACGATCCGCCCGCGAGCAGTGTTGATCAGGACCGAGCCGTCCTTCAGCAGCCCCAGCAGGCGGGCGTCGACCAGGCCGACGGTCTCCGGCAGCAGCGGCGCGTGCACGCTCAGGATGTCGCTGCGGCTGAACAACGCGTCGAGCTCGACCAGTTCGGCGCCCAGCTCGGCGGCCTCGGCCGCGCTCAGGTACGGATCACTGATCAGTACTTCGAGGTCGAACGCGCGCAGCCGCTCAGCGACCATCCGCCCGATCCGGGACGCGCCGAGCAGGCCTACGACGCTGCCGTAGCTACCCGGAACGGCGCCCGGGTCCGGCCGTTTCCTGTTCTGCTTGTACTCCGCTCCGAGGCGGAACGCGCGCTTGCCACTCAGCACGATCGTCGCCACCGTGAACTCGGCCACCGGCAGCGCGTTGGCCACCACGGCCGACGACACCTGGATCCCGCGCTCGAAGGCGGCCGGATCGATGAACCCTTTGACCGAGCCAGCGGCGTGGACGATCGCCTTCAGTTTCGGCGCGACGGCGAGCACCTCCGGCGTGATCGAGGGACAGCCCCAGCCGGTGAGCAGCACGTCGACCTCGCCGAGCGCGGCCCGGATCGCCGGATCGTCGAGGAACGGGTTCCCGGCGTCCCCGCGGCGGTCGCCGCCCGGACCGAGGGGCAGGACGGCCGCGACCAGTTCGAGCCGGTCGCGGACGGCGGGAACCAGAACACGGGCACGGCTGGACTCGTTCATCGCCAGCATGACCGTCGGCCGTTCGGTGGCGGCCGCGGTGGGAGCCGGGCCGGGCCGGGTGGCGGCTTCGGGCGTCGACTGGGCGGTGGAGGCGGACGGTTCGGAATCTGTGCGCACAGGAGCACGCTAGCAAGCGCTTTCCCGAAATGCGCGTCCGAGGGCATGTCTGACTCCAACCGGACGCCCGGAGCAGCGAGTGCACGCGCGGGGGGAGGAACGGCGTGAGAAAGATCCCAGCGAGCGGAATTACCGCCCGGCGCGCTGACGTTGTTGAGGGAGAAGGCAGGATAGAGGGGCCGACCCGCCCTGAAGGCCACTGAGAAGGAGAACGACGATGCTGCGACCGGACGACCTCTACGAGATCGTCGACGAGTCGGTGGCCACCGGCCCGGCGGCGGCGCCGAAGGTGCTGGTTCATTCGCTCGACGGGTTCATGGACGCCGGCCAAGCCGGCCGGATCACCGCCGACCACCTGCTCGAGGTGCTGGACAGCCGGCTGCTGGCGCGCTTCGACGTCGACCTCCTGCACGACTACCGGGCCCGCCGGCCCGAGGTGACGTTCGCCGAGGACCGGTTCATCGACTACAGCCCGCCGCAGCTCTCGCTGCACCTGCTCAAGGACGACGCCGGGGTCGAGTTCCTGCTGCTGGAGGGCGTCGAGCCCGACAACCACTGGAACCGCTTCGCCGGTGCGGTCCGGCAGCTGATCGAGCTGTACAACGTGACGCTCACCGTCGGGGTGCACGGGATCCCGATGGGCGTCCCGCACACCCGGCCGCTCGGCCTGACCTCCCACGCGACCCGGCCTGAGCTGGTCACGCGGTCGAACATCTGGGACGGCGAGATGCGCCTGCCGGCGAGCGCGGCGACGATGTTGCAGGTGCGCTTGGGCGAAGCCGGCAAGGATGCGATGGGCTTCGCGGTCCACGTTCCGCACTACCTCGCCGAGAACCGCTTCCCCGGCGCAGCGCTGGCACTGGTCCACGCGGTCTCCGCCGCGACGGGCCTGCTGCTCCCCAGCAAGGCTCTGCTCGACGAGGCGGCCGTCACCGGCAAGCTGGTCGACGAGCAGGTCGAGGCGTCCGAGGACGCGGCCTCCGTGGTCAACGCCCTGGAGACGCAGTACGACGCCGCCGCGGGTTCGCTGAGCCGCGGCAGCCTGCTGGCCGGGTCCACCCCGTCTGCGGACGAGCTCGGCGCCGAGGTCGAGCAGTTCCTCGCCGAACTGAACCGCGAGGACGACAAGTAGGTCTTCGGACAGCAAGCAGAAGGCGGCTGGTGCACCTAGGTGCGCCAGCCGCCTTCTGCTTCCTCGGGTCAGGCAGAGACCCTGGCACGTCCCGCGGTACTGCGGTTGAGCGCGGCGTCCACACTGAGGCGGCCCGCGCCGACGGAGGCCAGCGTCAGGGCGAAGAGGCCGAGGACGACGACGAACTCCCAGCCGCCGTTCGCGACGAAGACGCCCTTCGACAGGTGCACGAACAGGAACGCGCCGGCCATGTCGAGGGCGAGCAGTACGCCGGCCACCGTGGTGAGGGCGCCGAAGACCAGAGCCACGCCGCCGATCAGCTCGACCCCGGCCGCGTAGTACGCCGAGAGGGTCGGGGCGGGGACGCCCATCTGGTCGAAGGCGGCGGCGGTCTTATCGAGACCGTTCGTGCTGAACTTCTGCCAGCCGTGGGCGATGAAGACGATGCCGAGGCCGACTCGGGCGATCAGCAGGACGATGTCCCGCGTGGCCTGGACGGGCCGGGTCAGCGTGCGGAGGGCGCTCACAGCTACTCCTGTCAGTCGTGCGTTTGATGATTGAACGCTCATCAACATACCCGGTGTCACCGAAAGCTCACCGAAAACCGCTCGATGAGGGGAACCACACACCCGTACTTCGTGCCGCCCACCGCCCGGATCGCCCAGGGGAGGCGCGGAAGCTGTCAGGATGAGACATGCCCGAGTCCCTGGAGGATCTGGTCGAGCTGCTCGACCTGGAGAAGATCGACCCCGACCTGTTCCGGGGCCGTCAGCCGCAGACGTCCGCGCAGCGCGTGTTCGGCGGGCAGGTGCTCGGCCAGGCGCTGGCCGCCGCGAGCCGCACGGTCGGGCCTGATCGGGTCGTGCACTCGCTGCACGGCTATTTCCTGCGTCCGGGCGACACGTCCGTGCCGATCGAGTACCACCCCGAGCTGATCCGTGACGGCCGGTCGTTCAGCAGCCGCCGGGTGGTCGCGTCGCAACGCGGTAAGACGATCTTCTACATGTCCGCGTCGTTCCAGGTGCCGGAGCCGGGGCTGGACCACTCCGATCCGATGCCGGGTGACCTGGTGCCACCGGACGAGGCGCCGACGCTCGCGTCGGTGTTCGAGGCGGCGAGCGGGCGCAAGGCCGAGGACTGGAACAAGGAGTGGGCCGCGCTCGACGTCCGGCTGGCCGGGCTGACCGGCAGGCAGTTCTGGATCAGGGCCGCAGGCAAGCTTTCCGACGACCAGGCCTTGCACGCCTGCGTTCTGGCGTACGCCAGTGACCTGACGTTGCTGGGGGCAAGCTTGCTGCCGCACGGCATCATCATCGGCGACCGGCGGATCCAGCCGGCCTCGATCGACCACGCGCTGTGGTTCCACCGCGCCTTCCGGGCCGACGAGTGGCTGCTGTACGACCAGGCCTCGCCGTCGGCGTCGGGAGCGCGTGGGTTCGCCACCGGGCGGCTGTTCAGTCAGGACGGCCGGCTGGTCGCCTCGGTCGCGCAGGAGGGCCTGATCCGGCCGATCGGTCTGGAACTGGACGAGGAAAAGGATTGACCGGTCTGCTAGTTTGGGTGCTGTGAACCAGCGCTCAGTGCAGACGACAACGCCGAGGTACGTCCCGGCGCGCTGACAGCTGACTGTCGAGTTTTCGAAGCCCCGGGGCGAGTGCCCCGGGGCTTCGCCATGTGGACACTCGCCTCCTTGACGACTGAGGAGTCCACCCATGTACGACCACCGCAAGCTCGGCCGGGAACTCGGCCTGTTCGACTCCGACCCGCTGATCGGTGCGGGTCTCCCGTACTGGCTGCCGGCCGGCGCCGCTATCCGGCAGGCGTTGGAGCGCTACGTCGCCGAGGTCGAGCGAAGAGCCGGCTACCAGCAGGTCTATTCGCCGGTGATCGGCAAACGCGAGCTCTACGAGATCTCCGGCCACTGGTCGAAGTACAGCGAGGACATGTACCCGCCGATGTCGGTCGGCGGGGAGGAGGTCGTACTGCGGCCGAGCCTGTGCCCGCACCACGCGCTGATGTTCCGGTCGCGGGCGCACAGCTACCGCGAGCTGCCGCTGCGGATGTCGGAGCTCGGCGGTCAGTACCGGTCGGAGCTGTCCGGCGTACTGGGTGGGTTGACCAGGGTCCGGGCGATGCAGCTGAACGACGGGCACATCTTCTGCCGGCTCGACCAGGTCGCGGACGAGGCACTGGCCGCGCTGGAGCTGATCAAGCGGGCGCATCGCGATCTGGGGATCAGCGCTTCGGGGTACGTGTTGTCGCTGCCTGCTGAGGATGCGGGCTTCGGTGATCCGTCCAGCAAGTACGTCGGGGACGCGGAGAGTTGGTTGCTGGCGGCCGACCTGCTGCGCGACGTACTGGAGAAGGCGGGGCTCGCGTTCGTGGAAGCGCCCGGTGAGGCGGCGTTCTACGGGCCGAAGATCGACATCCAGATCGAGGACTCGGCGGGGCGCGAGTCGACCCTGTCCACCATCCAGGTCGACTTCCACCAGCCGGCCGCGTTCGGGCTGGAGTACATGGGGGCCGATGGCAACAAGCATCGGCCGGTGATGATCCATCGCGCGATCGTCGGCAGTATCGAGCGCGCCGTCGCACACCTGATCGAGGTGCACGGGGGTGCCTTCCCTGCCTGGCTGGCGCCCGTGCAGCTCGTCGTCCTGCCGATCTCCGACGACGAGGAGAAGCTTGCCGCCGAGGTCGCGCGCCGGGCGGTGGACCGCGGCCTGCGGGCCGAGCTCGCGCATGCGGACGAGGGCACCCTGGGCGCGCGCATCCGCGAGAACCGGCTGGCGCCGTACCAGGCGGTCGTCGGTGCTCGCGAAGCCGCCGACGGCGCCATCGCGCTGCGGCTCCGCGACGGGAAGCAGTTGCCACCGCTCCCGATCGCCGAAGCCCTCGACCAACTTGCCGCGGAGTGCGACCCGCTCCGTCCCGAGCGACAGGTCGTCGAGGATCAACCGCGGGTCAGCGCGGCTGGAGCTGGCCGATCAGGTGGGTGACTGACTGGTCCTGGCTGTAGAGGGCGAAGTCGACCACGTCACCGGTACGGCGGTGCGCGAAGGTCGCTTGGGAAGGCAGCAGGACCGGCTTACGGAAGTCGACGCGGACCGTGTAGGCGTCCGGCAGGCCGCCGGCGCGCTGGATGGATGCCAGCGCGGCGGCCTTCGTCCACATGCCGTGCGCGATCTGCCGGGGAAAGCCGAACGCCTGCGCGGTGAGCTTGAACAGGTGGATCGGGTTGCGATCGCCGGAGGCAGCGGCGTACCGGCGGCCGAGGTTGCCCCGCAGGTCCCAGACGGCGGTCGGGCTGATGCCCGGGTCGGGGAGCAGGTCGGAGTGGGCCGTCGGGGTGCCGGCGGAGCGGCTCAGCAGGGTCGTCGAGTCGGTCCAGACCACCTCGTCGTCCACCGTCACCGAACTGACGATGTCGAAGACGGTGCCCTTCGGGTGCGGGCGCTCGGCGGTGCTGTGCACGCTGATCGCGAGCTCGGCGTGCATCGGCAGCGGCTGGTGCTGGGTGATCGTGTTGGCCAGATGCACGATGCCCATCGGCTTGTACGGGAACGACGGGTCAGACATCAGATCCAGGTGCAGCGGGAAGGCGAGCACATGGGGATAGGTGACCGGCAGCGCGGGGCCGGCGCTGAAACCCGTCACCTCCCGGTACGCCGTGAGGTGGTCCTGGTCGACCCCCGTCCGCGGCAGCTCCAGGGTCAGCCCGTCGGTGCCCGGCTCGTACTCCGCTTTGCGCAGCGTGGCCTTCACCGTCCGCGCGTAGAGCGACCCGAGGCCCGGGGAATCGTCGTACCGGCGAGTGGGCATCTCAGGCGCCGAGCATGCTCTGGCCGCAGACGCGGACCACGTTGCCGGTGACGCCCGCCGACGCGGGGTCGGCGAACCAGGCGATCGTCTCGGCGACGTCGATCGGCTGCCCGCCCTGCTGCAGCGAGTTGACCCGGCGGCCGACCTCGCGGATCGCGAACGGGACCTTGGCGGTCATCTCGGTCTCGATGAAACCGGGCGCGACCGCGTTGATCCGGATGTTGCGGTCGGCCAGCCGCGGCGCCAGCGCCTGGACCAGGCCGATCACGCCGGCCTTGGAGGTGGCGTAGTTGGTCTGGCCGTTGTTGCCCGCGATACCGGCGATCGAGGCGACGCCGATCACCGACGCGCCGTCGTTCAGCCCGCCGGACTCCAGCAGGTGCGCGGTGATCCGCTCGGGCGCCCGCAGGTTGACGTCGAGGACGGCGTCCCAGGCGTCGGTGCGCATGTTGGCCAGGCGCTTGTCGCGGGTGATCCCGGCGTTGTGGACGACGATGTCGAGCCCGCCGAGCTCGGCGCCGGCGGCCGCGATCCGTTGCGGGGCGTCGATCGCGGTCACGTCGAGCAGCAGTTCGCTGCCGCCGATCCTGCTGATCACCTTGCGCAGGTCGTTCGCGTTCTGCGGTACGTCGACGCCCAGCACGGTCGCGCCGTCGCGGGCCAGCGTGTCGGCGATCGCGGCGCCGATACCGCGGGCCGCGCCGGTGACCAGGGCGACCTTGCCGGCCAGGGGAGCGGCGGGGTCGTTACCGGCCAGCGGGCCGGTGCCGATCCGGGCGACCTGGCCGTCGACGTACGCCGACTTGGGGGAGAGGAAGAAGCGCAGGGTCGAGTCGAGCTGCTCGTGGGCGTTCGGCGCGACGTACACGAGGTTGACGGTGGCGCCGCGCTTGACCTCCTTGCCGAGCGACCTGGTGAAGCCCTCGAGCGCGCGCTGCGCGATCTGCTGCTCCGGCGTCGCGGCGAGCTCCGGCGTCCGGCCGACCACGATCACGCGGCCGGCGGCGCCGAGCTGGCGGATGACGGGGGAGAAGAAGCGCTGCAGCGAGCTGAGGTCGGCGGTCGAGGTCGCGCCGGTGGCGTCGAAGACGAGGGCCTTCGGGCGCAACGTGCTCGACGCGACGCCTTCGGCCGCCGTACTGAAGGAGGCGCCGATGTCGCGCAGCAAGGCCTGGATCGCCTTGCCCGCGTCGGTCTCGGTGATGGCCCCGAAGACCACCTGGCCGTCGATCACGGCCGAGCCCTCGGTCCAGCGCGGCAGCGGCGCCGGGTCGGGGAGGCCGAGGTTCTTCACCAGCGCGCGGCCCAGCGGCGTACGGGTGAAGGTCTGGTAGCGATCCGTCATCTTCGGTTTGCTCCTCGTCATCAAAATCACCGTTCGAGGATGGCGACGACGCCTTGGCCACCGGCGGCGCAGATCGAGATCAGCCCGCGGCCGCCGCCGTTCTCGTCCAGTTGCTTGGCCAGCGCGGCGACGATCCGGCCGCCGGTCGCGGCGAACGGGTGACCCGCCGCCAGCGAGCTGCCGTTGACGTTCAGTTTGGCGCGGTCGATCTCGCCCAGCGGGGCGTCCAGGCCCAGCCGTTCCTTGCAGAAGATCGGGTCCTCCCACGCCTTCAGGGTGGCCAGCACCTGGGAGGCGAACGCCTCGTGGATCTCGTAGTAGTCGAAGTCCTGCAGCGTGAGACCGGCCTTCGCCAGCATCCGCGGTACGGCGTACGCGGGGGCCATCAGGAGTCCTTCGGCGCCCTTCACGTAGTCGACCGCGGCGGTCTGCGAGTGGGTCAGGTAGGCCAGCGGCCGCAGACCGCGCTCGGCGGCCCACTCGTCGGTGGCCAGCAGGACCGCGGAGGCGCCGTCGGTCAGCGGAGTGGAGTTGCCGGCGGTCATCGTCGCGGTCTCGCCCTTGCCGAACACGGGCTTGAGCTTCGCGAGCTTCTCGATCGTCGTGTCCGGGCGGAGGTTCTGGTCCTTCTCGAGACCGAGGTACGGCGTGATCAGGTCCTGCTGGAAGCCGCGGTCGTACGCCGCCGCGAGGTTGACGTGGGAGCGGTAGGCGAGTTCGTCCTGCGCCTCGCGGGTGATGCCCCACTCGAGCGCGGTCAGCGCCGCGTGCTCGCCCATCGACTTGCGCGTGCGCGGCTCGGCGTTGCGCGGGATCTCCGGGACGATGTCCTTCGGCCGGATCCGCGCGAGGGTTTTGAGGCGGTCCGGGACCGACTTCGCCCGGTTGAGATCGAGCAGCACGTTGCGCAGTTCGTTGCTGACCGCGATCGGCGCGTCCGAGGCGGTGTCGACGCCACCGGCGATACCGGAGTCGATCTGGCCGAGCGCGATCTTGTTGGCGACCAGGATCGCCGCCTCGAGGCCGGTGCCACACGCCTGCTGGAGGTCGAACGCGGGCGTGGTCGGCGCGAGCTTCGAGCCGAGGACGACCTCGCGGACCATGTTCCAGTCGCGGGCGTGCTTCAGGACGGCGCCGGCCACGACCTCGCCGAGCTCCTGGCCGCCGAGGCCGGTGCGGTCGACCAGACCGTTGAGCGCAGCGGTGAGCATGTCGGAGTTCGACGCGTGCCGGTAGGTCTTGTCCTGCCGGGCGAACGGGATGCGGTTGCCGGCGACGACAGCCACCTTGCGGATCTCGGTCACTGGTTCTCTCCTGCGGTACTTGATGAGGTTGAGCGCCGGGCGGTGGCCTTGCCGGTCTTGCGGGACTGCACCGGAGTACGGGTCGTGGTACCGGTCAGTGCTTTGCGGCCCACCGCCGTGGCGAGCGTCGCCGTGATGGCCGTCTCCCGGACGGTGGCGATGTCGGCGTGATGGACGACGGGATGGCCTGGTACGTCGTCCTTGCCGACGTCCTGGCGGGACACGATCAGGCCCATCCTCGCCATGTGCATCGCGCCGAGGGTCTGGGTGTAGAGGTGGTTGGCGAGGTAGTCGGTGTCGACCTCGTCGAAGACGCCCGAGCGCTGGCCGGCCTTCAGGATGGCCGAGATCCGGTCGAGCGCGGCCGCCATCGCGTTGCCGAGCTTGATCATCACCGGCTCGGTGATCTCGCCGAACAGCTGCTCGCCGGTCCGGCGCAGCAGGCTCATCGCGCAGTCGGCGAAGGCGGGGTACTCCAGGCAGAAGTCGACGAAGACCTCGCTGAGGGACCTGAGCCGGTTCATCGGCGCCTTGCGCGGCCCGTCGACGGCCTGCAGGCGCTCGTCCAGTTCGCCGAGGTAGTCGACCAGGGTCAGCGCGAAGAGCTCTTCCTTGCCGGCGAAGTGCCGGTAGATCAGGGCCTTGTTGATGCCGACCCGCTTGGCGATGTCGTCGATCTGGGCGTCGATCGTGCCGCGCTCGTCGAACAGCTCGCGGGTGGCCCGGATGATGTCGCGCTCGCGGTCGCGCCGACGCTCCGCCGTGGTCCGGCGGCGTCCGATCGCGAGCAGCGCGGAGCTCATGGTCCGATCTTAGTCACACCGGTACCGCTGGGTGCAAACGATAGTTACACTCGTGGGTAACATCACTCCCGTACGACCACCCCTGCAGTTTGCTCCGGAGGAACCGATGACCACTTCTGTACCCACCGAGCCGCCCGCCGTCTCGTCCGACGTGATGGCCCTGGCCGGCGAGCTGGCGGCCGAGCGCTCGAAGCCGGAGTGGCAGAGCTTCAACCTGAACCTCAACGAGGAGCAGCGGGAGATCCGCGACTGGGCCCACACCTTCGCCGCCGACGTGATGCGGCCGGCCGCCTCGGAGTGGGACGAGCGCGAGGAGACGCCGTGGCCGGTGATCCAGGAGGCCGCGAAGATCGGGCTGTACGGAATGGACGCCAGCATCAACCTGTTCATCGACCCGTCCGGGCTGCTGATGCCGCTGGTCCAGGAGGAACTGTTCTGGGGCGACGCCGGCATCGGCATGTCGCTGGTCGGCACCGGCCTGGCGAGCTCCGCGGTCTTCTCCAACGGCACCCCTGAGCAGTGGAGCCAGTGGCTGCCGCGCTGCTACGGCACCGCGGACGACGTGAAGGTGGCGGCGTTCTGCTCGTCGGAGCCCGGCGCCGGGTCGGACGTCTCCGCGATCCGCACCAAGGCGACGTACGACGAGAAGACCGGCGAGTGGGTCATCAACGGCCAGAAGGCCTGGGCCACGAACGGCGGCATCGCCGACATCCACGTCGTCGTCGCAACGGTCGACCCGTCGCTGGGCAGCCGTGGCCAGGCGGCTTTCGTCGTACCGAAGTCGGAGGTGACGGGTCTCGAGCAGGGCACCAAGCTGAAGAAGCACGGCCTGCGCGCCTCGCACACGGCCGACGTGTTCTTCGACAACGTCCGCATCCCGGCCGCGAACGTGCTCGGCGGCAAGGAGAAGCTCGACGCCCGCCTGGCCAAGGCTCGCGAGAAGAACGGCACAGCCACCCGCGGCAACGCGTCGATGGCCACCTTCGAGATGACCCGCCACATCGTCGGCTCCCAGGCGATCGGCATCGCGCGGGCGGCGTACGAGTTCGCGCTGGAGTACGCCAAGGGCCGCGAACAGTTCGGCCGCCCGATCATCGACAACCAGGGCATCGCCTTCAAACTCGCCGACATGGCGATGGAAATCGACGCCGCCCGCCTCCTGGTCTGGCGCGCCGGCTTCATGTCCGCGGCGCTGATGCGCGGCCAGCAGCCGGACTACCGGCACGGCGAAGGCTCGATGGCCAAACTGAAGGCGAGTGAGGTCGCGGTGAAGGTGACCGAAGAAGCCATCCAGATTCTTGGTGGGAACGGGTATACGCGGGAGTACCCGGTGGAGCGGATGCATCGGGACTCGAAGATCTACACGATCTTCGAGGGCACCTCGGAGATCCAGCGGCTTGTCATCTCACGCGCGATCTCGGGGATGCGCATTCGCTGACGTTTCCGCAGGTCGGATGCCTATTCCAGGGGTTGAAGTACCTGGGTGGGGTTCAACCTCCCGAAGGTGGATCGGGGGCCGTCTGCGCGCGGCTCCGTCACAGCTCCGTGAGCTGTGGCGGAGAATAGACGGGACAACCTGGAGTCCGCCGCCTCCCGTGCCCGCTCATGCGAAGACGGCAGCATGTGCGTGTACAGCCGGAGAGTATATTCAGGATCTCCGTGGCCCAAGTACTCCGCCAGTTCTTTGATGTTGACGCCGTCGGCAAGCGTGATGCTTGCGTAGTAGTGGCGCAGCGCATGCATGCCGGCATCGCGCGCAGCTTGTACTGACGGCGGCCCCTCGCGTCCTTCGTCGGCATCGGTATAACGCCAGCTTCGGCGAGCGCTGCCTTCCAGACCATCTCGTCGTACGCGCGCGCCTGGATGGGCTTGTCATCCGTCCACCGGGACAGATTCACCGTGCGCGGCCGCCCGTCGACCTTCTCCCACGGCAGCGTGTACGGTCTGGGCTTGACGGCTGCGGTGTGCTCCTGCAGCACGAGCCCGGCGCCCTCGGGCATCGGCACATCTCTCTCGGTGTCGTTCTTAGGCAGAGCAAAGACAAAGTCCCGACCGAGCGTCTTCACCTGCCGGCGCACGTGAATGACCATCTTGTCGAAGTCGATGTCCTCCTCCGGCAGCCCGAAAATCTCACCTTGCAGCAACCACAACGCAGCACCGACAACAGCCAACGGCCGGTACTGCGCTGGGTGGCACTCCACGATCCGCAGCACCACCTCATCGCTCCATGCGGCGATCCTCGCACGCCCGGACTGGCTCAATGGCTAGGCGACGAAACGTCCGCAGCGCTCGAATTTGGGCCTGGGCGACAGCTCAACTGAGGCCACCGGTTGATCTGCTTCTAGTCTGCCGGGCCCGGGTTCTGATGCGCGACGGATGTCGACGCCGCGGTTGCGCAGCCTTATGGTGCGTGTCCGAGGAGCGACGCACACCCTTAACCACACGCCTGGAACTCGATTCTGAATCCTCTGGGCAATCCCTAACCGCCGGGACTGCCTGAGGCATTGGGTCGGCGGTCACATGCAAGATCGGCGAAAGTCGTGAGGTTGCCCGAGTCTGATGATCGGTATCCCGGTAGACGGTGCAGTTTCTGGAGCGCGGGGTCGCGTACTACGGAAGATTGTCTAGAAGAATTTCAGGCCAGGTTTTGTCCGGAAATGACCCAGCTGGGATCACGTAGCCTGGTCCATAATTTGCGATGCTGACATCGGGGCACGCAGCCAACAACAACGCCTTAAAAGAACCCCATCCAAGCCAGTTTGGTCGAATGCCAGTGCCGAACGTCGCCTGCAACCGGGACGCGATAGTCGCTAACGGTGTCGGTCGGTTGAGGCTGTGAACTATCTTACGTGTCTCCTCCAATATGAGATCGCGTTCTAATGCGAACTCGCTCCCGGGGGGCGCGGCGACCATAGGGAGAACAGCAACGTTATTATCCAGCCCGCCGATCTCATCTTCGACCGCGCTCTGTGCCAAGCGGTCGAGTTCTTCTCGGAGATCCTGAGCGAGGTCATCCACCGTCGCTAGAAGGTCTGCCAACCTTCGGGAGATAGTCGTAACTAGCGCAGGCAGGGGAGCGCCAGGCTTGTAGGTGTCCTCATGGGTGAGGTCTCCCCAGCTGTCTTGAAGGAGTGTTCGAACCTGCAGTTCACCTCGAACATCAATCAGTCCTGTTGGGCACGGAACCTTCGTCACGAGATTCAAGTGGTATGCGCGGTAGCCAGATTCTTTTGGATTATCTACATATTCTTTTTCGGAATCTACTTCCACTGCCAGCCCGAACGGTTCTGAAGATGTGCTAGATGGAAACGCGAACAGCAAATCACGCACTGCGTCTATGTCGGACTTATTGTTGCAGACGATACGAACACCGACAAGGTCGTCAATATGACGTTCAATGTCATCAAGTGAGTCGATGCCAGCGCAGAGGTACTTAGGTTTCTGAAGTTTTTTCCAAGTTCGAATCGGCTCTTTGACTCGACTGGATGAGACCTTGATTCGATGCTTGTCCAGTTCGCCAATCTGTTGTGCTAATTGTTCGGCGAGGAGTCTTTCGAAGGTTATTCTTGCTGGCTCGTACGCCACTCGTGTGCGACGCTCATACCATTCCAGGAATTCGTCATACGTGAACGGTAGCCTTGGAGCTTCTTGGCGCTTAATCTCTGACAAAGGTTCCCCGCCGTTCCTAGCGTCGCCTCCACCCCTGGAAGCATCCCTACGGAGCGTGATCCTAGGCCCTAGGCGCAGTCAGCGCCATACTGAACATTCTTATCGGCAGGGCGTGATTACTGCTGCGCCGCCAGGAGACGGGCCCGTACCGCAGGTGTTTACAGATAGGCATGAGATGCCAGAGGGAGCTACCACCTCGAGCACGCCAGCGTCGGCTTCGTCCCATGTCGTCTGCGGTGAGTCTGAAGAGCTCGACCCGCACAGGCCGGCTGCCGCCCGGGCGCCGCGTGTCTCCAGGTTTCGCCATCCGCCGGACGACGCTGCCGAGGCTCTCGGCTCTGCCCACCGCATTTACCAAGGCACGCTACCGGGTCGCCGACTGACGCAAGACGGTCTAGGCCGCCTTGCGTAGTACGAAGTCCATGATTCCTGAGAGGTCCTCTCCCGGTTTGACCTTGCATTCGCGGGCGGCGATCTCGTAGGTTGCGGCGTTCTTGCCGTCGACTCCGCGGCCGGTGTCGATGAGTTCGTGTCGCTTCTGGTCCCACTCTGGTAGATCTGATGAGAGCAGGGTCTCGAGTGTGTCCGGGATGAAGGCGAGCAGTGGAGAGACTTCGCCTACTGGGAAGTCTTCCTCGGCTGCGCCGACTAGTCGGCAGAGCATTCGGTTGTCGGAGGCGTTCTTGGCGATGGCCTGGGCAATGTCGCTTTCGTCGCGCTTGAGTTTGCGCATCCGTCCTTCTGCTCCGGAGTCGTTGTCGACGACCATGAGGGCATGAATACCCAGCTCTCGCAGGATCGTGAAGGGGAGCATCATGTTGTTCTTGCCGCTGACCGGAGCGACACAGATCCCCGCGAGCGCAAGTTCGTTGGTGTGTCCACCCAGGCCCTGAAGGATTGCTGCATCCTCATCGCCCTCGACGAGGATCACAGTCTCGGCGAAGAGAGCCTCCGGGAGGTATTTCAGACACACTTGATCCCATCTGCGTTGAATGCTGTCGGCTTTTATATAGCCGTCGAGCCGCTTGCACACCGACTCGACCGTGGCGGTGGTGATCCGCGTGGATGCGCACACCTCACCCGAGAGCTTGCAGGTGGTGACGCGTCGTACTTCGTCGAAGAATCGAGGTTCGACGAAGTACGGGCTGTGAGTCGCGTAGGCGATCTGGACGGCCTGTGACGCATCGGTCGCGATCGAACGGAGCACGGAGGCAAATGCGCGGGCCTGGGTCGGATGCTGGAACAGTTCGGGCTCCTCGATCGCCAGGAACATCTGGGCCGGCGAATCTGTCTGCCGCGATCTGCGCGACAAGACTGTGAGCGCCCCTACCAGCAAGGTTCGCTGCAGGCCGTGCCCCTGGCGGTCGACCGCTGTACTGACCACGGAATCTGAGACCTGGACGTCTATCCGTGGGAACTGGGGTCGAATGCTCGGCAAGGCCGCGCTGAGCGCTACCGACCTCGCGCGGGTGTAGATGCCCATCTCCGCGGTGAGCTCGTCTCCTAGTGTCTGTAGCTGCGTGGCGAGATATTGCTGGTTGAGCTTGTCGTACTCGGATTCGAAGGCTTCTGTCAGAACCGTGACTGCTTCTTGCAGCTCTGAGCGGTCGAGGACCCGCTGAAGGATCTTCCCGAAGATGCTGTCTTTCGTGTCGATGGCTTCGTCGCCAGCCCTGAAATCAGCGGACACGAAGATGAAGTCGAAGAGTTCAGCAAGCTTCCCCCGGCCGTTGAACCCGAACAGGTGAGTATCGGACACCTCGGCCTCGGCGAGGAGCTCCGGGTGACCGAGTTCCCAAGCATCCATCGCGGCCTCGACTTCAGGCGCGGACTTACACGGGGGAAGAGCATAGTCAGGGTTCTCGGCCCGAATTTTGGCGTAGCTGGTCCGTTTGTCCATGGCGCCGGCGAACTTGCGGATCTCCTCAAACGGTGCAAAGGCCAGCGCTTTGCCGGTGAGCTTGTCCTCACCGTCCTCCCAGGTTCGCCACGCGGTGAAGGTGGAGCCCGGCTGAGCGGCATACTTGGGACCGAGGGCAGCGCGATCGGCTGACGAGAGGTCGGTGAACTCGACGGTGACCCGGACTCGCCTCGGGTCCGATGCGCCGAAATGGACGTCGTCGTCTTCGAGGACGCCGCGGTTCCCGTTGAAGAACCAGTCGAGGGCCCTGAGGATGGTGGACTTGCCAGAACCGTTCGGCCCTACGAATGTCGTGATGTCGTCGATCTGGCAATCCAGTTGCCGGATCGAGCGGAAGTTCTCTACTTGAACTCTTGCGATACGCACGCGATGCCTTCTTTCGAACGCGCAAGAGCGTATGCCCGTCCGACGACGAGTGCAGAATCGACACTCCGAGGAGTCTCCGACGGATGTTGAGTCAAGCATTTGATTCAGCTCCTCAATTTGAACGACGGTACGAGAAAGTCCTGACTTGTCTTGGCTTGTTCTCCTGAACGAGATCCAGACTTTGGGATTCTGGCGCCTTCGCCTACCCAGACGGCCTACTGGGCGGCCTGGGCTGATCGACGCGCGGGCTTGCATCCTGTACGTGGCGCTGACTCGGGCGAAGGAGTTGTACGTCGCGCTTGGTGACGCAGATGAGTTCGAGTTCACGAAAGAGAGTTAGTTTCCCCCTTCCACGCAAAGGCGAGATGGGTCAGTCCGGGTGGCGTTGACGTACCTCGCCGCCGTACTGGTCAGGCCCGGCGACGTACGCGGTGAGGAGGTCGCCTCCGTGAGGGGCGCGATTGCCGCGGGAGCGGTAGTGGTGCTCCTGATTTCTTGGGGTCGCCTTGACTTGGGATTCCTGCGCGTCGCGCAGTGGAACGGTCGGCTCCTCGGCGCCGGGATGGATCCGGGGCCCTCGGTCGGAGAGGCGTTTGACACGCGGCCGGGTACACCGCATCGACGCCGCTCCGAGAACCCGCGTTGGGCCCACACGACCGTCCGTCTAGCGACCTCGCCGCCGCCATGGTGAACTGCGAGCCTCGGGGGAGTGAGCCGCATGCAACTTCAACTCCATCACAGCTCCGGGGGAGGCTGGCGAACGATGGTCATGATCGAGCGGTGGTGACACACAAATCGCAGGTCAGAGTGTGCTTTCGACATTCCATCAGCAATGGCCCGCCCAACGGGAGAAGAACTACACCACCATCTTCAAGGGGTGCCCCGGAGATGCAGCGGCTGGTCATATCCCGCGCGATCTCAGGCATGCGGACAGATAGTAGGAACTACCAAGACCGAGTTTGATGTTGGCGCCTCGGCTCAGGTTCAGGCACCCACGCACCTCCTTCGTCGGCGCTCCCACCCACCCAAGTCCGCCGCTCCTCCGTCGCGGCTCGCTGTGGCTAGGCAGCGCGGGACGGCTCGCAGTCGGTGCTCAGGTCAGGAGCCCGGTGGTAGCGATCTCGCGACTGGTCAGCGGTTGAGTTGGAGGCGGTGCCAGGTGTGTGCGGTCAACCCTGCGACCGCGAGCACAGTGGGTGCGATCAGGGCGAGTTGGAGGTTTGACACCTCTGTCCCGGCGCTGATTGCCCAGAGGGCGGGGGCCGCGAACGGGGTCCACGCTCCTGCGCCAGTTATGACGGTGAGCTGCGACAGGATCAGGATTCCGACCGTTGTGCCGATGCCGGCGAGGATGGAGCGGCCGAGCGTGGCGGCCCATGCGGCTGGGATGGCGATAGCTGCTGTGAGGACGGTCAGGGCGAATTGGCGGCCGATTGCGGGGAGGGCCTCTGCGGGGATGGGGCCTAGGCCGAAGAGCAGGCCGAGGATGAGTAGGGCAGTGAGCAGGGCGGTGCTGGTTGCGACGGACCAGGTGAAGTAGACGAGCAGTTTGGCGGTGGCGATCGTGGTGCGCCGGACGGGGATGGCGAAGAGTCCGGTGATCGTGCCTTCGGTGAACTCGCGGCCGAAGATCCAGCTCAGTACGACGCCGGTGCCGAGCAGGCCGCCGGCTCCGGTTACCTGGGCGGCTGTGGTGAGGTAGCCGGCCCAGCCGCCCGGGTCGATGAGGGCGCCGAGCTTGGCGGCGAGTTGGGGATCTTCGGTGTTGGTGGCCAGTAGCATCGTCGAGCAGATCAGGCCGATGCCGAGCACCAGGATGACTGTGGTCGCGCGGACGACGCTGGCGTGCACGAGTTTCGTGTACTCCGTCGCGAGCGCCGCGATCATGAGTCGACCGCGTCGTCGGCCAGGACGAGGGCGAAGAACGAGCGCTCGATGTCGACGCCGTGGGGATCGAGGGAGCCGATGATCCGGCCGGCGTTCAGCACCGAGATGCGGTCGGCGATCCGGGCCACCTCGTCGAGATGGTGGCTGCTAACCAGGACACCCGCTCCCGCCGCGGCCCGCCGGGTGATCGCCTCGCGAAGGAGGATCACGCCGGCTGGGTCGAGGGAGTTCGTAGGCTCGTCCAGCACGATCAGCCGCGAATCGTGTTGCAGCGCGGCCGCGAGACCGAGGCGTTGTCGGTTGCCGAGCGAGAGTTTGCCTGCTCTGCGATCGGCGTACTGCGTCAGCCGGAGTTCGCTCAGCGCCGACTCGACCGTACTGGTGATGCGTGATGCCGGGACCCGGTGCAGACGTGCGCTGAGCACGAGGTTCTGGCGGCAGGTGAGTTCCCGGTAGGCCAATGGGTACTCGACGAGATGACCGACTGCCGCCCAGTCCGTCTGCCGCAGGTCGCGTCCACCGACCCTGACCATGCCCGCGGTGGGAGCGAGCATTCCCAGCAGGAGGCGCATGAGCGTCGACTTGCCGGCGCCGTTCAACCCGACCAGCGCGTGGATCTCACCGGGCGCGACGGTGAGGTCCACGGCGGCGACTCCAGTTCCGTCGTCGAAGATCCTGACCAGGCCGCGCGCCTCCATCGCGTACTCAGCCATGGCGGTCCTCCAGTACGCCGAGCGCCGAGTCGATCGCGCGACCGAGGTCTTCGTCCTCGGTCAGGCTCCACTCGAGCAACGCCGTGTTGAGGGCGGCCATCACAGCGCTCGCAGCAATCGCCGCCTCGCGGTGGCCCGTGCCGCCCTCGACCAGCGCTTCGGCGATGACGGCCTCGGTGGCGGCCGTCCCGCCTGCCAGGCCGGCTCGCAGAGCGGGGGTCTTGGCGACGATCCGGAGCCGTTCCCGTACGTCGGCGGTCGCGGGCGCCGGCAGTTGCCGCCACGCTGAGCGGATCCCGCGGGTGATCCGGCTGATCGGATCGAGATCCACCGGCTGCTCCCGAATCCCGGCGCCGATGAGCGGGTCGTACGGATCGTCGACCAGCAAGCTGGCCTTGGTCGGGAAGTGCCGGAAGAAGGTCATCTCGGTGACCCCGGCCCGCCCGGCGATCTGGCTCACGCTGGTCGCGTCGTACCCATGGACGGCGAACAGTTCCAGCGATGCCTTCAGTAGCCGTTCCCGAGTCTTCTCGGTCTTCGAGACCATCCCAGAATGTTAGCCACTAACATTCCAAACCGCCAGGCCTTACCCCTTGCCATGGATTGAACACCTGTTTAGTCTTTGAACATGCGTTCAACCGAGGACACCGTGCTGCCGACCCGGGAGCGCATCCGCGAGGCCGCCGTCGCACGCTTCGGCCGCGACGGCTTCTCCGCCGGCCTGCGGACGATCGCCACGGATGCGGGAGTGACGGCCGGCCTGGTCATCCATCACTTCGGCTCCAAGGAGGGTTTGCGCCGCGAGTGCGATGCCTACGTCCTCGGCGTGATTCGGGCCGAGAAAATTCGGACGGCGACGTCCGGAACCGCGACCGGGATGCTCGCGCAACTGGCCGAGATCGAGCAGTACGGCCCGTTGGCCCTGTACGCCGTACGCAGTCTCCAGGCCGGCGGTCAGCTCGCGACAGACTTCGTGGCGCAGATGATTCGCGACGCCGAGGCGTACCTGGCGGCGGGAGTGGAGGCGGGCACCATCCGGCCGAGCAGAGACCCGGTGGGACGGGCGCGCTACCTGACCTTCCAGGGGATGGGGTCGCTGATGCTGTGGATCTCGCTGCACCCGGAGATGGTGACGGTCGACGACTTCCGGTCCGCGCTGCGCGAGATCTCCGACCAGATCACCCTGCCCGCGCTCGAACTGTTCACCCAGGGACTGTTCGTCGACCGCACGATGCTGGACGCCTACCTGATGCACGTCCCCGATCCGCCCGGCGACCCCGCCGTTCCGTAGCGGAGACGCGCCCCCTTCCACGGGCGCCCGAACCAGACGACATCACCCGGGAACCTCCGGAACACCAGAATGAGGATCAGCGATGAGCGCTGCCCTGAAGATCCGCCAACTCCACAAGTCCTTCGGTCAGGTGCGGGCCCTCGACGGCCTCGACCTCTCCGTGCAGACCGGTCAGGTGACGGGCTTCCTCGGCCCCAACGGCGCCGGGAAGTCGACCACGATCCGGGTCCTGCTGGGCCTCCTGCGACCCGACTCGGGATCGGTGGAAGTCCTCGGCGGTCACCCCTGGAAGGACGCGGTCGAGCTGCACCGCCGCCTGGCGTACGTGCCGGGAGACGTCAGCCTGTGGCCGAACCTGACCGGGGGAGAGGCCATAGACCTGCTCTGCCGCCTCCGCGGCGGCGCGGACAAGACCCGCAAGGCGGAGTTGCTCGACCGGTTCGAGCTCGATCCGACCAAGAAAGGCCGCACGTACAGCAAGGGGAACCGGCAGAAGGTCGCGCTGGTCGCGGCCCTGGCGGCCGATGTCGAACTGCTCGTCCTGGACGAGCCGACGTCGGGCCTCGATCCGCTGATGGAGACCGTCTTCCAGGACTGCATCGCGGAAGCCAAGGCAGCCGGCCGGTCGGTGCTGCTGTCCAGTCACATCCTGGCGGAGGTGGAGAAACTCTGCGACAGCGTGACGATCGTCCGGGCCGGCCGTACGGTCCAGTCGGGCACTCTCGCCGAACTGCGCCACCTGACCCGCACGACCATAACGGCCTCGCTCACCGCTCCGCCTGGGCGGCTGGCCGACCTGCCGGGTGTTCACGACTTCGTCGCCGACCAGGGCACCGTGACGTTCGACGTCGACCACGATCAGCTGGCCGCTGTTGTCCAGGCTCTCGCGCCCCTCGGCGTCCGAACGCTCACCAGCGCGCCGCCCTCTCTGGAACAACTGTTCCTGCGTCAGTACGGCGACCAACTGGTTTCCGAGCAGGTGTCCGCATGACAACTCACCGGGGGAACTTCACCGCCACCGGCGACCTGGTCCGCTTCGCGCTCCGCAGGGACCGGGTCAAGCTGCCCTTCTGGGTCTTCGGGATCGGCCTGGGCATGCTGTACGCCGTGTCCGCGCTGCCCACCGTCTACTCGACACCCGAGGAACGCCAGGTGCGGGCCGACCTGATGAGCTCGCCCGCCGCGACGATGATGTCCGGCCCCGGCTACGGTCTCGACGACTACACCCTCGGCGCCATGATCAGCAACGAGATGGTGCTGTGGCTGACGGTACCGGCCGCGATGATGAGCATCTTCCTGATCGTCCGGCACACCCGCGCCGAGGAGGAGACCGGCCGGGCCGAGTTGATCCGGTCGGCCGTGGTGGGGCGGTATGCCGCCCCGGTGGCCGCGCTCGTCGTCGCCTTGATCGCCAACACCGGCGTGGCGGTGGTGACCGCGTTGGCGATGACGAGCGGAGACCTCGCGGTCGCGGACTCACTCGCGGTCGGTGTGGGCATCGGGACCACAGGCCTGGTTTTTGCGGGCGTCGCGACCGTCACGGCTCAACTGACCGAGCACGCTCGATCGGCGTCCGGCCTGGCGATGGCCGTTGTCGGTGCCGCGTTCCTGCTGCGCGCGATCGGCGATGCCGCGGAGCCCGGCGGCAGCGTTGTGTCCTGGTTCTCGCCGCTGGCCTGGGGCCAGCAGTTGCGTCCGTTCGTCGATCTGCGCTGGTGGCCGCTACTGCTGTCGAGTGCGCTGGTCCTGGGTGCTGTCGCGGTCGCCTATGCGCTCGCCGGCCGGCGTGATGTCGGTGCGGGCCTGATGCCGGCGCGACTCGGCCGGGCGGAGGCGTCGCCGTCGTTGTCGACGCCGTTCGGCCTGGCGTTTCGCCAGCAGCGCGCCTCCGTCGCCGGCTGGGCGGCCGGGCTGTTCGTCTTCGCGGTCGCCAGCGGATCGCTGAGCGACTCGGTCACCGAAGCGGTGGCCGAGAACCCTGCGATGGGCGAGATGTTCGCTGCCACCGGCCAGGACCCGACGGACGGCTTCTTCGCGACCATGGCGTTGTTCCTCGCCCTGCTGGTCGCCGCTTTCGGGGTGACGTCGGTACTCCGGCTGCGCGCCGAGGAACGCAGCGGGCATACCGAAGCCGTCCTCGCCACAGCGGTGAGCCGGAGCCGGTGGATCTCGTCCTGGCTGGCGTTCACCGTCCTGGCGTCCGCTTTCCTGCTGACGGTGAGTGGACTCGGTATCGGACTGGGCGCCCTCAGCGGCGATGCCGGAGCCTCCGTCGTCGGCGAGGTGACGGTTGCCACGCTTGCCTTCCTGCCCCCGGTGCTCGTGGTGGTCGGCGTCGCCGCCGCACTCTTCGGAATCCGGTCCGGTTGGTCCGTCGGGGCGTGGCTACTGGTCGGCTATGCCTTCTTCTTCGGCATGTTCGGTGCCCTGCTGGATCTGCCCGACGTCGTCGCCGAGATCTCCCCGTTCGCCCACCTGACGGTGATGCCGCTGGCCCAGCTCGAGGTGTTACCGCTGATCGCGCTGGTGGTGATCGCCGTCAGCCTGGCCGGTGTGGGCAGGGCGGTGTTCCGGCATCGCGATCTCGACCTCGGCTGAGCTCAGTCGCGGTCCCAGGCGTCCGGGATGCCGTCACTGTCGCGGTCGGACGTCTCTGCCGCGTGGATGCGGCGGTAGACGCCGTTGCGCAGCCGCAGTACGACGCAGGCCAGGAGCGCGGCGAGGACGGAGGCGGCCAGTACGGCGACCTTGACGTGATCGTCGCGCCCGCTGCCGGAACCGAAGGCGAGCTCGCCGATCAGCAGCGACACGGTGAAGCCGATACCGCCCAAAATCGATAGGCCGAAGACGTCGACCCAGGCCAGGTCGGGGTCCAGGCGGGCGCGGGTGAAACGGGCCACCAGCCAGGTGGCGCTGAGGATCCCGATCGGCTTGCCGAGCACCAGGCCGACGACGATCCCGATCGCGACCGGATCGGACCAGACGGCGCCGAGGCCGCCGCCCGCGCCGCTGATCGCCACACCGGCCGAGAAGAAGGCGAAGACGGGGACGGCCAGGCCGGCCGACAGCGGCCGGAACCGGTGCTCGAAATGCTCTGCCAGCCCAGGTCCGGCGTCCGGTCCACCCGCGGCCCGGCTGCGGATCACGGGCACCGCGAAGCCGAGCAGGACGCCGGCCACGGTCGCGTGGATCCCGGAAGCGTGGACGAGCGCCCAGGTCGCGGCTGCGAGGGGGAGCAGCAGCCACCAGGAACGCACGCGGCGTTGCACCAGGAAGGTGAACAGTCCGAGCGGGATCAGGGCCAGCAGCAACGGTCCGACCGAGAGCTGGGCTGTGTAGAAGATCGCGATGATGACGATGGCCAGCAGGTCGTCGACGACCGCGAGGGTCAGCAGGAAGGTTCGCAGGGCCGACGGGAGACTGCGTCCGATGATCGCGAGGACCGCCAGGGCGAAGGCGATGTCCGTCGCGGTCGGGATCGCCCATCCCCGGGTCGCGCCACCGTCCTGCAGGTTCACCACGGTGTAGAGAAGCGCGGGAACCAGGACACCACCGCAGGCCGCCGCGATCGGTACTGCGGCGCGCTGCGGAGTCCGGAGGTCACCGGCGACGAACTCCCGTTTGAGCTCCAGCCCCGCGACGAAGAAGAAGATCGCGAGCAGACCGTCCGCGGCCCACGTGGCCAGGCTCAGATCCAGGTGCAGCGCGTGCGGGCCGATCTTCCAGGCCCGGAGCGCTTCGTAGGAATCGGCCCAGGGGGAGTTGGCCCACACCATGGCGGCCACCGCCCCGGCGAGCAGCAACGCCCCGCCGATCGTCTCCTTGCGGAGGATGTCGGCGACGCGGCTCGTCTCACCCCAGGAACCGCGAGAGAACAAGGTCGGCGTACGGCGCGGCTCGTCGGCCATGGAAGCTCCTGTTTTCGGGATCGGTCGGACCACTGCCGACCAGACTTCCCGGCGCACCGTGGACCACCCTACCGTGGATCGGTACCCACCTCGGACAGGTGAATCAGCCGGCCAGGATGCCACCGCGGCGACGTGATCGCTGTTAGAAGCCTGTGAGAGAAGCTCCGGGCGCGGTTTTCGGCCGCTAGATTCGCGCGATGCGCACAGACCTGTTGTTCTGGATTCTCGCCGTGATCCTGACCGTCGCAGGGTTGGTCTACGCACTGCGGTACCGCGTCGTACTCGGCGCCGTCCTGATCGCCGGAGGCCTCGCTCTGGGCTTGGTCAGCAGTATCGAGCAGGCCTGACAGCGCCGCAGCCGGTCTTCGACGACCGCACGCGGTAGCGCGCGGCGTGGTCGCGCTCTCACTCCTGATCGCCGGGATCGTGACCTCCGGTGATCGGATGAATCATTGACGGGCTCGCTTGGAAAGCGCTATCTTCCGACGAAATGAGGCGCAAAAAGTACAAATCGCCTCTTCGTCGACAGGAGAAGAAGGCATGGCGAAGTCGTTGAGATGGGCTGCTCTGGGGCTGGGAGCGGTGCTGGCGGTGGCCGGTTGCGGCACCTCCGGGGCACCGAAGGTAGAGCAGGACGCCAAGGCGCCGCTGGAGCTGTGGACCCGCACCACGCCGGGTGGGGACGGCGAGAAGGGGATGAAGAAGCTGGCCGCCGCCTTCGAGGCGAAGACCGGCCAGCAGATCGAGGTGACCGCGATCTTCGACGACTTCGAGACCAAGTTGTCGCAGCGCGCCGCGCAGAAGGACCTGCCGGACATCGTGATGAACGATTCGTCCCAGCTCGGCACGATGGTCAGCCAGGGGATCGCCCGTGAGGTCGATCTGAGCAAGATCGAGGGCAGCGACCAGTTGATCGAGTCCGCGCTGACGGTGGCCAAGGCCGGTGACGGCAAGACCTACGGTGTCCCGTACTCCGCCCAGGCGAGCGCGCTGCTGATCCGCAAGGACTGGCGCGCCAAGACCGGCCTGCCGGTACCGAAGACGTGGGACGAGCTGACCGCGCTGGCCAAGGCGTTCACCACCCAGGACCCCGACGGCAACGGCAAGAACGACACGTTCGGGCTGGCGGTGCCGGGCTCGACCAAACGCGGCTACGCCTCCTGGTACTTCTCGAACTTCCTCTGGGGAGCCGGCGGCGACTTCATCGCCAAGCAGGCCGACGGCAAGTACAAGCCCGCGATGTCGACCCCGGAGTCGGTGGCGGCCACCAAGTGGTTCCGCGATCTCGCCTGCACCAGCAAGGTCGTCCAGCCCGGTGCCGCGACGATGGACACCCCGCCGACCAACGAGACCTTCGAGGCCGGGAAGACCGGTCTGTACGTCGTCGGTCCGTACCTGATGCCGCGCTTCGACAAGTCGCTCGGCAAGGACAAGTACGAGGTCGTCCCCGTTCCGGCCGGCGCCAAGGACGCGACCGTGCTGGCCGAGGGCGGCAGCGCGTACCTGATGGCCGGGTCGGCCAACGAGGCCGGACAGAACAGCTGGGCGTCCTACGTGATCTCACCCGAGGCGCAGAAGCTCGGTATGGAAGGCGAAAAGGCCTTCAACGTGCAGTTGCCGGTCAACAAGACCGTCGACGTCACCTCGGTGCGCAAGGACCCGCGCTGGAAGGTGTACGCCGACGTCTACCGCGACAGCGGCCGGTACGCGCCGTCCATCCCGAACTGGACGCCGATCCGGCAGGCGACCGCCGACACGGTCAACGCCCTGATCGCCGACTGTGGCCTGGACGTCCCGGCCGAGTTGACCAAGCTCGACGGCAAGCTGGGAGAGATGCTCGGTCAGCAGGGAATCGCCGCCTCATGAGCCTGAAAGAAGCCGCGCCGCCGGTCCCGCCACCCGCCGCTCCGCCTTCGGGCGCGCGGCGGCGGGGGAGCGGTGCCAGGTCGGGGGCTCGCAAGCGCAGCGGCAAGTGGTGGATCCCGTGGCTGTTCCTGGCTCCCGCGCTGATCCTGTTCGTGTACTTCAAGTTCATCCCGATGGCGCAGGCCGTCTCGATGTCGGTGCAGGAGGTCCGGCCCTACCTCGGCAACACCTGGGTCGGTACGGCGAACTACGTCGAGATCCTGTCGTCGGAGGGCTTCCGGTCCGCGACCTGGAACACGATCCTGCTGGCGATCGGGCAGACGTTCGGCTCGATGGCGCTCGGTTTCGGGCTGGCTCTGCTGGTGGAGGGCCAGACCCGCAAGCTGACCTTCATCCGGTCGGCCGCGTTCCTGCCGGTGGTGGTGCCGATCGCGGTGGTGGCCGAGCTGTGGCGGATCATGTACCACCCGACCAGCGACGGCCTGCTCAACCAGGTGATCGGCCTGATCGGGCTGGGCCCGTCGGGGTTCATCAACGACCCGGACACCTCGCTGGCCTCGATCGCGGTCACCGGCATCTGGCGCGGCGCGCCGTACGACATGATGATCTTCCTGGCCGGACTGGCCGGGATCGACCGCGGCCTGTACGAGGCCGCCACCGTCGACGGTGCGTCCACCAAACAGCGGATCCTGCACGTCACGCTGCCTGGCCTGCGGCCGGTTTTCGCGATCCTGTTCGTGCTGGCCGCCGTCCGGGGGTTCCGCAGCTTCACCGAGGTCTTCCTGCTCACCAACGGCGGGCCGAACGGCTCGACCGAGGTCGTGATGACCCTGATCTACAAACTGGGGCTGGAACAGAACCGGCTGGGAGTGGGGTCGGCCGGTGCCGTCCTGCTCTTCGTCGCCACCCTGATCCTGACCGTCTGCGTCCAGTTGCTGCGTAAGAGGAGGGCCGTATGAGCGCCGCCACCGAGACCGCGCTCGGTCTCACCGAGAGCAAGGGCGCCGTCGCCAAGGCCGTGAAGTTCGTCGTGTACGCCGGCCTGTTCGTGGTCTTCGCCGGCCCGCTGCTGGCGCTGCTGGTGAGCTCGTTCAACCACGTGTCCGACCCGACCCAGCTGAGCATCGTGCCGAAGAGCCCGACGCTGGACAACTTCCGGATCGCCTTCGACCACGGAGTGCTGAAGTACCTGTTCAACTCGTTCTTCGTGGTCGGCTTCGGGCTGCTGCTCCAGGTCGCCGTCTCGGTTCTTGCCGGCTACGCCCTGGCCCGCAAGATCTTCCCCGGAATGACGCTGGTGATGGTCGCCATCCTGGCCACGATGATGCTGCCCGAGGAGATCCTGGCGCTGCCGTTGACGCTGGTCCTGGCCGACCTGCCGCTGGTGCACCTCAACCTGATGGGCACGCTGGCCGGCATGATCGTGCCGCTGGGCGCCTGGGCGTTCTCGATCCTGGTGATGACCGAGTTCATGAAGGACGTCCCGAAGGAGCTCGAGGAGGCGGCCCGGATCGACGGCGCCGGCGAGTTCCGGATCTTCGCGCAGATCATCCTGCCGCTGTGCAAGCCGGCCCTCGGCGTGATCGGTGTCTTCGGTTTCACGATGATCTGGGACCAGTACCTGCTGCCGTTGCTGGTGGCCACCAACTCCGACTCGTACACGCTGCCGCTGGCGTTGCGGACGCTGCGCATCGACCCGGTCGTCACGCCCGGCGTGGTGATGGCCGCCTCGTTGCTCGCGCTGCTGCCGTCGGTGATGGTGTTCCTGTTCTTCCAGCGCTCGTTCGCCCGCGGTCTGACCGCCGGCGCCCTGAAAGGCTGATTGCGATGTCCAACGCCTGGTTCCGGCACGACCGGTTCGGCATGTTCGTCCACTGGGGTCTTTACGCGCTGCCGGCCCGGCACGAGTGGGTGAAGAACCGCGAGCGGATGACCGACGAGCAGTACGCCCGGTACTTCGAGCACTTCGACCCGGATCTCTACGACCCGCGTGAGTGGGCCAGGTCGGCACGCAACGCCGGCATGCGGTACGTCGTACTGACGACCAAGCACCACGACGGTTTCTGCCTGTGGGACAGCGCGTTGACCGACTACAAGGTGACCAACACGCCGTACGGGCGGGACCTGCTGCAGCCGTTCGTCGATGCGTGCCGGGCCGAGGGGCTGAACGTCGGCTTCTACCATTCGCTGATCGACTGGCACCACCCGTCGTTCCCGGTCGACGGGCTGCACCCGCAGCGCGACGACGAGAACTACAAGGCGCAGGCAGCCGGTCGGGACCTGGCGGAGTACCGGGAGTATCTGCACGGTCAGGTCAGGGAGTTGCTGACCGGCTTCGGCCAGATCGACTACCTCTTCTTCGACTTCTCGTACGCCGGCCGCTCGCACACCTGGGGCGGCAAGGGCGCTGAGGAGTGGGGTGCCGCGGAGCTGCTCGCGATGGTCCGCGAGTTGCAGCCCGACATCCTGGTCAACGACCGGACCGGGCTGCCCGGCGACTTCGTGACGCCGGAGCAGTACCAGCCCGCCGGGCCGATGGCAGGCCCTGACGGGCCGATCGCGTGGGAAGCGTGCCAGACGCTCAACGGGAGCTGGGGCTACGACCGGGACAACTTCGACTACAAGACTCCGGACCTGCTGATCCGGATGCTGATCGACGGTGTCTCCAAGGACGGCAATCTGCTGCTGAACGTGGGACCGAACGGACGCGGTCGAATCGATCCGTCGGCCGAGGCCACGCTCGCCGCGATCGGCGAGTGGATGCGGCTGCACGAGCGGTCGATCCGGGGGTGCGGCGCATCGGCGTTCGTCGCGCCACCGGACTGCCGCTACACCCAAGCCGGTGACCGGCTCTATCTGCACCTGCTCAGCTGGCCGTTCAAGCACGTGCATCTGCCCGGACTCGCCGGCCGGGTCGGCTACGCGCAACTGCTGTCGGACGCTTCGGAGATCCAGTTGGTCGAGCCCGACCCGAGCCGGTTGCACGAGAACACCCAGCCGGGCGGTCAGCCGCCCGGCACGCTCACCCTCCAACTGCCGGTACGCCGCCCCGAGGTCGCCGTACCCGTCATCGAGTTGTTCCTGACTCCATCCGCCTGAGCTGCATCCGCCCGACTGGAGAACTCATGAACCGCCGCAAGTTCATCACCGCCGGCACTGTCGCTGCCGGACTGGCTGGAGTGTCGTTGACCGCAGGACTGCCCGCCTCCGCGCGTTCCCTGGACCGCCGGTACGTCCGATCGCTCGACGAGCTGCAGCGTGCGCTCGCGACCGCGGGCCCGGGCACTCTGATCACCGTTGCCAACGGCCACTACCCGGTCCCGGCCGGTACGCCGATCGCGATCACCGGCAAGCGCGGCACGCCGAGCCGGCCGATCACCGTCCGGGCGGAGTGCCCCGGTGGAGTGGTGCTGACCGGGGAGCAGAGTTTCGTCCTGACCGGGTCGTCGGACCTCACTCTGAGCGGGTTCGCGTTCCGGCAGAGCACCACGCTGGAGGTGCCGCCGGACTGCAAGCGGATCCGCCTCACCCGCAACGACTTCCAGCTGGCCGATGTCGAGGGCCTGCACTGGCTGATGGTCCGGGCCGACCACTCGACCGTCGACCACAACGCCTTCCACGGCAAGACCACGCTGGGCATCTACCTCGGCATCGAGGGCGCCGGCACCGACGCGATGGCCACCGGCGTCCACGTCTACCGCAACCACTTCAGCGACCACAGCTTCCCCGGCGACAACGGCGGTGAGCCGATCCGGCTCGGCGTCAGCCCGCGGGCACTGTCGACGGCCGGTGCCGTGGTCGAGTTCAACCTGTTCGAGCGCGCCAACGGCGACCCCGAGGCGATCTCGGTGAAGTCGTCGGGCAACGTGATCCGGCACAACACGATCCGCGACAGCCTGGGCGGGATCGTGCTGCGGCACGGCAACGCGAACCGGGTCGAGGGCAACTACCTGCTGTCCGGCCGGAACGGGATCCGGATCTACGGTGACGACCACCGGATCGTGAACAACTACATCGAGCAGGTGGCCGGCTCGGGGATCGTGCTCGGCAGCGGCAACGTCCGCGATCACTTCCCCGGCGAGACCCCGGCGTCGCGGCGCGGCAACGACGCGCCCGACCGGGTCCAGCTCGCGCTCAACACCGTGCTGGACTGCGAGACCGCGATCAGCGGTGAGAGCCACCGGACCCTGCCGCCGCTGGGGTGCACCATCACTGACAATCTCCTGCAGGCGAGCACCGGTCAACTGGTCAACATGCCTTTCCAGGACGGAATCAGCTGGGCCGGCAACATCCACTGGGGTACGGCGACCGACGGGAACGCCCCGGTCAGCGGCTTTAGACGGGTCGACCCGAGACTGGCCGCCGGGGCCGACGGTATCCGCCGGCTCACCGCGGGCAGCCCGGCGATCAACGCTGCCAGCCAGTCCTACCGGGACGTCGACTGCGACCTGGACGGCGACCGTCGTACCGGGCGGGTGGACGTGGGGGCCGACGAGTTCTCGCGACGACGCCCGGGACTGAGCCCGCTGACGCCTGCCGACGTCGGACCGAACGCCCGATGATCCGGACCCAGGCTCCCGCCACCACCCGGCGTGAGGACGAACTGATCCGCACCCAACTCGATCGGCTCCGGCTGGATCTGGTGGTCGCCGCGCGCATCACCCGGGTGCATCGGGAGTGGTCGCGGCCGCTGCAACCCGACCCGTTCTCGCGGCTGTACCTGATCCTCGAAGGCGAGGGGCGGCTGGTGGTCGGGGAGGAGGAGCTCTACCCCGAGCCCGGGGACCTGTGCTACCTGCCGGCGGAGGTGCCGATCTCCTACGAGACGATCAGCGACAACGTGTTCCGCAAGCACTGGCTGCACTTCTCGGCGCTGATCGGCGACCGTGACATCGGCGACGTGCTGACGCTGCCGTACATCGTGAAGAGCAAGGCCCCAGAAGAGGCCGGCGCGCTGTTCGAGCAGGTCGGCGCGGCCGATCGCGATCCGCCCGGTCTGGCGACCCCGTTGCGGTTGCGGTCGGCGCTCACGGCGCTGTTCGCGCACTACCTGGACAGCGCGCCGCCCGGCTCGGTGCGGCTCGCGACCCAGCAGACCAGTGAGTCGAGCGTCGCGCAGTACATCCAGCAGAACCTCGGGACGCCGCTGACCGTGGAGGAACTGGCCGCGCACTTCGGTCAGGACCTGGCCACCTTCGTCCGGCGGTTCCGGACCGAGTTCGGGTTGTCGCCCAAGCAGTACATCAAGCGGGTCCGGATCGAGTGGGCGCAGCGCGAGCTCGCGTCCACCACCCGGCCGATGGAGGAGATCGCGGCGGAGGTCGGGATGGACCAGTCGTACTTCTCCAAGGTGTTCCGTCAAGTCAGCTCGGTGACGCCGAGCGAGTACCGGAAGCTGTACCGCCCCAACGGTTGAGGAGACTTGTCATGGATCGTCGTACCTTTCTCGGCAGCATCGGCGCCGCTGCCGTCACCCTGCAGTTGGCCGGACCCGGGACGGCCGTCGCGAAGACGACCGCCCTGGTGACCTCGATCTCCCAGCTCCAGTCGGCCATCAACTCCGCCACGGCCGGCACCACGATCACCCTCGCGAACGGCACGTACGCCGTGTCGTCCGCGATCACGGTCAGCGGCCGCAACGGCACCAGCTCGGCGCCGATCACCATCCAGGCCGAGACCCGCGGCGGGGTGACACTGACCGGTTCGAAGAGTTTCGTGATGTCGAACTCGTCGTACGTCACGGTCTCCGGGTTCGTCTTCCAGCAGACCAGCTCGTTCGACCTGCCGTCCAGCTGCACCCGGATCCGGATCACCCGCAACGACTTCCAGCTCGGCTCGGCTGCCAGCCACTCGCTGGTGGTCCGCGGCGACGACGTGAAGGTCGACCGCAACGTCTTCCACGACAAGTCCACGGCCGGCTGCTACCTGGTGATAGACGGCCCTTCGAGCACGGTGATGGCGAAGCGGACCCACATCCTGCGAAACCACTTCCGGGACCACTCGTTCGGCGGTGACAACGGTGGTGAGCCGATCCGGCTCGGGGACAGCGGCCGGGCGTTGAGCAGCGCCGGCGCGACGGTCGAGTACAACCTGTTCGAGCGGGCGAACGGTGATCCCGAAGCCATCTCGGTGAAGTCGTCCGGCAACACGGTCCGCTACAACACGCTGCGTTCGTCCACCGGCGGCATCGTGCTGCGGCACGGCAACAACAACCGGGTCGAAGGCAACCACTTGCTGGCCGGCGGCAACGGGATCCGGATCTACGGCAACGACCACCTGATCGTGAACAACTACGTCGACGGGGTCGACGACGCCGGCATCGTGCTCGGCAGCGGTTCGGTCCGGGACCACTTCGACGGCGAGTCGAGCACCTCGCGCAAGGGCAACGACGCGCCCGACCGGGTGACGATCGTGCTCAACACGCTGCGCGACAACGGCAAGGGACTCGTCGGCGAGAGCCAGCGCGCGCTCGCTCCGCTGGCCTGCCGGATCTCGGACAACCTGCTGGTCGGCTCCAGCGGCGACCTGGTCGACATGCCGTACCTGGGTGGAATCACCTGGTCGGGCAACATCTTGTGGGGCTCGGCGTCCAACGGCAACATCCCGTCCGGTGGCTTCACCCGTGCCGACCCGAAACTCTCCGCTGGCACGGACGGCGTGTACCGGCTCGGCAGCGGCAGCGCGGCGATCAACGCGACCAGCATGAACCACTCGTCCCGCGTCACCGACGATGTCGACGGCCAGCCCCGGACAGCGCCGTACGACGTGGGCGCCGACGAGTACTCGACCGCCACCCTCGTACGCCGCCCGCTCACCGCGGCCGACGTCGGCCCGAACGCGACCTAGGAACGCGGACCGGGATCAGATCAGGGTCGGCTGGGCGTTGCCGGCCTCCGCGATCCCGCGACGCATGTCGACGCGGCTGAGCAGCACCAGACCGACCACGAAGAACAGGCCGAGAGCAACGATCGCCGGACGGTAGGAGCCGGTGAGCTGATGGACCAGGCCGAAGACGAGGGTGCCGAGCCACGAGGTGCCGCGCTCTCCGGCCTGGTACAGGCTGAAGTACTCCGCTTCGCGCCCCTTCGGGATCAGCTGGCTGAAGGCCGAGCGGGACAGCGCCTGGGTGCCGCCGAGCACGATCCCGATGGCGGCGCCCATCGCGAGGAACGGGACGATCTGCCGGGCCGGCAGCAGGAAGCCCGCGACCACGATCAGCATCCAGACCACCAGGCCGCCCATGATGGTGCGCTTGGTGCCGAAGCGGCGGGCGAACCGGCCGAAGGCGAGCGCGCCGAAGAACGCGATGAACTGGACCAGCAGGATGGTCATGATCAGCACCTGGGTCTCGAACCCGAGCTGCTTCTCGCCGTAGGTGGACGAGACCGAGATGACGGTCTGGATGCCGTCGTTGAAGAACAGGTAGGCGACCAGGAACAGCATCGTCATCGGGTAGGTCCGCAAGTGCCGCAGCGTCGCGAACAGCTGCCCGAAGCTCTGCTTGACCAGGCTGCCGTCACCGACCGGTACGACGCTGGCCGGTGGACGGTTCCGTAGCTTGAAGAACGGCACCAGGGTGAACAGGCCCCACCACAGTCCCGCGCTCAGCAGGCTGAGCCGCACCGCGGTGGTGGTGTCGAGGCCGAGCGCCTCGTGGCCGGTGACCACACCGAGGTTGATCGCCAGCAGGACGAAACCGCCGAGGTAGCCGAAGGCCCAGGCCCGGGAGGACACGTCGTCGCGCTCGTCCGGCCCGGCGATGTCGACCAGGATCGAGTCGTAGACGACCATCGACGAGCCGAGACACAGGTTGCCGAGGAACAGCAGTAACGCGCCGAGTGCCCAGCGGCCGTCGGCGACGAAGACCATGCAGCAGGCGGCCAGCGAGCCGGACCAGGCGAAGCCGCACATCAGGAGTTTCTTGCGCGGCGACCGGTCGGCCACGGCGCCGACGATCGGCAGCACCAGCGCGGAGAGCAGCGTCGCGATCGTGACCACGTAGAACGCCAGGGAGCCCGGGGCGATGCCGAGGCCGAGCACCTGGAGGTTCGTCGTACAGGGGTCCTCCGCGGTACCGACCCGGCCGCAGGCGGCTTCTTCGGCCACGGAGGTCAGGTACGGCGCGAACAGCACCGTGCCGACCGTGGTCACGTAGCCGGAGTTGGCCCAGTCATAGAGGCTGAAGCCCCAGTACTCGCGTTTGTCGACACCTGCCGGAGCCGAGAGAATTCCCATGCGGAGGAGTGTGGCAGGTGTGAGGTCGAGCCGGACACCTGATCGTGGTCACGGTGTGACCCACTGGCCCCGTTCGATCAGCACGTCGCGCAGCAGGTCGGTCCGGTCGGTGATCAGTCCGTCGACGCCGGCGTCGAGCAGTCGCCGCATCGTGGCCGGGTCGTCCACGGTCCAGACGTGCACCTGCTTGCCGCGTGCGTGGGCGCGCCGCAGCAGCCCGGGGGTCAGGACGCGCACGCGGCCGTAGTACTCGGGGATCTGCAGGCACGCGCCCGCCGACGCCATCCGGTACGGCGCGAAGCGCAGCCGGGCGATCTCGCGCTGCCCGAAGCCGGTGGCGAGCCGCTCGCCCAGTTCCCGCCTGATCAGCTCGACCCGGGCCTGGGAGAACGACGAGACGCAGACCCGGTCGATCGCGTCGTGGTCGCGCAGCACCTTCGCGGCCGGCAGCACGCCGTTGTCGGCCTTGATGTCCAGGTTGAGCCGGATGCCGGGGAAGCGCTCCAGCACGTCGGACAGCAGCGGGATCGGCTCGTGCCCGTTGATCCGCGCCTGCCGCACCTCCGACCAGGGCAGCTCGGAGATCACCCCGGTCCGGTCGGTGACGCGGTCCAGCCGGTGGTCGTGGAAAGCGACGACGACGCCGTCGCTGGTGGCGTGCAGGTCGGTCTCGAGGTAGCGGTAGCCGAGGCCGGCCGCGTGCTCGAAGGCGTGCATCGAGTTCTCGTAGCCGAGGTTCGCCGGGTGCAGAGCGCCGCCGCGGTGGGCCATCGCGATCGGCCCCTCGTGGTCGAGGTAGGGATACACGCCGAGAAGTATGTACCGTTGCGATGGTGACGGTACTCAGCCCCCGCCCCGACCTGTGGACCCTCGACCCTGACCTGCTGCACCTGAACCACGGCTCGTACGGCGCTGTCCCGCGCCGTACGCAGGAGTTGCTGGCCGCGCTCCGGGCCGAGACCGAGGCCAACCCGATGCGCTGGTTCCGCTCGGTCGCCGAGCGCCTGACCGCCGGCCGGCTGGAGCTCGCCTCCTTTCTGCGGACCGACCCGGCCGGTTTCGCGCTGGTCTCCAACGCGAGCGCGGGGGTGACCGCGGCGCTGGCCACCGTACCGATCCCGCCCGGCAGCCGGATCGTGCTGACGAACCACGCCTACGGCGCCGTCCGGTACGCCGCCGAGCGGTTCGCCCGGGCCAACCAGGCCGAGGTGGTGATGGTCGACGTCCCGCTCGAGGCCGACGACGACTCGGTTCTGGCCACCCTGGAGGCGGCGCTGGACGACCGGACCGCGGCGCTGGTCGTGGACCAGATCAGCTCGGCGACCGCGATGGTCTTCCCGATCCGCCGGATCGCCGACCTGTGCCGGTCGCGCGGGATCCCGTCGATCGTGGACGGCGCCCACGCGCCCGCGCTGCTGGACGCTCCTGCCGAGGACGGCGCCGACTTCTGGACCGGCAACTTCCACAAGTGGCCGGCCGCGCCGCGCGCGACCGCCGGTTTCGTGGTGGCCGAGAAGTGGCGTACCGCGACGCTGCCGCTGATCGTCAGCTGGTCGGAGCACGACGAGCGGCTGCCGGAGCGGTTCGACCAGCAGGGCACCGCCGACTACGCGCCCTGGATCGCCGCGCCGGAATCGCTGCGGGTGCTGGCCGAACTGGAGTGGCCACGCCGCCGCTCGGAGCTGTCGGCGATGATCGACGAAGGAGCCCGGGTGGTCGCCAAGGCGGTCGGGACCTCGGTCGCCGAGGTCGCGCACCCCGCGGCCACGATGCGCCTGGTCGAGCTGCCCTTCGACGGCATCCCGTCACCCGAGGCGGGGGAGGCCTTCAAGACGAAGGTGTCGCGTGACCTCAAGGCGGAGATCACCCTGACGGCGTTCGACACCCGCGTCTTCGTCCGGCTCTCGGCGCACGCCTACAACAGCCCGCAGGACTACCGGCGGCTCGCCGAACTGCTGCCCACGCTGCTCTAGTGCTGACCGGCGCCGCCCTCGGCAGGCTCAGCCGAGCAGGGGGAGCTTGTGGAGGAACGTCTCCCACGAGTCGGGCAGCCAGCCCGGCACTCCCAGGACGCCCATGTAGAGCCACATTCCCACCAGCACGCACAGGAACAGGAACAGCGTGCCGAGTGCCTTGAGCCAGGCCGGCTGCTTGCCGGTCCAGGTGGTGAACGTCTTGACCCAGTCCTTGACCCGGTAGAGCAGGCGCTGGGCCCACTCGAACTCGCTGGCCAGCACCGCCAGACCGGCGATGAATAAGGGAATGCCGCCCGGGCCGGGCAGCCACCCGGTCAGCGGTGCGGCGATCACCAGGATGCCGCCGACGACGCCGACACCGATCCGGTAGATCAGGTGTTTGCGCGGATTCGCACGGATCTTGCGCCGCCACTCCCAGCGATCGTCCTGGGCGTCCAGCGTGATGTTGTCGTCCGTGCGGTCGGGACTGGTCTGCTCGGCCACGGGCCCAGCCTACGTCCTGAGTGGGCCGGAACCCTGAAGGTTTGCCGTGGTTTCCGGCCCGACTACTAGGTGCGAGGGTTCCCGAACTCCCAGTGCCAGGGCTCCTCGCGATTGCCGCCCTGCCTGGCCCAGCTGGGGTTCACCCAGCCGTAGGTGCCCGCGTTCGCGACCATCCACCGGTACTGCGCCGTACCGAACTTGTCCACGCCGCCACAAAGGTCGACGGCCACACCCCAGCCGTGGTTCGACGTGCCGGGCAGAGCGGCCAGGGACGGCTTGCGACCGTACAGGCCGACCTGCGAGGAGTAGGAGCGGTAGGAGTCGGTGATGCACAGGCTCTTGCCGAAGGCCTGGCGGTACGCGGTGGAGAGTTGCTGGTACGCCGTGGCGGCGTCGCACCGCAGCATGTGTCCGTTGGCGAGACCGCACAGCTGCGACTGCGGGATCAGACCGTTGCTGTAGCCACCCCAGCCGGCACTCGTGCCACCGGTCGCGAGGAACGGCATCGGGTTGACCGTGTCTCCGCCGAGGCGTACCTCGAAGTGCAGGTGGGCGCCGGTCGAGTTGCCTTCCGAACCGACTGCCCCGATGCGCTGGCCTGCCGTGACGGTAGCGCCGTCGGCGACGTCGACCGCGCTCAGGTGCGCGTAGAGCGTCTCTAGCCCGTTGCCGTGGTCGATGCGGACCAGGTTGCCCGCCCAGGCCGGGTGCTCGACCCGGACGGTGCCGGCGGTGACGGCGCGGACCGGCGTACCCATGGCTGCGGGGAAGTCCTGGCCGGTGTGGATGCCGCTGGACCACAGCGCGCCGGACTGGCCGAACGGAGTACCGATCTCGTAGGTGCCCTCGGCCAGCGGCCAGGTCCACGCGCCGGTGCCGACATCGACGGTGGTGGCGGTGTTGCCGCAGCGGAAGGACGCGGCGCTGGCGGTGGTGGCCGGTGCGACCTGCGCCTTGGCCGGCTTGCCGAGGGTCGGCCGCAGGGCGGCGTACAGGCTGTCGGGGATGGAGCTGACGGCCACTGAGCCTCTGGCCTCGTCCGCGGCGATCATCTCGGCGTTGTCGAGGGCGATGCCCACGTGGAAGAGGCCGACCGAGCGGCTGCCGATCAGCAGGATGTCTCCCGGCTGAACCAGCGCGTTGGGGACCTTCTGATAGCCGCTGTACACCGACGTCGCGAGGCCCGCCAGGGTCGTGTAGGGCTGCCAAGCGGCTCGTGCCGCTCCGAGACAGCCGTACTTGTCCGGGCCGGTGCCGCCTACGCCGTACGGCTTGCCCATCAGTGAGAAGGCTTGGTTGACCGCGCGGATCGTCTCGGCCGGCAGGACTCGGAGGGCTCGCCCTCCGGCGGCGATGGCGGCCGTGCCCGGGACAGGCTGACCAGCGATCTTGTACTGCGCGAGCCCGGCCGGCAGGTCGAACGGGTTCTTGATCGTGGCGGCGGCCGGCGGCTTGACCTTGGCGGCGGTCAGCTCGGCCAGATAGGTCTGCCAGCCGGCCTGGGCCTGCTGGTTGCGCGTGGCCTGGAGTTGTTTGGAAAGTTGCGTCGCGCCGGCCAGGTCGGCCAGCTGGCCCTCCATGGCCATCGCCGCGCTGGCTGCCTTCTCGCGGACCGTCTTGCCGAGCTCGTTGGCGGTCTGCGTCGCCTTGTCGGCCGCAGCACGCTTGGCCGCCGCGTCGGCGGTCGCAGTACCGGCTGTCGACTCGGCGGCCGTGGCTGCCTTGTACTGCGCGACCTGGGTGCTGCCGAGTTGCCTGATCGCGGTCTGGCGGTCGGCGATCTCCTGCAGGTTGTCGGCGATCGGCGCGAGCGACCACAGCATCGACTCGGTTCCCAGCACCGTCGGGATGCCCAGCTGGTAGGCCTGCGCGGTGAGCAGACCGAGGCGACGGCGCTCGTCCTGCGACTTGTTCTGGGTGCTGTTCGCGAACGCTTCCGCCTTCTTGGCGGCGACCTCGGCGGTCTGCGAGACTTTCAGGGCGTTGGTGTAGGCGACCGTGGCCTTGGCGACGTCGATCTGGATGGCCGCGGCCTCGGCCTGCAACTGCTCGAGCGACCGGTTCACGTCCGTCACGGAGGCCGGCGGGGGCGGAGGCGGGTCGGCGAAGGCGGCGTACGTGGGCAACGCGAGGACTGCCACTACCGCGCCGAGTGCGGCGAGGCGCAGTCTGCGGCCGTTGCCCAGCATCGAGCCCCCCATGTCCTCGTGACCGAATCCCGACCGACGGGCGCCTCACGCGCGCACGGAAAGAGGACCACCCCCGTGCCTGCCCCAGCGTAGGCGCCCGACGGTCCTTACGGAACCCGGGGCGGGAAAGGCTGGTGCCAGCGACTAGGATTTCGGCCATGGCCTCGCACTTTGACGTTGTTGTCCTCGGCGCCGGCCCGGGTGGGTACGTCGCGGCGATCCGCGCCGCCCAGCTCGGGCTCAAAACCGCCATCATCGAGAAGAAGTACTGGGGCGGTGTCTGCCTGAACGTGGGCTGCATCCCGTCCAAGGCGCTGCTGCGGAACGCGGAGCTGGCGCACATCTTCCGCAAGGAGGCGAAGACCTTCGGGATCAGCGGGGAGGTGAGCTTCGACTTCCCGACGGCGGTGCAGCGCAGCCGGAAGGTGGCCGACGGCCGCGTCAAGGGCGTGCACTTCCTGATGAAGAAGAACAACATCACCGAGTTCGACGGGTGGGGCTCCTTCGTGGACGCCAACACCCTGGACGTGTCGCTGAACGACGGCAACTCCGAAACCGTCACCTTCGACAACTGCATCATCGCCACCGGCGCGACCACCAAGCTGCTGCCGGGCACCCAGCTGAGTGACAAGGTCGTCACCTACGAAGAGCAGATCCTCACCGAGGAGCTGCCGGGCAGCATCATCATCGCCGGTGCCGGCGCGATCGGCGTCGAGTTCGCCTACGTGCTGTCGAACTACGGCGTGAAGGTGACCATCGTCGAGTTCCTCGACCGGATGGTCCCGCTGGAGGACGTCGAGGTCTCCAAGGAGCTCGCCAAGGCGTACAAGAAGCTCGGCGTCGACGTACTCACCTCCACCCGGGTCGACTCGATCGACGACTCCGGCGAGAAGGTCAAGGTCACCGTCACCGGCAAGGACGGCAACCAGCAGACGCTGGAGGCCGACAAGGTGATGCAGGCGATCGGCTTCCAGCCCCGCGTCGACGGCTACGGACTGGACAAGATCGGCGTCAAGCTGACCGAACGCGGCGCGATCGAGGCCGACGGGGTGCTGCGCACCAACGTGCCGAACATCTTCGCCATCGGTGACGTGAACGCGAAGCTGATGCTGGCCCACGCCGCCGAGGCGCAGGCCGTGATCGCGGCCGAGACCATCGCCGGGGTCGAGACGATGGAGCTCGACCACGTGATGATCCCGCGGGCGACCTTCTGCCAGCCGCAGATCGCCAGCTTCGGCTACACCGAGGAGCAGGCCCGGGAGAAGGGCTACGACGTGAAGGTCGCGAAGTTCCCCTTCACCGCCAACGGCAAGGCGCACGGCCTGGGCGACCCGAACGGTTTCGTCAAGGTGATCGCCGACGCGAAGTACGGCGAACTGCTCGGCGCGCACCTGATCGGCCCCGAGGTCACCGAACTGCTGCCCGAGCTGACCCTGGCACAGAAGTGGGACCTGACCACCAAGGAACTGGCCCGCAACGTGCACGCCCACCCCACCCTGAGCGAGGCGTTGCAGGAGGCCTTCCACGGTCTCGAAGGGCACATGATCAACTTCTGAGCCATCACGGCACCAGGAGGCAGGGCAGGCGGAAATTCGCCTGACCTGCCTCCTTTTCGTTGCTACCGTTGCCGCATGCACTACTTCTTCTTCGTCTGAGCACTCTCCGCACCGGCTATCAGTCCGTTCGGAGAGAGAAGAAGAGATGTCTGTTCAGATCACCCTGCCCGCGCGCGCCCGGGCACAGCTCACAGCCAGCGGCATTCACAGCGTCAGAGGCGGCCGGACCGTCCTTTCCGGCATCGACCTGACCGTTTCACCGCAGTCGCGGTGGGGCGTTGTCGGCGAGAACGGGCGGGGCAAGTCCACGCTGCTACACATCCTGGCCGGCGTCCTCGAGCCGGATGCCGGGACTGTTCAGCGGGTCGGCACGGTCGGCGTCGCGGAGCAGGAGATGTCCACGGTCGGCGACCGCACGGTCGGCGACGTCATCGACCTCGAACTCGCCGACGTCCGCGCCGTACTGCGGGCCCTCGACGACGCCTCCAGCGCACTCGCGCAAGATTCGCCGGGCGCGGCGGAGGCGTACGCGGCCGCCCTCGACGCGGCCCAGGTCCTCGAAGCGTGGGACGCCGACCGGCGGGTCGACCTGGCCCTCGAAAGCCTCGGTGCGGCCACCGACCGGTCCCGGCGACTGGCCGAACTGTCGGTCGGTCAGCGCTACCGGGTCCGGCTCGCGTGCCTGCTCGGCGCAGGTCACGACTTCCTGCTCCTCGACGAGCCGACCAATCACCTGGACCTGGCCGGGCTCGAGTTCCTCACCACCCAACTCAAGGCCTATCCCGGTGGTGTGGTGCTGGTCAGTCATGACCGGGCGCTGTTGTCGGACGTGGCGCCGACCATGCTCGACCTCGACCCGAGCTGGGACGGCAAGCCACGGGTGTACGGCGGCGGCTTCCCCGGCTACCAGGAAGGCCGCCTGGCCGAGCGCGAACGCTGGTCAGCGGAGTACGAGCAGCAACAGGCGGAGCATGCCCGGCTCACTCAGGACCTTTCGGCGGCGCAGAATCGCCTGTCGTCGGGGTGGCGGCCGGAGAAGGGGCACGGCAGGCACGAGCGGGCGACTCGTGCGCCGGCGCTCGTACGGTCGGTGAATCGCCGCCGCGACGAACTGGAGCAACACGCGCTTCCCGTACCGGCCCCACCACGACGGTTCCGGATGCCGGAGCTGCCGGCACGACCCGGCGTGACGCTTCTGCAGGCCGAGCAGGTGACGGTCGAGGGTCGGCTGCGGAAGCCGGTGACCGTGTACCTCGAAGCTGGGGCGCGGTTGGTCGTCAGCGGACCCAACGGGTCCGGCAAGTCGACGCTGCTGTCGGTACTGGCCGGAGGGCTCGACCCGACGAGCGGCTCGGTTCACGCGTCGCCGTCGGCTCGGGTGCGGTTGCTGGAGCAGGAGTCGCCGCAGGCGCGAACTGGCCGGGCGCGGGACGTGCTGCGGTCTCACCAGGACGGCTTGGTCTCCCTCGGACTGCTGGCGGCCAGGGATCTCGACAAGCCGATCGGGGAGCTGTCGATGGGTCAGCAGCGACGGCTCGACCTGGCTGTGGCACTGGCGGCTCGGCCGCACGTGCTGCTCCTGGACGAGCCGACCAACCATCTGTCGATCGCCTTGGTCGACGAGCTGACCGAGGCGCTGCAGCTCACCAAAGCGGCTGTGGTGCTCGCGACCCACGACCGGCAGCTTCGCCGGGACACGGAGGCATGGCCTCAGCTGCGGCTGGGCCAGTGAGGCCTAGGAGGGCAGGACTCGGTAGACCGTGACCAGCGGCTGGCCTTCCGCGGCGACGTGGAGGGCCAGCCCAGGCGGGGTGTCGGTGTCGGTCAGGGCCTTGGCCGCGGCAGGCTCGAACGGCAGCGGCGCTGTCGACCTGATGCCGGGGGCAACGAGGAGCGGGTGGCCGGCGAACGTGGTGGCGACACCGTTGTGGACGTGACCGGTGAGGATCGCGGTGATCGGCTTGTCCCGCAGTACGGCGGCCAGTGGCTCGGCGTCCTTGAGGATCCACTGGTCGAGCACGGGATGCTGCAACTCGTTCGGCGGGTGATGGAACGCTACGAACAGCGGACCGTCCACCGGCTCGTCGAGCACCTTGGCGAGCCACTCGAGCGACTCCGCGCTGAGCAGCCCGTGATCCTCACCCGGCACGGACGTGTCCAGCAGCACGAACCGGGCCGCCCCGACGAAGCGCACCTGGTGCACCGGATGACCCTCGCCCGGCGAGTCGACGCCGAGGCCTTCCCGCAGGGGCGCGCTGACGTCGTGGTTGCCGGGCAGCATCAGCACGGGTACGCCGAGCTCGAGCTCGGCCGCGACCTCGGCGTATTCCGCGGGGAGGCCGTGATCGGCCAGATCGCCCGTCACCAGCACCACGTCGACAGGCCGGGAGAACGCTCGCAGGTAGTCGGCGACAGCGCGCAGCCGGTCCCGCGCCGCGGCGGTTCCGTCGAGGTGGGGGTCACTGAGGTGCGCGATCACATACATGAACCCAACCTATGTCAGCGCTCCTGATCCGTCGGGCGGATGAGCAGCTCGTTGACCGCGACGTGGTCAGGCTGGGTCAGCGCGTAGAGGACCGCGCCGGCGACGTCCTCGGGCTGCAGGGTCCGCATCGACTCGGCCATCGCCTTGGCCATGGCCTGGAGGGCGGGGTCGGTGGTGTGGCCGGCCAGTTCGGTGGAGACGAAGCCCGGCTCGATCAGTACCACCCGCACGCCCAGGGTGGTGACCTCCTGCCGCAACGCCTCGGCGAAGGCGTTGACGCCGAACTTCGTCGCGGAGTACGCGCCGCTCATCGCCGACGACGTCCGGCCCGAGGTCGACGAGATCTGGACCACGGCGCCCTTGGCCTCGATCAGGTGCGGGAGGGCCGCGTGGACGGCGTACATCGAGCCGAGCAGGTTGGTCTCGACCATCCGGGTCCACTGGGTGGTGTCCGCGCCGAGGATCGCGCCGTTCAGCATCAGGCCGGCGTTGTTCACCAGCGTGTCGAGACGGCCGAACCGGGCGACGGTCGCCGCCACCGCGGCCTGGACCGACTGCTGGTCGGCGACATCCAGGTCGAGGGGGAGGACCTCACCAGGCGCGGCCTCGGCGAGAAGCTTCAGCCGGTCCACCCGGCGCGCTCCGGCCGCGACCCTGGCCCCGGCCCCGGAGAGCGCGAGCGCCGTGGCCCGGCCGATTCCCGACGAGGCCCCGGTGACGAGGACGACTCTGCCTTCCAGCGTGCTGTTCATCTGACTTCCTTCGATCGAACCGAAAAGTGACCGTGTGGTCATCTTCAGCATACGCACAACCTGACCGCCTGGTCATATTGGCTGGTACCGTTGTTCCATGAGGGCGGACATGGTGCGCAACCGGGGCCTGCTGATCGAGGCGGCCCGGACGGCCTTCGCCGATGGCGGAGTCGACGTGTCGATCGGCGAGATCGCCCAGCGGGCCGGGGTCGCCAAGGGCACGGTGTTCCGGCACTTCGCGACCAAGGAGGAGCTGCTGGCCGCGATCATGCTGGAGCTGCTCGCCCGGCTGATCGAGACGGCGGACAGGCTTCAGGAGGCGACCGACGCGGGGGAGGCCCTGCACGAGCTGATGACCGACGGCGTCGAAGCGCTCGCCGCCGACCGCGCGTTCTGCGAGGTGGTCGGCAGGCCGTCGCTACAGAACGTCGAGGTCCGGGCGGGCATCGAGCGGTTCGCCGGCGCCGTCGAGGTCCTGACGGCCCGCGCCCGCGAGCAGGGCGCCATCCGGAACGACGTCACCGGCACCGACATCGTCCTGCTGCTCGGTGGCATCCACCAGACCGCGGCCCCGATCCTCGACACCCACCCCGAAGCCTGGCGCCGCTACCTCGCTCTGGCCTTCGACAGTCTCGCGCCGGTCAACGCCCGGACCCTCCCGAATCCTCTGATCGGCGGCTTCCAGGAGCTGTAACCATCCGTAATCGCACCCTTGTTGCGATCGGGTCGCAGCAAGATCAAGAATGTGCTCATGCATGTACCTGACGGGTTCTTCGACGCGCCCACCTCGATCGCGACCGGCCTGATCGCCGCCGGCGCGGTCGGCTTCAGCCTGCGGCGCGCGAACCGGGAGATCCGTGAGACCGGCCCCGCGCTGGCCGGGCTGACCGCCGCCTTCGTCTTCGCCGTCCAGATGGTCAACTTCCCGGTCGGCGCCGGCACCAGCGGTCATCTGCTGGGCGGCGCGCTCGCCGCGGCGCTGGTCGGCCCGTGGACAGGCGTGCTGGTGATGTCGACGGTGCTGCTCGTGCAGGGTCTGCTGTTCGCCGACGGCGGGCTGACGGCCCTCGGGACGAACATCACCCTGATGGGAGTTGTCACCGTCATCGTCGGGTACTTCGTCACCCGCGCGCTGCTGCAGGTCATGCCCAAGCGGGTCGGCAGCGTGGTGCCCGCGACCACCGTCGGCGCACTGATCTCGGTGCCGGTCGCGGCACTGTGCTTCACCGGCCTCTACGCGGTCGGGGGAGCGGTCGAGATCCCGATCGGCAAGCTGGCGACGGCAATGGTCGGCTGGCATCTCCTGGTCGGTCTCGGCGAGGCCGTGATCACCGCCGCCGTGCTGAGCGCGGTGGTCGCGACCCGGCCCGACCTGGTCTACGTGGCCCGGCACCTGCAGGCCGATCTCGTCCTGGTCGATGCCGATGGCAACAGTTCGACCGTCTCACCCGACCGTCCGGTCGCGGCCAAGCCGGCCGGCCGGTCCTACGGGGTCGCCGTCGCGGCCACGCTGCTGGTCGCCGGGGTGATCAGCCTGTTCGCCAGCGCGCATCCCGACGGCCTCGAGTTCGTCGGAGCGACCCTGGGCTTCGAGAGCGCCGCCAAGGATTCGGCCGTGGCCGGCAGCCCGCTGGCCGACTACGGGGTGAGCGGCATCGGCAACAGCCAGGTCTCCGGCGCGCTGGCGGGCATCATCGGCGTACTGGTGACGATCGTGGTCGGCCTGGCGGTCGCGAAGATCGCCTCGCTCCGCTCGCAACGGTCGTGAGCGGTCCGGCCGGAGACGGTTTGCTGGTCCTGGTCGACAGCCGGATCCACCGGTTGCCGGCGCAGGTCAAGATCGTCGCCTTGTTCGTCTTCGTGCTGGCCGTCGTCTCCACTCCGGCCGCGGTGTTCTGGGCCTTCGCCCTGTACGCCGCGCTGCTGGCCGGCGCCGTCGTACTGGCGAAGTTGCCGGTGACAACAGTCGTCCGCCGTCTCGCGGTGGAGACGCCGTTCATCGTCTTCGCTCTGGTGCTGCCGTTCGTCGCGACGGGCCCGCGAGTCGAAGTACTCGGGCTGTCGCTCTCCGAGTCCGGCGTGCTCGGCGCGTGGAACGTGCTGGCGAAGGGCACCCTCGGCGTGATCGCGGCGATCGTGCTGTCGGCGTCGACCGGACCGCGTGACCTGCTCGCCGGCCTGGAGCGCTTGCGGTTGCCGTCGACGCTGGTCGCGATCCTCTCCTTCATGGTGCGCTACCTGAGCGTGGTTTCCGATGACCTGCACCGGATGCGGATCGCCCGGGAGTCCCGCGGGTACGCCGGTGGCAGGATCGGTCACCTGAAGGCCGTCGCCGGGGGAGTGGGCGCGTTGTTCGTGCGGAGTTTCGAGCGCGGCGAACGGGTCCACCTGGCGATGCAGTCACGTGGCTACACCGGCCGGATGCCGCAGCTCGCGAGCTCGGGCGCGGCCGGCAACCAGTGGGTCGAAGGACTGACGATCTCCCTGCTCGCGGTCCTGATCGCGGTCGCGGCTAGGCTTGCGGGTTTGTGAGCGGTCCATCGATCCATGTCGAGCGTCTCGTCTTCGCCTACCCCGATGGCCGCCAGGCCCTGTACGGCGTCGACTTCACCATCCAGCCCGGTGAACGCGTCGCCCTGCTCGGCCCGAACGGCGCCGGCAAGACCACGCTCGTCCTGCACCTGAACGGCATCCTCGGCTCGGTCGCCGGTGGCAGTGGCAGCGGCCGGATCCAGATCGGCGGCTCGGACCTGCACCGCGAGCACCTCCCCGAAGTACGCCGCAAGGTCGGGCTGGTGTTCCAGGACCCCGACGACCAGCTCTTCATGCCGACGGTCCGCGACGACGTCGCCTTCGGCCCCGCGAACCTGGGCCTGCGCGGCCCGGAACTCGACGACCGCGTGCACGAGGCGCTGCTGCAGGTCGGCATGCAGGACCACGCCGACCACGCCCCGCACCACCTCTCCTACGGCCAGCGCCGCCGGGTCGCCGTCGCCACGGTGCTCGCGATGCGCCCCGAAGTACTGGTCCTCGACGAGCCCTCCAGCAACCTCGACCCCGCCAGCCGCCGCGAACTGGCCGACATCCTCTCGTCCCTCGACGTCACCTTGCTGATGATCACCCACGACCTCCCCTACGCCCTCCAGCTCTGCGAACGCAGCCTCCTGATGGACGCCGGCCGCATCGTCGCCGACGGCAAGACCCGGGACCTCCTCGGCAACGCCGACCTGATGACAGCCCACCGCCTCGAACTCCCCTACGGCTTCAACCCCCTCTCCGTCCCAGGCCCCGAGCACTGAACTGGTGCCTCGAAGACAGGAGCCGGCTTCAGAGAGGTGCTGACGGGTGTGAGCCGCTGGATGCTCGCTCAGCCATCCTGGTCGGGCTTGTCGTCCTTGCGTCGGCCGAGTGCTCGCTCGGCGATCAGACTGGAAAACTTGCCCGTTGCGGACTTGGCCAGACCGAAGGTCTCGGTGCCGAGGCGTTTGGCGGCGTCGACGCCGTCTGCTCCCGTCTCGAGCGCCTTGTCCTTCGCTTCCGTGGCGGCGTCAGCCCATCGCCGAGCCTCCAGCGACTGTCGTTCGTGCTCGATCCCGAGCCGCCCGCGGAAGTCGGCGACGGCGCCGACCACCACGTTGCTCGACCGAACCACCTCACGGGCCGTGGTCGGTTGCAGCAGCACCTTCGCATTCGCCGTTCCGGCGGCCGCGTCCATGCGGGTCATCAGGCGTTCAGTGCTACGAGAGATGAGTTCCAACCGGTTGTGCCGGGCGGTCCGCAGGCCGAGGCGATGCCGGTCGAGTTCATCCGGAGCCGCGTCGAGCACCCGGTCGATCTCGAGGACGGCCATCGCGTCCTGCAGTTGGAAGCACCGAGCCAGGACAGCCAGCCATTCCTGGACCTTGGACTCCGCGTCCTTCGAGGTCCTGGCGAGCTCACCGAGCTTGGTCTCGCGCTCCAGCTTCTCCGCGAGCGCGTCGAGTTGCCGCAGTACGTATGCCTGAGTGCGGGCGATCATCAGTGTAGTGCTCTGCACTTTGGACCAGGTCACCTCGGAAACCCGGCCCACCTGCTCGCGGATGGTCATCGCCTCTTCGATCACCAGGTCCACTCCGATCATGTCGGCGAGCACAGCGTCCTTCTGGGCGCGGAGTACGTCGTCGACCTTCTCGTCGATCACGGCCAGGTAGTCGGTGATCTCGTCCATGGCCTGTTGCATCGCGAGCTGCGCCATGATCCCGGCAGCACCAGCCAGCATCGCCGGGTTGGTCAGCAGCGTCCCGGGCCCCTTCGTGAACTCGACCAGTCCTTTGATCTTGCCGCGGTCGGTCACCACAGCCCGGCTGACCCCGGAGCCCGACCCCTTCATCAGGCCGAACTTGTCGACAGCCGCGGCGGACTCCTTGGTCAGCTTCACCCAGCGACCGGAGTTGGCCGCGATCTCGGAACCAGCCTGTGCGGCTGCCGACCCGGCGCTGAGAACAGATCCGAGCCGCTGCAGTCCCAGGTCCTTCGACGGCAGTCCCTCCGAGACGAGGAAGCGCTCGACCGCCGTCGGCTCCCCGATGACCGCCAGTCCGTCGCCGTCGCTGATCAGCTGAATCTCGTCGTCCATCGTCAGCTCCTGAAGTCTGGGCAGGGAAGCCCGGATCTTCGCAGTTGAAAGGTCGCCGAGTCGAGGCCAGCGGGGTCGAGGAACGAAGAGGACCGGGCCAACGCTGGTTACCTCGCAGGGCAAGGCGTGGTGAATTTCTTACCGACCTCTTGCGTGTTACTCACCGGTGGTGGATGGTGACTCTCAGTTCACCCTGCCTTGGTCTCCTCCCACACCATCGCAAAGGCGGTCCGCCCCATGCAGAAGAAGTTCGCCGGTCTTGTCGGCGCCACAGTTCTCGGTACTGCGTTGCTCACCTCCGTTCCCGCCCACGCGGCGGCGCCGGTCTACGTTGCCCTCGGCGACTCGTACGCCTCCGGTGTCGGCACCCGCACCTACCTTGCCGACAGCGGCGCCTGCCAGCGCTCGGCCAAGTCCTACCCGTACGTCGACGCGGCTCGCGTCGGTGCTGCGCTCACCTCGGTCGCCTGTTCCGGCGCCCGGGTCGCCGACGTCACGGCCAAGCAGCTCGGCCCGCTGAACAGCAGCGTCAAGTGGGTCACGCTCCAGGTCGGCGGCAACGACGCCGGCTTCTCGTCGGTGATCACCGAGTGCGCCAAACCGTCCTGGCTCGGCAACTGCACCGGTGCCGTCACCACCGCGCAGGCAACGATCAACAACACGATCCCCGGCCGCCTCAACACCCTCTACGCCACCGTGCGCTCGCGGGCGACCACGGCGAAGGTGATCATCGTCGGCTACCCGCGGCTGTTCAACGGCACCGACTGCAACGCGGCCACCTTCTTCAGTCCCGACGAGATGACCAGGCTGAACGCGACCGCCGATCTGCTGAACTCCAAGATCGCGGCCGCCGCCAGTGCGGCCGGCTACACCTTCGTGAACCCGACCGCCGCCTTCGTCGGGCACGCGGTCTGCGGCAGCCCCGAATGGATCAACGGACTGTCGAACCCGGTCAGCGAGTCCTACCACCCCAACACCACCGGCCAGGCGGGCTTCGCCAACCTCGTCGACGACCACCTGACCTAGAACGCGAAACCGGCTCGACCTGCGCGGCGCCCCTGGACGTGATGTCATGCAGGGGTGCCGCAGCGGTCTGTCCGGTGCGCGAGGCCGACCCCGGAGGGGTGGCCGGTGTCGTCCGCCGGGCAGGGCTGCCTCCCTTTGCGGCCTGCCGTCATTGACCTTCTGGTGTCGCGGCGCAGCAGTGCCAGCACTCTCCGTAGGCCCTGCTGAGCGGGTGTTTCAACGCTGTAGTGACCGTCCGTGAGACGTGAAAACGGTTGGGTGTGAGATGCGTCACGTCGGGTCGCGCGTGGGATTCACCGGATGACAGATTGCAGCGATTACGCCCGCTCAGCGTAATAACGGCAAGGGGAGGAACATTCGTGAAAGCTCGCACCTGGCTCGCCGGCCTCGCGGTCGGCGCAGTCTCACTCAGCCTGACGGCTCCGGGGCTCGCGAACAGCGCGCCGGTCCCGTCCGCTGACAGCAGCACGGCCGCCAAGAGCCCGGAGATCCGCACTGTCGGAACTCCGAAGGCCGGCGGCAAAGGCCTGGTCACCAAGCGCGACGCGACCGGCCGGGCCCACTCGATCCGGCCCGCGGCCCCGCTGAAGGCACCGGCCTCGGTCGGCGCCAAGGCCGGCCGCTCCGCCACCAGCAAGACCGACGCCGTGGCCGTCGCCAAGGCGCAGGTCACCGCGATCGCCCCGTACTTCGGGGCCCGCCCGGCCGACCTGGTCGCGAAGTCGAGCTCGCTCGGCAAGCTCGGTTCGCAGGTCCGGTTCCAGCAGACCATCGACGGCGTCCAGGTCTACGGCGGCGAGATCGTCACCAACCTGGACAAGACCGGCGCCCTGTCCTCGGCCAACGGCGAGGTCGCGCTCGCGACGTACGGCGCGTTCCCGAAGGCCGGCGCGGTCGAGGCCGCCAAGGCCACCGCGCAGGACGCCGCCGTCAAGTCGGTCGCCGACCGCGGCAAGCTGGACGCGTCGAAGCTCACCGCGAAGCTGGACGGACCGCGCTGGTTCGACCTCAGCATCGTCACCCGGCAGCCGGGTTCGGTCGCGATCCCGGTCTACCTGTACGACGTGACCGGCCCCAACGACACCCGCTGGCAGGCGATGGTGCACGCGTCGGCCGGCAAGACCCTGCTCGCCTGGGACATGACCGAGCACATCAAGCGCGTGGTCTGCGACGCGAACCGCACCATCATCCAGACCGGCGCCGAGGACGTCCGCTGTGGTGGCGGCGTCTTCGCGGCCTCCCGGGTGGAGGGCGGCCCGGTCTCCTCGGTCCCGGACGTCAACCAGGTCTTCGAGTTCTTCGGTGACACCTCCGACACCTTCACCGGTATCGGCACCGACCTGACCGACCTGATCGGCGTCGACTACGGCGACGGTCTGGGCAAGGCGCTGCGCGGTACCGTCCGGATCTGCGTCGACGGCGGCTGCCCGTTCGCCAACGCGTTCTGGAACGGTGAGCAGATGGCCTTCGGTGAAGGCGTCAGCACCGACGACATCACCGGTCACGAGCTGACCCACGGCGTCACCCAGAACACCTCCGCCCTGGCCTACCTGTGGGAGTCCGGCGCGATCAACGAGTCGCTGTCCGACATCATGGGCGAGTTCGTCGACCTGACCAACGGGTCCGCGGACGACACCCAGGCCAACCGCTGGCTGATGGGTGAGGGCTCCAGCCTCGGCGCGATCCGGTCGATGAAGGACCCGACCGCGTTCGGCGACCCGGACAAGATGACCAGTGCCAACTGGTTCGACGACCAGTTCTTCCAGGACAACGGCGGCGTGCACTTCAACTCCGGCGTCGGCAACAAGGCGGCGTTCCTGATCGCCGACGGCGGCACCTTCAACGGCCAGACCATGGCCGGGATCGGTGTCGCGAAGTCCGAGGCGCTGTGGCACGAGACCCAGAAGATGCTGACCAGCGGCGCCGACTACGGTGACCTCGCCGAGGGCCTGCGCTCGGTCTGCAACGTGCTCCAGAAGCACGACGTCCGCGGGATGACCAAGGCCGACTGCGCCGAGGTCGAGAAGGGCATCAAGGCCACCGAGCTGGACCTCGAGCCCACGGTCGGCAAGCCGGCCCAGGCCCCGGTCTGCGACACCACCGGCGCCAGGGTCAAGAACCTGATCACGACCAGCTTCAAGCAGTACCCGGACGGCGTCGTCGAGCGGAGCGCGGGCTGGGTGCTCGGCAAGGCCGAGGGCAACCCGAACGCCGGTGTCGACACGGCGTACACCTCGGACGGCAACGACTCGATGTACGGCCAGATCACCGACCCGGCCTCGTCGATCACGGTGAAGACCAAGAACGCGATGAAGATCAAGAACGAGAAGACGTACCTGCGCTTCACGCACGCGTACAACTTCTACAACGTCTTCATCATCTTCGGTGTCCGCACCGGTACCGCGACGCTGGACTACTCGATCGACAACGGGACGACCTGGCAGGACAGCTCGGCGCTGCCGTGGAAGAACGGGCCGACCGTCGACCCGAACTTCGACGACGAGCCGGCCGCCTGGCACGGCAGCTCGGGCGGCTGGGAGACCAGCCGGCTGGACGTCTCGCAGCTGAGCGGCGAACTGGTGAAGTTCCGCTGGAACGGGAACGGCGCCGACTTCGCCGACCTGATCCCCGGTAACTGGTGGCTCGACAACGCCACCATCTACACCTGCTCGGAGTAGGTCACCGGAAAGGCCCGGCGGATCCGTCCGCCGGGCCTTTTCTTGCCCTGTATATGCCGCATCGGGTATATATGACTCATGACCGAGCAGCTGACCAGCGAGAACGGCCGGACCGTACTGCGGATGGAGCGAGCCCTGCGCCATCCGGCCGAGAAGGTCTGGCGCGCGCTCACCGAGCCGTCGGAGCTGGCCGCCTGGTTCCCGGCCGCGGTCGAGCTGGACTTGCAGCTGAGCGGCCGGATCACCTTCGCCTTCGAGGGGGAGGAGGACTCCGACAGCGGCGTGATCCGTGCCTACGACCCGCCCCGGTTGCTCGAGTTCACCTGGGGTGAGGAGATCCAGCGCTGGGAGCTGATCCCGACCGCGGACGGCTGCCTGCTCACGCTCACCGCGACGTACGACGACCGTCCCGGCTCGGCCAGCTTCACCGCCGGCTGGACCCTCTGCCTCGACGCCCTCAACGAAGCACTGGGCGGCTCGCCCGTCCCGCGTGCGCACTACGCGCTGCTCCACGAGTACTTCGTCCGCACGTACGGCCTGGACGCCGGCGAAGTGCTGACCGACGGCAGTCTGCGCTTCGAGCGACAGCTGACCGCTCCGAAGGAACAGGTCTGGCCCGCACTGCACGGCTTGGTTGCCGAAGGCATCGAAGCTGGACCGGCCAGGACTGCCGTCGAGCCGACCGAGCTGAGCTTCGAATGGCAGCACGGAGTGGTGACGTGGCGCCTGCGGGACGGCAACGGGGGAGCGCGGCTCGTGCTCACCCAGAGCGGGCCGGCCGCCCAGTACCTCG